>DISA01000072.1:54923-55163 GCA_002421915.1 Gallionellaceae bacterium UBA6222
AGCCGGTAGGACCGGTGACCAGAATGATGCCGTTTGACTTGGAGGTCATCTGTGCCCAGCGCGCGCGGTCATCGTCGGAAAACCCCAGTTCCGAGAAATCGCGCACCAATACTTCCGGATCGAAGATGCGCATTACCAGTTTTTCACCGAAGGCGGTGGGCAGGGTTGACAGGCGTAGTTCAATCTCGTCGCCCGCTTCGGTGCGGGTTTTGATACGCCCGTCCTGCGGGCGGCGTTTTT
>DISA01000056.1 GCA_002421915.1 Gallionellaceae bacterium UBA6222
GGACAGCGTCAGGGGTATGCCGGTCGCATGACTGAACCCACAACGGCAATACTTACTCGGGAAGGCAGTGAAGGGAGCTTGCAGAAAGAATCCGGGTTGGCAACCACCTTCCTCCAACCCCTGTAATTGGTAGGCGCGATTGGACTCGANNTCGAACCAACGACCCCCACCATGTCAAGGTGGTGCTCTAACCAGCTGAGCTACGCGCCTGTAAAAGGACGCGCATTGTAACTGAACGGCTCGTTAACGCCAAGGGTTTAGTACGAGGATTGAGCGTAGTTCTCAAAGCGGGTGAACTCGCCACGAAAGGTCAGTTCTACTTTACCGATAGGTCCATTGCGCTGTTTGCCCACAATAATTTCTGCCTTGCCTTTGTCCTGCGTATCTGGGTTATAAACTTCGTCGCGGTAGATAAACAGAATCAGGTCTGCATCCTGCTCGATCGCGCCAGACTCGCGCAAATCGGACATTACCGGGCGCTTATTGGGACGCTGCTCCAGACTGCGATTGAGCTGGGACAGGGCGATCACCGGCACATGCAGTTCCTTCGCCAGCGATTTGAGTGAGCGCGAGATTTCGGAGATTTCGGTTGCCCGATTCTCGCTCGCCTTGCCGCCAGGTGAGGACATCAACTGGATATAGTCAATGACGATCAGGCCGAGCCCGTCATGCTGACGATGCAAACGCCGCGCACGCGAACGGACTTCCAATGCATTCAGGGCAGCAGTTTCATCGATGAAGATGGGCGCATCATTTAGCTGCCCCAAGGCATGCGTCATGCGCGGCCAGTCTTCTTCCTCCAGACGTCCGGTGCGCAGGCTGTGCTGGTTCAGCCGTCCCACCGAACCGATCATGCGCATCGCCAATTGTGTGCCGCCCATTTCCATGCTGAAGATTGCCACCGGCTTGTTGGATTCAATCGCCACATTTTCCGCAATATTGATCGAGAAGGCGGTCTTGCCCATACTCGGGCGTCCGGCCACGATGATGAGGTCGCCGGGCTGTAAGCCCGAAGTCATGCGATCAAGATCGGTGAAACCGGTGGCGATACCGGTGACATCACTGGGATTGTCGCGGCCATACAGGGTTTCAATACGTTCGACCACCTCATTCAACAGCGGCGGCATCGAAACAAAACCTTGGCGGCCACGCTCGCCCTGCTCCGATATCTGCATGACCTTGCTTTCAGCCTCATCCAGCAACTGACCGGCATCGCGTCCTCCCGGATTATAGGCACTGGTCGCGATTTCACTGCCCACTTCCACCAGCTTGCGCATAATGGCGCGCTCGCGCACGATCTCGGCGTAGCGGCGAATATTGGCTGCAGAAGGCACGTTCTGTGCCAAAGCGCCCAAGTACGTCAGGCCGCCTGCTTTCTCCAGTTCAGCGTTGCTCTGTAACGACTCGGCCACAGTAATAACGTCGATCGGCTTGGCATGCTCGTTCAGTCGCCCGATGTGGTGCCAGATCAGACGATGCTCCGACCGATAGAAATCCTGCTCACTCACCAGATCGGTGATCTTGTCCCATGCACTGGTGTCCAGCAGGATTCCGCCCAGCACCGACTGCTCCGCCTCGACCGAGTGCGGAGGCAGCTTCAGTGCGTCAAGCTGTGGGTCAGCGATAGGGGCTGAAAAATTCTGCATGGTGGGGACAAAAATTTGGGAGGGGTGATTTTACACTGCCGCGATGCATCGTACCGACAAAAACAAAAAGGGCTGTTGCCAGCCCTTTTTGCTTAACGTCATGATGATAATGTTGAATTATTGCTCACCCAACACCGAAACGATAACATCCACCGCCACATCAGGATGCAGGGCGATACTAACCGAATGGTCACCAATCTGTTTCAGATGGCCTTCAGGCATCCGTACTTGAGACTTTTCAACCTGATGGCCTTGCGCCACCAGAGCGATCGCGATATCGGCATTGGTCACGGAACCAAACAACTTGCCATCCACCCCGGCCTTTTGCACGACCTGCACGGTCAGCCCGTTCAGCTTGGCCCCGCGCGCTTGCGCATCAGCCAGTTTGGCTTGATCTGCCGCTTCCAGTTCGGCACGACGTACCGCAAAATCCGCCACGTTGTGTTCAGTCGCCCGTTTGGCTTTGCCTTGCGGGATGAGGAAATTACGCGCAAAACCATTTTTTACTTTGACCACATCGCCCAATTGGCCGAGGTTGACCACTTTTTCCATCAGAATCACTTGCATGATCTACTCCTTAATGCAAATCGGTGTAAGGCAGCAACGCCAGGAAACGTGCGCGCTTCACAGCCACACTCAACTGACGCTGGTAATGTGTCTTGGTGCCGGTGATACGTGCCGGAATAAGTTTGCCGTTCTCGGAGATGAATTCCTTCAGGATGTTGATGTCCTTGTAATCCACTTCCGCAATCTTCTCCGCGGTAAAACGGCAGAACTTGCGACGCTTGAACAATTGACGCGAAGAGCTGTTCTTCTTGTCGTCCTTTTTCTTAAATACACGAGCCATCTTGTGCTCCTATCTCAATGTAACATTATCAATGTGCAACACCAGTTGCGTGATCTTCAGGCTGCGTTGCGCAAGTAAGCCTTCCGCTCTCACCTGCCGCCCAATCTTGGCTTATGCAGCCGTTTCCGGCAATGCTTCTGCCACCGGAATGGCTGTCTCAACCGCATCACTGGTAAATGAACGCGATTTCTCTTCCTTCATCATCGCCGAAGGAATGGTTACGGCTGTTTTGGTCTTGATGATCAGGTGGCGCAGTACAGCATCATTGAATTTGAACGCGTGCTCAAGTTCATCCAGTGTCGTTTGGTCGCACTCGATATTCATCAGTACATAATGGGCTTTGTGGATCTTCTGGATTGGATACGCCAGTTGCCGGCGACCCCAGTCTTCCAGACGATGGATGTGACCATTCTTGCCGGTCACCAACGTGCGATAACGCTCGACCATCGCGGGCACTTGCTCGCTCTGATCGGGATGCACGATAAATATGATTTCGTAATGTCGCATCAAATCTCCTTGTGGATTAAAGCCCCCCGCCTTGAATCAGATGCGGTGGAGCAAGGTTTAAAACGCCCTTTTTCGGGGAGGCGCGGATTATAGGGATATTCCAGCCCACGTCAAGCGCCAGGGCGTTAATCTGCCGAGAGAATTCCAAGCGGTGAGCGGCGCAGTAACCCTCGTGTCGCCAACCAGCCGGATAGCGTCACAATCAGGATTCCACCCGCCGTGCCCGTCACAAAAATAGCTGCAGTGGGTTGCCATGGGATTTCCAACACAAAGCGTGCCAATACCCAGCCCAGCAGCACCGCACCGACAGCGGCAAACAAACCGCTCAAACCGCCCAACAATACAAATTCCGTCAGGTGCAGACGCCGCAGATAAGCGCTGTCCGCTCCCAGGGTGCGCAGAATCGCCGTCTCATGGTTACGCTCGTCCTGGGTGGCCAGCAAGGCGGCATACAACACCGCAAGGCCAGTCAATAACGTGAATATAAATATCGCGCTCACCGTCTGTGCGATTTGATCCACGATGCCTCGTACTTGGGCGATCACCGCGCCGGTGTCGATCAGCAGCAAGTTGGGGAACTCGCGCGCGAGCTCATCTCCCGCACGCGCCTTGTCCGGTGGCAAATAGAAACTGCCGAGGTAACTGGCCGGAAAATCCTTGAGTATTTCAGGTGGAGTAATGACAAAGAAATTTACCTTCATCGAGTCCCACTGCACCTTGCGCAGACTGCTGACGCGTGCGGTAAAACGGCTCCCGGCCACATCGTAAGTGAGCGTGTCGCCGAGATAAATATCCAGCGTCCTGGCAATTCCTTCTTCGACGGAAAGTTCGTTCGCCGCATTGTCCGTCCACCATGTGCCACTCACCAACTCGTTCCAAACGGGCATTTGTGCCATGTAGGACAGATTGAACTCACGCTCAACCAGACCTTGGGTGCGCGGGTCAGCATAGTTTTCAGCACTGACGGTTTGGGTGTTGATGGCAACTAGGCGTCCGCGCACCATCGGCAGCAGCGCGGGCGGCGGCAGCCCGTGCTGCGTAAAAAATGCATTCACACCCTGCAGTTGATCCGGCTGGATATGGATCACGAAGCGGTTGGGTGCATCTGGCGGCAATTTGCCCTGCCACGACTGCAGCAGGTCACCGCGCACCAGTGTCAACACCAGCAACGCCATGCCGCCGAGGCTGAAGGCGACGACCTGTACGGCGGAGCTGCGGCCATGGCGTGCAAGATTGTTGAAGCCATGCCGCCAATGAGCAGGCAGCCGATCGGAGAAACGCGCCAGGCTGTACACGGCGATCCACGCCAGCCAACCAAACAGCAGCAACCCAAGGAGCAAACCACCCAACACGGCCAAACCCAGTTTCAGCGACCCCGCATGCCACAGGAACAACCCGGCCATCACCACAGCCGCCAAGCCATAGATCAGCCAGCCGCTGGCTTGGGGCAAACCCAGCTCACGGCGCAACACGCGCAGCGGTGAGACTTTGCGCAATTGCAGCAAGGGCAGGAAAGTGAATCCGATCAACAGGGCGAAGCCACTGGCCGCCGCTTTAAGCAGAGGCAGTATTCCGGGTTGCGGCAAAGCGGCATCGCGCAAGGATGCGATGCTTTCAACCAGTGCCGCTTGTGTGGCATATCCCAGCAAACCGCCAAGCAGCACCGCCAGCAACCCGAGCAGGATGAACTGGTAGAGAAACAGCCACAATACCTGCCCCTGCTGTGCGCCAAGGCAGCGCATCACCGCGCAACTGTCCAGATGGCGCAGCACAAAACGCCGCGCCGCCAATGCCAGTGCCGCTCCTGCAAGGATGGCAGCAGTCAGCGCGGCCAGGCCAAGAAAATGTTCGGCACGCTCCAGGGTGGTACGGATCTCGGGGCGCGCATCGCGCACATCCTCCATCTTTTCATTGCTGGAAAGACCGGGTTCGACCGCGGCACGATAGGACTGCACCTGCGCAGTCTCGCCTGCAACCAGCAGGCGATGGGTGATGCGACTCCCTTCCTGTACCAGCCGGGTAGCCGGTAAATCGGCATCATTCAGCAACACGCGCGGAGCGAAGCTGGAGAATCCAAGGGAGGGATCGACGTCTTTCACGATGCGCGCCGCCACAATAAATCGCTGCGCACCGATATCGACCGCATCGCCCGCCTTTAAGTCCAAACGCCGCAACAGTCGCTCATCTCCCCATATCGTGCCGCGTGCAGGAATACCGCTTGCAATATGCACGCTGCCATCATCAATCTCGATCTGGCCGCGCAGGGGATAGCCCGCCTCCACCGTCTGTATCTCGCTCAGTAACACCTGTTCACCATGCGCCACCATGCTGGGGAAGGTGCGGCTCTGTACCACCCGCAAGCCGCGTGCCTCGGCCAGATTGCGATAGTCGGCGGAGAACGGGCGGGTGGAAGTGAGGCGCAGATCGGCCCCAATCAGGTTATGCGCCTGCTGCTGCAACGCCTGCCGCACACGGTCGGCAAACAAACCGACCGTGGCCAGACTACCCACCGCCAGCACCAGCGCAAGCAACAACACGCGCCACTCTCCGGCGCGCCAGTCACGGCGCAATAGTTTGAATGAGAGCGAAAAGACATTCACGCGGAGGCGCGGAGGCGCGGAGAAAAACTTATCTGACATTGTATTTACTCCGCATCCCCCGCGTCTCCGCGTAAAAATAACTGCAGAATTCTATCCCCAACTCACCCCAACGACTGCAACAGCAATGGTCATCACGCCAAGGGTGAGATTGAGGGCAACCAGTTTGCGTATTTTGCCCAGTAAGGCGGCAGCTTCCGGCCAGCGTTGCTTGGCGACATGCAGAGTGAAGGGTACGTAGCAAGCAAAGAAGACGTAAGCATAGATAATGCTCATCAGTATTCCCAACATCAGCATGCTGTGCACGTAACCCGGCACGCGTGCCATGCCGCCAGACTGGTAGATCATGTAAAAGCCGGTAACGAAGATCAGTCCAACCGCCACCCATACCCAATTGAAGAAGCGGCGAAACACGTTATCCCACAGTCCCAGTCGCTGCGGTGGCTGCAAGACATCGACGGCGGCGGGACGTAGCACGATGTAGGCAAAGTACATGCCCCCGACCCAGACCAGAACCGCCAGCAGGTGAATGAGTTTGAAATAGGTCATGTTGATCTTCCCGAAGGGTTGGACGCGAATTGTCGCACCGGTTTGAATGTTTTGCGATGCACTTCCGAGACACCGTGTAACTGCAGGGCGGCAAGATGAGCCGCAGTGGGATAACCCTTGTGCGCGTCAAAGCCGTATTGCGGATAACACACGTGTAACTGCAGCATGAGTTCGTCACGTGCCGTCTTGGCCAGAATAGAGGCGGCGGAAATCGCCGCCACCTTGCTGTCGCCCTTGACGATGGCCTGACTGGGGATACCGGTGTGCGGACAATACAGGCCATCGACCAGCACTTGCTGTGGCCGCATGGGCAAAGCTTGCACCGCGCGTTGCATCGCCAGCAAAGTGGCCTGCAGGATGTTGAGGTGGTCGATCTCCTCCACCCCGGCGTAGGCCACGGCCCAAGCCAGTGCGCGCTCGCGAATGATGGGAGCCAATCGCTCACGTTGTTTCTCGGAGAGTTTCTTAGAATCTGCCAACCCTTCGATTGGACGCGACGGATCGAGAATGACAGCCGCCGCACTCACCGGCCCGGCCAGCGGACCGCGCCCCGCCTCGTCCACACCGCAGACCAATACGACTCCTCCACTCATGCGAGAAACGGCAGGATGGCTTGCGCAGCTTTGTGTGCCGTATCCTGGCGCAAGCTGCGATGCATCTCGCCGAAAGTTTGCTCCAGCGCCGCCACTGCCGGTTTGTTGTTGACTGCATTCATCAGGGCCTGCGCCAGATTCTCCGGCGTGGCATCGTCCTGAATGATCTCGGGCACCACGAACCGCCCAGCCAGAATATTGGGCAGTCCCACATAGGGCTGGTATCGCATGCTCCGCATCAAACGATAAGTCAGCCACGGCATTTTGTAGGTGATTACCATCGGGCGTTTAAGCAGCGCCACTTCCAGCGTCGCGGTACCGGAGGCGACCAGCACACCGTCGGCCGCGATCATGGCATCGTGCGCATGACCAAACAGCAGGGTAAAGGAAAGCTGTTGGGCATCCTGCTGCCATAGTGCGTGCTCAAACAGTTTACGCGTCTCGCGCGTCACCAGCGGCACCAGGAACTGCGCCTGCGGACACTGTTGCAGAATGCGCTTGGCCGTTTCAACGAAGGTCGCGGCCAGTTGTTGCACTTCGCTCTGGCGGCTGCCGGGCAGAAGCGCGAACACGCGGGCATCCGGGCGAATCCGCATCTGCTCGCGCATCACGGCGCGGTCAGTCTGTTCCGGCAACATATCGGCAAGCGGATGGCCCACATAAGTCACCGGCACCCCGGCATGTTGGTAGATAGGTGCCTCAAACGGGAACAGGGCGAGGATATGCGAGACAGCTCGTTTGATTTTATGGATGCGTTCACCGCGCCACGCCCAGATGGATGGGCTGACATAGTGCACAGTGGGAATGCCGTGTGCTTTCAGTGCCCGTTCCAGGTCGAGATTAAAGTCCGGCGCATCAACGCCAATGAACAGATCAGGCGGGTGCGCCAAAAATCGCTCGCGCAGTGAGCGTCGAATACCGGCGATCTCGCGGTAGTGGCGTAGCACTTCGACATAACCGCGGACGGCAAGTTTTTCCAGCGGGAAAAATATCTCCATACCGGCCGCCTGCATCTTGGGGCCGCCGATACCGATGAAACGAACCTCGGGTTTGGCCTGGCGGATGGCCGTCATCAATATGCTGCCAAGCAAGTCGCCCGACGCCTCGCCCGCCACGATGGCAATGGTTTTTATGTTCTGGGTCACAAGAGCTTAACGCACGATACCGCGCGTGGCGTGACTAAGGAAGGCCAGCATGTTGTCGATATCCCCATCAGCTTCAACCACTTGACCGCGCAATGCGGCAATTTCCTGTTGCGCTGCCTCGAAGCTGCCACCAGATCGGTACAGGGTGCGGTACATCTTTTTGATCATGTCGAGACGCGGGGCGGAATAGCCAATACGACGCGGCCCTTCCTGGTGCGGGCCTTTGGCCTCGGCCGGGTTGCCGACCGCAGTCACAAATGGGGGAAGGTCTTGCGACAGACGGGTCTGGAAACCGAGCATGGCAAAGTCGCCGATGCGCACGAACTGGTGGATGCCGCTCATGCCGCCGATCAGGGTATGGTCGCCGACCGTCACATGACCCGCAAATTGCACCGAGTTGGCGATCACGTTGTGGTTGCCGATATGGCAGTCATGCGCCAGATGCACATAGGCCATGATCCAGTTGTCGCTACCGATGGAGGTAACCCCGCCATCCTGCACAGTCCCTAGATTGAAGGTGCAATTTTCACGAATGGTATTGTTGTCACCGATAACCAGCCGGGTTGGTTCGCCCTTGTACTTCTTGTCTTGCGGGATCTCGCCGATGGAACTGAACTGGAAGAAACGGTTGCCTTGGCCGATGGTGGTATGCCCGCCGATAACGACATGGGGGCCAACGACCGAGCCCGCGCCGATCTCGACATGCTCGCCGATGATGGAATAGGCCCCGACCGCAACATCGCCGGCCAGTTTGGCGTTGGGATGAATGATGGCTGTAGGATGAAACAGGCTCTTCATTGCTTGGTCCGTAATGTGCAGATCAATTCGGCTTCGGCGGCAACCTGCCCGTCCACTTCTGCCTTGCCGGCGAATTTCCACATGCCGCGACGATTCATGCCGATCGACACTTTCAGGATCAATTGGTCGCCGGGACCGACAGGCCGTTTGAAACGGGCATTGTCAATACCGACAAAGTAGTAAACCGAATTATCGCTTGGCAAGGTGCCCATCGTTTTGAACGACAAAATTGCGGCAGCCTGCGCCATTGCCTCGATTACCAGCACGCCCGGCATCACCGGGTGATGCGGATAATGACCGGGGAAGAACGGCTCATTCATCGACACGTTCTTCAGCGCGACAATACGCTCGTTCGGCACCACTTCCAGGACGCGATCGATCAGCAAAAACGGATAACGGTGAGGCAGATGTTGCAACACCTCATGAATGTCCATAGCGGTACTCATACTTGCTCTCCCTTTAATGATCTGATCTCTTGTTCCATGGTCTTCACCCGTTTGGCCAGCTCGCCCAAATGGCGCAGATGAACGGCCGTGTTGCGCCACTCGTCATTCTTGCTGAACGGAAAAATCCCGGCATAACTGCCCGCCTCGGTGATGGATTTGCCAATCAGGGTAAAGGACGCAATCTCGACGTTATCCGCAATCTGCAAGTGCCCCAGAATGGCAGCAGCACCGCCGATACGGCAATAGCGGCCAATCGTCGCGCTGCCGGCAATACCTACGCAGCCCGCAATGGCGGTATGCGCGCCGATGCGCACGTTGTGTGCAATCTGGATCTGGTTGTCAAGTTTCACGCCTTCCTCGATCACGGTATCATCCAGCGCACCGCGATCGATCGTCGTGTTCGCACCAATCTCAACCTGATCACCAATAACCACGCGGCCGATCTGCGGAATCTTCAGCCAGCATCCTTCATCCATGGCGATACCAAAACCATCGGCGCCGATCACGGCACCGGAATGCACAATCACGTTCCGCCCGATGACACAGTCGTGATAAATCGTCACGTTCGGATAGAGTTGGCCTTGTGCCCCCACGGTCGTACGCTCCCCGATGACGCAACCTGCCATCACCACCGTACCCGCCCCGATGCGCGCGGCGGCACCAACCGAAACATGCGCACCAATGTGCGCATCCGGGGCGATCACCGCTCCGACCCCAATCACCGCCGTCGGATGAATGCCCGGTGGCACGACAGGCAAGGGATTGAGCAGGGCGGAGAGTTTGGCAAAATAGGAATAGGGGTCGTCCGCCACGATACGCGGCAATCCGGTAAGCTCGGCATCGGCTTCCGCAACGATCACCGCTGCGGCGCGACTTGCTTCCAGTTGCTTGCGGTATTTGGCATTGGCCAGAAAAGCGATTTGTCCCTGCCCGGCCTTTTCCAGCGTGGCCACCTGAAACACTTCGGTGCCGGGGTTGCCAATTATCCTGCCGCCGAGGCGGTCGACGATTTCAGACAAACGAAAACTTGAATTTTTCATGGAGTACGGCCGCGTTTATTTTCCCGCCGGCTCTGCCTGTTCGCCCGCCAGATATTTCAGCACCTTCTCGGTGATATCCACCTTCTGGCTGCGATAAACCGCTTCCTGCAGGATGACATCGTATTGCTCGCTCTCGGCGATTCCCCTGATTGCATGGTCTGCTCTGGCCAGAATCCGTGCCAGCTCCTCGTTCTGGCGCAGGGACAAATCCTCGCGGAATTCGCGTTGCCGGGTTTGCAGCAGCAGATTTAGATTGGCGATCTCACGCTCCTGGATACGCCGCTGCGCTTCTGAGAAAGTGGCCGCCTTTGCTTCAAGATTGGCTTTGGCATCCCGCAATTGTTTGGCTAATGCCTTGACCTCCTGCTCGCGCACGGCAAATTCCTTGTCAATCTTTTTTTGTGCGGCCAGCGCCGGTTCGGATTCACGCAAAATCCGTTCGGTGTCGACGAAACCGATACGGGTCGATTCTGCCACCGCACCGGTGGCAAAAGCGAACAGCAAGATGCCCGTCACCATTCCGTATTTCATGTTGACTCCTTATTTACTGTGGCTATCCGGTGTAGTGTTCGGAGTTTGGTTTCGATCCAACGCGCCAGACTCAAGTCCGACCCACATCAGAAAAAGCCGCCGAGCGTAAACTGGAAACTCTGTACTTTGTCCTGCGGTTGTTGGTTCAGTGGCTTAGCCCAACTAAACTGCATCGGTCCTGCCGGCGAGAACCAGTTTATACCCAAACCGGCGGCGTAACGCATCCCTTCCGAGGCCGGTGACTGGGTCTGCCCGCCATACACCGCACCACCATCGAGAAAGGCACTCATTCGTACTGACTTGGTTTTTTCCATACCGGGAACCGGGAACAACAACTCAATATTACCCACAACGCGCTTTTCTCCTCCCAGCGTATAACCGCTGCTGTCGCGCGGGCCGAGCGAATTGGAGTCATAGCCCCGCACCGAGCCGGTGCCGCCAGCATACAGATTTTTGAAGAACGGCAATACCATCCCGTCGTAGCCGCCGGCAATACCCAAGTCCCCGTTCAGGCGCAGTGTCAGATACTGGTTCAGTGGCTGGAACCACTGCTGGATATAAGTGAACTTATAGAAACGCTGATCGGAAGCCGGCAATGCCGCCTCCAAAAATGCACGTTGTGTCGCCCCCTCGGTGGCGTAGATCGCGCTGTCACGCGTATCGAGTGTCCAGCCAATGGTACCCAGCACATTCTGGCTATGGGTGCCAAAAGTATTGATGTAATCAATGTAACGTTGCGGGCTTTCGCTCGTCAGCGCCAGCGTGGTGTCTTCCAGCGACAAGCCATATTGAAAAGTCTCGTCTTCCTTGATTGGCACCCCCAGACGCACACCGCCGCCATAAGTGTCGGAAGTGTATTGACTGACCGAAGTCGTGGTCGCATCAGTTCTGCGTTTGTAAACGTCAAAACCACGGCTAATGCCGTCGTCCGTGTAATAAGGGTTGGTGTAGGAAACCGAATAGACCTGATTGACCTTGCTGGTGTTGATTTGGGTGGATAAGGCATTGCCCGTGCCAAACAGGTTGGACTGGGTCACTCCGGCCGACAGTGTCACACCTTCAGCATTGCTGAATCCCGCACCAATCTGGAAGTTTCCGGTCGGTTTTTCTTCCACATGCAGATTCAGATCAAGCTGGTCGTTACTGCCGGTGACCGGCTGCGTCTCGACGTTGACCTCGGCAAAGAATCCCAGCCTATCGATGCGTTGTTTCGATTTTTTGATTTTTGAGGTGGAAAACCAGCCACTCTCCATCTGCCGAAATTCACGCCTGACCACTTCATCCCGCGTCTTGTCGTTGCCTGTCACATTGATCCTGCGCACATAAGCACGCTGCATCGGATCAACCATGAAAGTGAAGGCCACCTGATGTTTTTCCTTGTCAATATCCGGAATGGCGCTAATGTTGGCAAAAGCATAACCCTTGTCCCCCATCTCTTCGCGGATCTTGTCCGAGGCAGCAGTCAGTGCCTCACGTGAAAAGGTCTGCTCGGGTTGAATGGCGATCATGGCGCGCAACGCTTCATGCGAGAACACCCCTTTTCCCCCGGCCACCTTGACATCGGATACGGTGTATTGCTCGCCCTCGCTGAGATTCAGCGTGATATAGATGTCCTTCTTGTCGGCCGAGATCGAAACCTGGGTTGAGTCGATGGAAAAATCCATGTAACCCGAATTGAGGTACAGGCTGCGGATTGCCTCCATGTCGGCTGTCAACTTGGGCTTGGAATACTGGTCGTTATTGGTCATCCACGTAAACCATCCGGGCGTGGTCAACTTCATCTCGTCCAGCAAATCGCTTTCCGAGTAATGTGCATTGCCGACAAGATTGATCTGGCGAATTTTTGAAGGGCTGCCCTCGACTACATCCAGCTTGACAGCCACCCGGTTACGCTCAAGCTCGGTCACGGTGGTGGTCACCACCACCGCGTACTTGCCGCGAGCGATGTACTGGCGCTTCAGCTCCTGCTCGGATTTTTCCAGCATCGCCTTGTCGAAGATGCGGCCCTCGGCCAGTCCCACAAACTTGAGGTTCTCCAGCAACTGCGGTTTGGGAAAATCCTTGATCCCGTTCAACTCGACGCTGGCGATGGTCGGTCGCTCCTGTACCCGCACCACCAATATGCCTTGATCGTTCAGGAGTTGCACATCCTTGAAGAATCCGGTGGCGAACAATGCGCGCAGGGCTGCCGTGGCCCGTTCGTCGCTCACGGTATCGCCAACCTTCAACGGCAGATAGCTGAACACGGTTCCTGCTTCGGTCCGCTGGATCCCTTCAACCCGGATGTCCTTCACCACGAACGGCTCACCCGCCCAGACGGTTGCGCCATACAGGAGCGCCAACACGCCCGCCAGTTTTTTCAAATTCATTATTTAACCCAAGATCAGGCGACTGATGTCGTTGTACAAAGCAAAACTCATCAGGATAAGCAGCAAAGCGATACCCACCTTCTGTCCCGCATCCCACAGTGCGTCCGGCACCGGACTGCCTTTGAAAAATTCGACGGCATAATACAGCAAATGTCCGCCATCCAATAACGGGATGGGCAACAGGTTCAGGATACCGAGACTGATACTGATCAGTGCCAGAAAACCGAGATAAGCTCCCATCCCCACCTGTGCCGACTGCCCCGCATAGTCGGCAATCGTGATTGGGCCTGATAAATTCTTTAGCGATACCTCGCCCACCACCATCTTCGCCATCATCTTCAAACTGATAACTGAAGTTTCCCAGGTCTTACGCAAAGCCTGTTCCAGCGCGCGCAATGGCGGATAGCTCACCTCGGTCCGCAGCGCATCGAAAGTGGCACGGTCAACCAGCGGTGCGGCACCGATGCGTCCGAACACCACCCCGTTTTCCTCCAGCCTGTCGGGGGTGATCGTCAACCGCAGCAGAGCCTGATCGCGTTCGATCTCGACATGCAAAGTTTGCCGCGGATGCGCGCGCACCACCTCGACCCAATCGCGCCAAAGCGGCACTGACGTGCCATCCACGCTTAGCACGCGATCTCCCTCGCGCAGGCCGCCGCGCTGTCCCGCCCCGTCCGCAACCAGTTTGCCGATGACCGGATAGATGGGTGGCTGATAGGGCTGCAAGCCCAGTTTGGCCATGAAATCACCATCCAAATCGGCCGCGCTCAAACCGCTCAAGTGCAAGGTGCGCAACGCCACGCCGCCCTGTACGGCGCGCACTTCAAGTTGCGCCTGCCTGCCCTGCAGCACCAGATCGAGCAATCTCCAGCGCACATCCTGCCAATTTGCTACCGCCATGCCGTCGATACCCACAATGGTGTCCTGCTCCCGCAGCAGCGCCTGTGCCGCCGGCGTATCCGGTCTGATCTCACCCACGACCGGCTTCAATCCCGGTACACCGGAAACGAACAAAACCCAATACAACACAATAGCCAGCAATAGATTCGCCAGCGGCCCCGCCACCACGATGGCCATGCGCTGCAACACCGGTTTACGGTTAAACGCATATGGCAAGTCAGATGCTGCCACCTCACCCTCGCGCTCGTCCAGCATCTTGACGTAGCCGCCAAGCGGAATCGCCGAGATCACCCATTCGGTCTCACCGTTGCCGAAGCGTTTGGCATACAACACCTGGCCAAAACCCACCGAGAAGCGCAGTACCTTGACTCCGCACCAGCGTGCAACGGCGTAATGCCCCCATTCGTGGAATACCACCAGGACAACGATTGCAACGATGAACGCGAGTAGTGTTGTCATATTCGGGAATATCCAAACTTCAAGCTACGAAGACCACAGAGGGATTCGCCAAATTCCCTGTAAGCTCTGAATGCTCCGTGGCAAATGGTTTTGAATTTCATTGCGCAATCCACTCCTGCGCCGCACCGCGCGCCGCTGCATCGGCAACCAGCACATCTTGCAAAGCATGCACTTCGCCGCGCGGAATTCTGCCCAGCACCGTTTCGATCAGGCGCGGGATATCAAGGAAAGCGATGCGCCGTTCGAGGAACGCGGCCACCGCAATTTCATTCGCGGCATTCAGCAGCGCCGGCACAGTGCCTCCCGCGCGCAACGCCTGATAGGCCAAGCCCAGACAGGGAAAACGGGTGAAGTCGGGGGCAGTGAAATCCAGGCGGGCAATCTGAAACAGATCGAGAGGTGCAACCCCTGATTCAATACGCTCCGGCCATGCCAGCGCATAGGCAATGGGGGTGCGCATGTCGGGATTACCCAGCTGCGCCAGCACCGAACCATCCACGTATTGCACCATGGAGTGGATGACACTTTGTGGATGTACCACCACCTGAATCGCATCAGCGGGCGCATTGAACAACCAGTGCGCCTCGATGACCTCCAGCCCCTTGTTCATCATGCTCGCCGAATCAACCGAGATCTTGCGGCCCATGCTCCAGTTCGGGTGCGCACAAGCCTGTTCCGGCGTAGCCTGTGCCAATTCCGCCAATGGCGTGTTGCGAAAAGGTCCGCCGGACGCGGTGAGCAAAATCTTTGCGACGCCGCTGGCCTGCATATCGCCCGCATAAGCACGCGGCAACGACTGGAAGATGGCATTGTGTTCGCTGTCGATCGGCAACAGGATGGAACCGCTGCGACGCACCGCCTCCATGAATAAATGGCCGGCCAGTACCAGCGTTTCCTTGTTCGCCAATAGAATCTTCTTGCCGGCTTGCGCCGCAGCCAGCGTGGGCGGCATGCCGGCCGCACCGACGATGGCCGCCATCACGGTGTCGACTTCGGGCAGGGTCGCCACCCGCACCAGCGCATCCGCCCCGCACAGCACTTCGGTCGCAAGCCCGGCTGCAACAAGGCGTGAGCGCAAACACTCTGCGGCCATTTCATCCAGCAGCACGGCATAGCGCGGCTGAAAATGCCGGCACTGTTCGAACAGCAACTCGTCCTGCTGTTGCGCGGTCAGGGCGATAATCTGGTATTCATCCGGATGGCGCGCGATGACATCCAGTGTGCTTTTGCCGATGCTGCCGGTGGAACCGAGGATGGCGAGGCGCTGCACTAGTTGATTCCCTGAAATAACAGCGCCAGCGCAGCCAGCGGCAGGGTCGAGGTTAGCGCGTCAATGCGATCCAGCAGCCCACCGTGCCCCGGCAACAGTGCGCCGCTATCCTTGACACCCGCCTGGCGTTTGATTGCGGACTCAAAAAGATCACCGATCACCGCCAGCACCACCCACCACCACGCGGTCAATACCATTGCAGGCAGAACTTGCAGGCGCGAGAACTCGGCGCTGAAGGTCCACACCAAAGCTACATAGATCGACACACCCAGGATTGCACCGGCCACCCCCTCCCAGGTTTTGCCCGGACTGATACTGGGCGCGAGCTTGGTCTTGCCAAACTTGCGTCCGGCAAAATAGGCGGCACTGTCGGCCACCCACACCAGCCCCATCACGAACAACAAGACCCAGGGTGCAGGTGCGGCTGCACGCAAATCGATCATGGCCAGCCCGGTCGGGATCAGCACCATCCAGCCGATCAGCATCATCAGCCATGGCTGTGTGACTTTGATCCCGGAGATCAACCAGGCAGGCACCACGATCAGCCACAGCATGGCGGAGAGCAGATAGAACATCAGGTGAACATACCTGATTTGCTCCGCGCCGGCACTGGCATCCAGCCACAGCAAGCCCAACATCAGCAGCAGGGTTGCACCCCAGTACAGATTGGCCTGACGCCCCTGCAAGCGGGATAGATGTGACCACTCCACCGTCCCCTGCAGCACCATTGCCAGAACAAGGAATGACCAACCGAACGGCGGCAGCCAGAACAGCGCCAGCAGCAACAATGCCAGCAGGACCATCGCGGTCAGCACACGGGACTTAAGCACCGACCCCTCCCTTTAATTGTTCGCTGGTGCGGCCAAAGCGGCGTTCGCGTTTTTGGTAGGAGGCAATCGCCTCCTCCAGTTCTTTACGCCCGAAGGCCGGCCATAGCACATCGGTGAAATACAACTCGGTATAGGCCAATTGCCACAACAGAAAGTTGCTGATGCGCTGCTCGCCACCGGTACGAATAAACAGATCCGGCTCCGGTGCGTAATGCATGGAAAGATACGGTTGCAGCTCCTCCTCATCGAAGGCGGCAGCACGGTCCGGGTGCGCCAGGCTCAAGGCGTGCATCGCCTGCATGATGTCCCAGCGTCCGCCGTAGTTGGCGGCAATGGTCAGGGTCAAACCGTTATTTTCTGCGGTGCGCTGTTCTGCTTCCACGATGTGGCGCACCAGTTGCGCCTCGAAACGACTGCGGTTGCCGATCACTTTCAGGCATATATTGTTCTCGTGCAACTTGCCGACTTCACGCTCCAGCATTTTCAGAAATAGTTGCATCAGAAAGGAGACCTCATCAGCCGGGCGCCGCCAGTTCTCGCTGCTGAATGCAAACAGAGTCAGGTATTCCACCCCCAGTTCACGGCACGCCTTGACCATCTCGCGCACCGTTTCCACCCCGCGCTGATGCCCCATCACGCGCGGCATGAAACGCTGCTTCGCCCAGCGCCCGTTACCGTCCATGATGATGGCGATATGACGCGGGACAGTTGCTGTCTCGGGGATTGTGCGTGTGGAGCTTTTGAATATGGCCATGATTGGGAGCTAGGATTTGGGATTTGGGATTTAGGGGGACTAGGAATTCATACTCAATCCCAAATCCTAAATCCTCGACCCTCAGTCCTATCAGACCGCCATCAGGTCTGCCTCTTTAATTTGCAGGGCTTTGTCGATCTCGGTGACGAAACGGTCGGTAAGTTTCTGCACCTCATCCTGCGCCCGGCGCTCATCATCCTCGCTGACTTCCTTGTTCTTCAGCAATTTTTTCAACTGCTCATTGGCATCACGCCGGATGTTGCGTACCGCGATCTTGGCGTCCTCCCCCTCACTCTTGACCACCTTGATCAGATCACGCCGGCGCTCTTCAGTCAGCATCGGCATCGGCACCCGGATCATTTCGCCGTTGGTGGCGGGATTCAACCCCAAGTCTGAATCACGGATCGCTTTTTCGATCGGGCCGACCATATTTTTTTCATACGGTTGCACGCCAATGGTGCGCGCATCAGCCAGCGTCACGTTCGCCACCTGGTTGATGGCGGTCGGATTGCCGTAATAATCCACCATCACGTGATCCAGCAGGCCGGTATGTGCGCGTCCGGTGCGAATCTTGCCCAAGTCCACCTTCAGCGCTTCCAGGGACTTGCTCATCTTTTGTTCGACGTTCTTTTTGATATCAGCGATCATGATCCGCTCCTAATCTACTCGCACCAAGGTTCCTTCACCCTCACCCATCACCACGCGTTTCAGGGCACCGGGCTTAAAGATACTGAACACGATGATGGGCAGCTTCTGGTCGCGGCACAGCGTCAGCGCCGTCGCATCCATCACCTTCAGATTTTTGCTGATCGCTTCATCAAAGCTCAAGCTCTGATAGCGGATCGCATCCGGGTTCTTCTTTGGATCGTCGGTATAGATGCCGTCCACCTTGGTTGCCTTGATCACCACGTTGGCGGACATCTCAACACCGCGCAGGGCAGCTGCAGTATCAGTGGTAAAGAAAGGACTGCCGATCCCCGCTGCGAAGATCACCACCTTGCCGTCTTCCAGATAACGCAGCGCCTTGCCCCGGATGAAAGGCTCGGCCACCTGTTCCAGATTCAGAGCGGATTGCACTCGGCATTCCACACCGGCGCGGGTCATTGCATCCTGCAAGGCCATCGAATTCATCACGGTGGCCAGCATCCCCATGTAATCAGCCGTGGCCCTATCCATCCCGGCTGCGGCAGGCGCCACCCCCCGGAAAATATTGCCGCCGCCGATCACCATCGCCACTTCGACACCCAACTCGGTCACTTCCCTGATCTCTGCCACGATGCGTTCGATGACCACACGATTGATACCGTAGCTGTCATCGCCCATCAGGGCTTCGCCGGAAAGTTTGAGCAGAATGCGCTGGTAGGCGGGAGCGGACATGTTTGCCTTTCTTATTTGTTGGCCGCAGCGGCCGCGGCAGCCACTTCAGCCGCGTAGTCTTCCACCTTCTTCTCGATGCCTTCGCCGACGATGAACATCCGGAACGCGCTGACCGATGCGCCCTTGCTCTTCAGCAATTGTTCAATCGTCTGCTTGCCGTCCTCGGCTTTGACGAATACTTGTCCGAGCAAGGTGACTTCACGCAGGAATTTCTGCACCGTACCTTCGGNNCGGCGATCTTCTCCAGCATCGCTTCCGGCTTGCCGCTTTCGCGCGCTTTCTCGATAGCGATACGGCGCTCAGTGGCGATGTCTTCCGGATTCACGCCAGTTGAATCAACAGATTTCGGCTTGCTCGCCGCGATGTGCATTGCCAGATCCTTGCCCAGCGTCTCGTCGCCACCGCTGTAATTCACCATCACACCGATCTTGTTACCGTGCAAGTAAGTGGACAGCTTGCCGGTCGTCGTCGCATAGCGCTCGAAACGGCGGACGGCGAGGTTCTCACCCAACTTCATCACCAGTGCCTTGCGGTCTTCTTCCACGGTGCCTGTGCCATTTGCCAGCTTCAGCACCAGCAGCGCATCGATATCAGCCGGGTCTTTTTCCGCCACGGTCTGTGCCACATTCCGGGCAAAAGCCCTGAAGTCGTCATTCTTGGCCACGAAATCGGTCTCACAGTTCACCTCTGCCACGGCGCCGGTCTTGCCATCCGCGGCGAGGAAGGAGCCGATCACACCTTCCGCCGTCACGCGGGTGGCAGCCTTGCTCGCCTTGGCGCCGCTCTTGATGCGCNNGGCCGGTCGCCTCGCGCAGTTCCTTCACCATACTTGCGGTGATCTCTGCCATGTCACACTCCCAATAATCTCAACCAAATTCAAGTTATAAAAAAGGGGGCTTGCGCCCCCTCGTTGCGGGAAGGCTGCTTACTCTGCACTTTCCGTTTCGGCGATCTGTTCGACCAGCTCGGTCACCGGCTGCTCACGCCCCTCCAGAATCGCATCGGCCACACCGCGTGCGTACAGACGAATCGCCTGGCTGGAGTCATCGTTACCGGGGATCACGAAATCCACACCGATCGGGCTGTGGTTGGTATCGACCACACCGATGACCGGGATACCCAGTTTCTGCGCCTCGGTAACAGCGCCCTTCTGGTAGCCAACGTCGATGACAAAAATGGCGGAAGGCAGACCTTGCAGATCCTTGATGCCGCCCAAGCTGCGATCCAGCTTTTCCAGCTCACGGCGGAACATCAGGCCTTCCTTCTTGGAAAGCTTGTCGATGCTGCCGTCTTCGATCATCGCTTCGAGTTCTTTCAGGCGCTTGATCGAGGTTTGCACTGTCTTGAAGTTGGTGAGCATACCGCCCAACCAACGATGATCAACAAAGGGGGAACCGGCACGAATCGCTTCTTCGCGGATGATCTCGCGCGCCTGACGCTTGNNGGTTGACGATATGAATCTTGTTGCGATGACCGAAGATATAAGGGGCCATCTTGGGATTCCAGAAACGTGTCTGGTGGCCGAAATGGACACCCGCTTCCAGCATTTGACGCATCGTTACTGCTGCCATGTAATTACTCCAATCGTTAAGGGTTAAGTCTTCCACTCGCCAGCCTGATCCCCAGGCATGATTTCCAAAGGGACACCCCAACATGAACGAGTGTGTGGATTAATGTTTTCCGAAGCTGCAGGATAAACAGGGCGCGCATTGTAACCGAAGCGCGGCCCCGACTCAACGGCTGGATTCAGCCTTTATCGACCAATCCACGAAAGATTATTTCCCTGAATCACCCTCATTTTGTCCGCCGTCACTTCGCGGCCTGCCTGCCAGACCCATCTCCCCGGCAAGTTCGGTGCGAAATTCCTCGAGCTTTTCATGGAAATTAGTTGCATCGCCGTAATCCAGGAATCGCCCATAGCGTGCATGCGCATTAAGCACCTTTCTGGCATGCTTGATCGGGCAGAAATATTGCTCGGTGCGTGCAGTAATTTCTTGCGCGTAACCCAGCAGCCCGACGGCGTACGAGCAGTATATGCAATCCACCTTCTCGATAACATTCAGGTAAGCCAGATGCTGGTGATCGTACACGATGTAATCACCCCGCTTTACTTTGGCAACCCTGTAAATGGGGAAACAGACCAGTTGATAAAGGCTGATGCACAGGTCGAAAAAAACCAACGGGACGATCATGCCGTAGATGATGGGAGCGGTCAGGTAATTTTGTGGGCGGACCGTCAAGAACCAGTGAAAAATGCCCATTCTGGCCTTGAGGTGCGCTTCCCGAATGGTATGTTCAAAAGTGATTCGCGTGCCCTTGACTTGGTAGCGCAGGCGTTCCCGCTGCTCCTCGACGGCCCTTTGTAGTTCCTCTTCAAGAGTGGTTATCTGATCGAGAATCTGGCGAACCCTGCTATTCATAACACCCCCTGACAGATACGCTTTCGCGCTTGCAGGGGCCAGTATAAGCGCGATCGACCATAACTCTTTCCGGACTTTTTGGTGAGCCGGTTTTCCTGGCGGAGGGGACACTGCTTGCACGTGGTACGCTACGCACCATGAAAAATCTCGGTCATTACCTTGCCTGTTTGTCTGTCACGGCATGGGTCGGCAGCCTGTGGGCCATCGGCTATCTCGCCACACCTGTGTTGTTTTATGCCCAACCCGACAGGCAACTTGCCGGGCTGTTGGCAGGCGAACTGTTCGTTCGCGTGGGTTATCTCGGCATGATTTGTGGCGGATATCTGCTGGGTTACCACCTTGCACAATCGGGGCGTGCCGCATGGCGCAGTGGATCGTTCCGGGTGATAGCCGGCATGCTCATGATCAGCTTGATCATCCAATTTGGCTTTCAGCCCGTCATGAGTGAACTGAAGGCATCTGTTGCGACGCCGGATGTAGTGGATAGTGCGGCTGCGGCAAAATTCAAAATACTGCACGGCCTGTCCAGCATTGCTTACCTGATCGAAAGCTTGCTGGGCATCTATCTGGTCGTCACCCGCCAGGAATTCCCTCAGGGCAAATAAACGAGGGGAGCTTGTCCCCATTCTTCACTGCACCCAGGGGTCAATCAGCCGTCTTCACCGTGATGCCCAAAGCGCGGATGCGCCGGGCGAACTGTTCCAGCCGGGGGTGTGACAAAGGAGACAAATGCGGTGCTTCAGGTTGCAATGACGGCCGTGCCAACCCGTACAACAGCACACCCTGCGGCTTGATTCCGTCACGCAGCACTCCCTGTAAAAAATCCAGATAGTCATCTTCATCCTGCCTGGGCGGCGTAACCCCGTCCAGCGCGAACCAGCAGGTCTGCAGCCATGTATTGGGACAGCAAGTGACTGCCGTCGCCAGATTCTGGCGTACCTGTTCCATCGTTATTTTGGTGTTGTTGATGGCCGCCATGCCCGTTTCGCTGGCGCGATCGAGTTTGAACCAGACTTCCCCGTTGAGTTGTGCCATACGGCGCAAGCCTTGTTGCACGTTGCCGCGCTGCAGCAGGCTGCCGTTGGTGATGAGTACCAGTTTAAGGTCGGCGGGTTTGAGTTTGGCGATGAGCTCGACGACTTCGGCAAATTCCTGTGCGCTGGTCGGTTCACCGTTGCCGGAAATGGCGATGTCATTGACACGGTGCGCAGCGGGTGCCATGCGTTGCATGAAATCACCCTGCCGCAATTCGTGCAGGAAACCTCCCAATTCCTTTTCCAGCAGGGATAAATCCACGGGCGGCGCGGTGCCCAGCTTAAGATCTGGCACTTGGCAATAGATGCAGCGCCAGTTACAGGCATTGTTGGGATTGAGATTGATTCCGATAGAGACGCCGCCGGCACGCCGCGAGACCACCGGATACACATAGCGCAACCCGGCACTGTCGCGGCTGTGGTCTGCTGTCGTTAAGGTTGAATCGGCCACACCGCGTCAGGACTTCACAAGGGGCAGATACCTGGCCGGATCGACCGGTTTGCCCTGCTTGCGGATCTCGAAATGCAATTTGACCTGATCGGCATCGGTACTGCCCATCTCGGCAATCTGCTGCCCCTTGCGCACGCTCTGGCCTTCCTTCACCATGATCCGGTCGTTGTGCGCGTAAGCACTGAGGTAGGTGTTGTTGTGTTTGACGATGACCAGCTTGCCGTAGCCGCGCAGACCGCTCCCTGCATACACCACTTTGCCGGGTGCACTGGCCATGATCGCCTGCCCGCGCGCTCCGGCAATATCGATCCCTTTGCGATTGGCACTTTTGGAAAATTCGGCGACCAGTTTACCCCGGGCGGGCATCCCCCACTCCAGCGCGTCCGCGCTATCGTCACCCGCCACCGCCTCGGGTGCCCCGGGAGTTTGAATGGTTGCAGCGGAACCCTGTTCGGACTGCATCCGTTCGGCTTTGGTCAGTGCTCCAGGGGAATAGAGCAGCCTGCCGACCTTGGGCTGTGTCTTGGTTTCCCCCACTTTGGGCACGGCACGCGCGGCAACGACAGGAGGTTGTTCATCGACCGTTCCATCATCCGGAGGAATCCTCAACTCAAGCTGCTGCCCGATCCTGATTGCGGCGGGATCTTTCAAGCCGTTATATTCCGCCACCTCCAGATAGTTCAAGCCATCCTCGAAGGCGATGCTGTATAGCGTCTCCCCGGCCTGCACGGTGTGGCGCTTGATGGTATAGCGCGGTGCAGCCACTTCGGCAGCGCGGCGGACAGCGCCATATTCCACGACCGGTGCTTTATCCTTTCTGACACCGGTGCCGCACCCACCCAAGGCAACGGCCAGCAACAGCAACAATAACTTCAGGCTCCGACTCATACCTTGCCCGCCAGCAAAGGAACAAATTTCACCGCATCCAGCCTGGTCTCGCGGAAGCCCTGTTCCGTGCGTTCTATCAGGTAAAGGAATTGTTCGCTGCTGCCGAGTGGCACCACCATCCTGCCGCCAATCACCAGTTGTTCTTTCAGAACAACTGACAACGCGGGGGCGGCGCACGCCATGATGATCGCATCGAAAGGCCCCGCCTCGGCCAGGCCAGAAGTGCCGTCCGCATAACGCAGAATGACGTTGCGCACCTTCAGCTCGCGCAGCAATTTGCGTGCGCGCTCGAGGAGCGGCTGGATGCGCTCCACGCTGTAGACTTCTTTGGCCAGTTGCGCCAGCACTGCCGCCTGATAGCCGCAACCGGTGCCAATCTCCAGCACCCGCCCCAATGGCTTGCCATTGCGCAAGACCTCGAGCATGCGCGCCACGATGTAGGGTTGGGAGATGGTCTGCCCGTAATTGATGGGCAATGCCACATCGTCGTAGGCGCGGCCGGCCAATGCCTCATCCACGAACAAATGGCGCGGCACACTGCTCATCGCCGCCAATACCGCCTCATCGCGGATACCCTGCGCGCGCAAACGCTCGATCAAGCGCCCGCGTGTGCGCGCCGAGGTCATGCCGATCCCGGTGTGTTGCAGATTCACTCCACCGCCCCCATCCAGGCACGTACCGCATCCATTTGGCCGTACTGGGTCAGATCAATCTGCAACGGGGTAATCGAGACCCTTCCCGCCGCAATAGCGGCAAAATCGGTCCCCTCACCCGCGTCCTGCGCCTTGCCCACCGGCCCGACCCAGTAGATGGGCTGGCCGTGCGGATTGGCGGTCTTGATCACCGGCTCCGCCTTGTGCCGCCTGCCGAGGCGGGTTACTTCCATGCCCTGCAGTTCCGCATAGTGCACGTCCGGCACGTTCACGTTGAGCAGCCATGGCTGTGGATGCGGCAGACGCCGGAACCGTTGCACCAGCTCTTCCGCCACGCGCGCGGCTGTTTCGTAATGCGCTTCCGCATGGCCGACGAGGGAAACCGCGATCGCCGGAACACCGAGCAGAAACCCCTCGGTCGCCGCTGCCACGGTGCCGGAGTAGATGGTGTCATCCCCCATGTTGGCACCGGAATTGATGCCGGACACGATGATATCGGGCTGCATGTCCAGCATTCCGGTCACGGCCAGGTGCACACAGTCGGTGGGGGTGCCGTCCACGTAGTAAAAGCCGCTGGGGGCGCGTTTCAGATTGAGCGGACGATTCAGCGTGAGCGAATTGCTCGCCCCGCTGCGGTCGCGCTCCGGCGCCACTACCACCACTTCTCCCAGCGCCGACAAATGCTGCGCCAGGCAGGCCAGACCGGGCGCGAAGTAGCCGTCGTCGTTGCTGATCAGAATGCGCATCAGGTGTTCTGCACCACGATCTTGGGGAATACCGCACTGTGGTCCTGCGCCATATCGGCGATCTTCACCGCCACCCGCCGCGCGATTTGTTTGTAAACCTTGCTGATATTGCCATCCGGATCGGCCACCACCGTCGGTTTGCCGGAATCCGCCTGTTCGCGGATATGAATATCGAGCGGCAGACTGCCAAGGAACTCGGTGTTGTAGTCGGCACACATCTTCTCGCCCCCGCCCGCGCCGAAGATATGTTCCTCGTGGCCGCATTTTGAGCAGATATGCGTGCTCATGTTCTCGACAATGCCGATGATCTTCACATCAACCTTCTCGAACATCTTGAGCCCTTTGCGCGCATCCATCAGCGCAATGTCCTGCGGTGTCGTGACGATCACCGCGCCGGTCANNGGGTGAGCTGGATGTCGCCGGTGCCAGGCGGCAGATCGACCACCAGATAGTCCAAGTTGTCCCATTTGGTCTGGTGCAGCAGCTGATCCAGCGCCTGCGTTGCCATCGGGCCGCGCCAGATCATCGGCGTATCGGCATCGATGAGAAAGCCTATCGACATTACTTGCAGCCCATAGTTGGTCATCGGTTGCATGCTCTTGCCGTCGGCGGAATCAGGGTTGCCGCTGATGCCCAGCATGGTCGGCTGCGACGGACCATAAACATCGGCATCCAGCACGCCGACGCGCGCGCCTTCGGCCGCCAGCGCCAGTGCCAGATTGACTGCCGTGGTGGATTTCCCCACACCGCCCTTGCCACTCGCCACCGCAACGATGTTCTTCACACCCTCGACCAGCTTCACACCGCGCTGCACCGCATGCGATATAACCTTGCTGGAAACATTCGCCTCGACCCGGCCGACACCCGGCAACGCGGACTTGAGGTGGTTTTCGACCAGGGTCTTGATCTCGCCCCACACACTTTTCGCCGGATAGCCCAGCAAAATGTCGAGGGTCACGTCACTGCCATTGACCTTGACGTTCTTGACCGACTTGCCACTCACGAAATCTTTTTTCGTATTGGCATCGATCAGGTTTTTCAGGGCATTCTGTACGTCGGTTTCGGTAAAACTCATCGTGGACTCCGGTCTGATTGAATTGGGGTTTTGGTTGGATTCGGGTTTGAGTGCGCAATTCTACTTTAGATAAGGGCATCACGTAAAAGCCACGGTATCCATTGCCGGCAAGCCCATGATTTATACTTCGGGCTCAAATATCCACAACGCGCACCATGAAAATACCGACGCTGCTGTTGCTCACCGCGCTGGCCGCTTGCGGCAGCCCGCCGGCACGGCACGACAACGTATCCGACGAACGCATCAACGAACTGGTGATGTATGCGGTGAGTCTGGCCGATACCGCCTACCGTTACGGCGGCAACAGCGCCAGCACCGGATTTGATTGCAGCGGCTATGTGGGACACGTCTACGCGCATATACTCGACATCAGGCTGCCGCGCACCAGCAAGCAGATCAGCCGCGTCGGTGTACCGCTGCACCCCGGCGAATTGCGCCCCGGCGATCTGGTTTTCTACGATACCCTGCGCAGCCCATACTCGCATGTCGGCCTCTACATCGGGGAAGGAAAATTCGTCCATGCACCAAAGAGCGGCGACCGCGTCCGCGTGGAGCGCATGGAACTCAACTACTGGAAGTCGCGCTACAACGGCGCGCGCCGGGTGTATTGAATGCAGGCCGGGTTCAACCCGGCCTGCAACATACCTCATGCACTCCGGGTTCAGCGCTGCCCGTCGCGCAGCGCCTGCGCCAGCTGATGTACCGACAATGCATAAAAACTGCTGATGTTATAGCGCATGATGACATCGAAGTTTTCGAATACCAGCCAGTATTCCTTGTCATTCTCCAGCGTCAGATCCAACAACCATGCGGGAGGCAACACCCCGTCCGTTTTCGCCACCGGTGCGACACCGGCATCGTTGCGCCAGCCCATTAAAGGTCTCACCTCGGTCAGCGTGCCCAGTCGGCGCGTGTCGGCCGCATTGGCCAGTAGCGCCACCGGCTCGCCGCTACGCCAGCCGTAGTGCCTGAAATAATTCGCCACGCTGCCAATGGCATCCTCCGCTTCATGCAGGATATCCACGCGGCCATTGCCGTTGTAGTCAAGCGCATATTTGCGGAAGTTGCTCGGCATGAATTGCGGAATGCCGAGCGCGCCCGCATACGAGGAATTGATCTCCAGCAGATTGAAATCCTGTTCGCGCGCCAGCAGCAGATAGTGTTCCAGCTCGGAGCGGAAATAGTCGGCGCGGCGCGGATAAGCGAAGGCCAGCGTGGTCAGCGCATCCAGCGCACGGAAGCGGCCGGTGTTGCGCCCGTACAGGGTTTCCACACCGATGATGGCGATGATATATTCGGCCGGCACGCCAAACTCGCGTTGTGCCCGCGCCAGCACCGCCCCGTGTTTTTTCCAGAACTTGAGACCGCTCTCGATCCGCTCACGATTGACAAAATTTGCACGATATTCCGGCCAGGGCTTCAGTGTGGCCGGTTTGCTGATTGCCTCGATCACATCCGGCCGTTGCTCGGCACGGTGAAAGATCCGCACCAGCTCTGTGCGCCTGAATTGGTGTTGTGCCACCATCTCATCGATGAACGCGGGGATTCCGGGCAAGTCGGCGGCGTGGGCAGATAGGGCGAAAAACAGCAGTGACAACGGGAATAATATCTTCATGGCGCGCGCATTTTACTCGACAGCCCACCCGCTCACTGTTAAATTTCGGCATCGCCAATCCTCACAATCCCCTATCACAATCATGGAAAAAACCGCACAACACCACCGCCTTGTCATCCTCGGCTCCGGGCCCGCCGGTTACACCGCCGCCGTGTACGCAGCCCGCGCCAACCTCAAACCGGTATTAATCACCGGCATGGCGCAAGGCGGGCAATTGATGACCACCACCGAAGTCGATAACTGGCCCGCGGACGTGAACGGCGTGCAAGGCCCGGAACTGATGCAACGTTTCCAGCAGCACGCCGAGCGATTCAACACTGAAATCATCTTCGACCATATCCACACCGCCAAACTGCAACAGAAACCATTTGCCTTGATCGGCGATGCGGGGACCTACACCTGCGACGCGCTCATCATCTGCACCGGCGCCTCGGCGCAATATCTTGGCCTGCCGTCGGAGGAAGCCTTCATGGGCAAAGGCGTATCCGGCTGCGCCACCTGTGACGGGTTCTTCTATCGCAACAAACCGGTCGCTGTAATCGGCGGCGGCAACACGGCCGTGGAAGAAGCGCTGTATCTGGCCAACATTGCCAGCCATGTCACACTGGTGCACCGCCGCGACACTTTCCGCGCCGAGAGCATTATGGTTGATCACCTGATGGAGAAGGTAAAGGAAGGCAAGATCACCCTGCAACTGCATCAGGTGCTGGATGAAGTGCTGGGCGACGACAGCGGTGTCACCGGCGCGCGATTGAAGAACGTGCAAAACGGTGCGACACAGGAGATCAGTGTAGATGGCGTGTTCATCGCCATCGGCCACAAGCCCAACACCGACATCTTCACCGGCCAACTGGAGATGGAAAACGGCTACCTCGTCACCCAGGGCGGCCGTAACGGCAACGCCACCCAGACCAGCATTGCCGGCGTGTTCGCCGCAGGCGACGTACAGGATCACATCTACCGCCAGGCCTGCACCAGTGCGGCAACCGGTTGCATGGCGGCGCTGGATGCCGACAAATATCTGCAATCACAGGACTGATGTCTGCCGGACCGGAACAGGATAATGCAGACTTGTTCCGGCAAGCTTTGGGAGATGTCACCCCACTTCCGCCCGGGGACCGCGCCCTTCTCGCACCGAAACCGCGCAGGTACGCATCACCCTCCCTTCCCTCTCCATCCATCCCGGACACATTAACCGACCACGGCGCGGGTGACACCGCGCTCACCGAATTCCTGTGCAACGGTCTAAACCGCACGACCCTGCGCAAACTGCGGCACGGCGCATGGCCGCCGCGGGACGTGCTCGATCTGCACGGCCTAACCAACGACGAAGCCAGAAAATTACTGGTGGAATTCCTGCATCGGGCGACACAACGCGGGCTGCGCTGCGTCAACATCATTCACGGCAAGGGTTGGCGCAGCGAAGGCCGCGACGGGATCCTCAAGGTCCACACCCGCCACTGGCTGGCACAACATGCACAGGTACTGGCGTTCTGCGAAGCCCCGGCAAATGCGGGAGGCAGCGGCGCGGTGTGGGTGCTGCTGAGGACGAAAATTTAGAGGGCCGACTCGTCCGTCTCGCCGGTGCGAATACGGATGACTTGCTCCACGGAGGTGATGAATATCTTGCCGTCACCAATCTTGCCGGTATGCGCGGCCTTGACGATGGCATCCACTGCGGTTTCCAGCATGGCCGTACTGACCACGATTTCGACTTTGATCTTGGGCAGAAAATCCACCACATATTCCGCGCCGCGATAAAGTTCGGTGTGCCCCTTCTGCCGTCCAAACCCTTTGACTTCAGTGACGGTCAGACCGCTGACCCCCAGATCGGAAAGCGCCTCGCGCACTTCGTCGAGCTTGAATGGTTTGATGATGGCTTCGATCTTCTTCATGGCGCTCCCCCTTAACGATGTTGCGCGCAAGTATAGCCGAATAGGAAAAAGGCGGACACGCCTTAAGCCTTGCTTTCGCGGCACGCCGGGTCGTTGCATTCACCGTACAACGTCAACGCATGGTCGCTCAGGGTGAAGCCCAGTTGTGCCGCGATCACGCGCTGGCGTTCTTCGATGACCTTGTCATAGAACTCCTCCACCCGCCCGCAGCGAACGCAGACGATATGGTCGTGGTGCGGTCCCCGCTCCAGCTCGAACACCGTCTGCCCGCCGTCGAACTGGTGGCGTGTGACCAACCCTGCCGCCTCGAACTGGGCCAGCGCGCGATAGACAGTGGCCAGCCCGATCACTTCCCCGCTTTCACCCAATTGCCGGTAGATGGTCTCTGCCGTCATGTGCTTTTCACTGGCATTTTCGAGCAGGCTCAATATCTTGAGGCGCGGCGTGGTCACCTTGAGACCGACATTGCGCAGTTCTTCACTTTCCATCTGATTTCCCTCTTCGTTTTTTCTCATGGTTGCAACTTTAACAAAAATACTTGCACATGAGAATTATTCTCATGTAGGATGAGAATCATTCTCACCTGCGAATCATTCTCATCATAGAATATCAAACAATTAAATTAAACAATATCAACAACATGAATAGGAGACTCACCATGCAACACCGTATCATCTCCCTCCCCAAGAGTATCCTTGCCCTAACCGTTACAAGCATCCTGATTACCCCTGCCCATGCCGAAACCGGCACCGAAGACCGTCTCAAGGCGTTGGAATTGCGTCTGAACAGCCTGGAAAGCGAGAACCGCGCACTGAAGGAGCAGGTAAAACAGACAGATCAAAAAGTGGAAGCCACCGGCGCCCAGATGGACAGGATGACCGGACAAGGCAGCTCCGCGAAATCGGCCACCTCGTTCGGCGGTTATGGCGAATTGCACCTGAACAAGCTGAAGAACCGCAAAGCGGGTGGAAACAACAAGGACGAACTGGACCTGCACCGCTTTGTGATCTTCATGGGACATGAATTCAGCGAGCAGATCCGCTTTTTCTCGGAACTGGAAGTGGAACACGCGCTGACCAAGGACACCGCCGCCGGCAGCTCTGGCGTCGTGGCAGTGGAACAGGCTTATCTGGATTTCAGAGTGAGCGATGCGCTGTCGGTCAAGGCGGGCATGATGGTGATGCCCGTCGGCATCCTTAGCGAGACGCATGAACCGCCGACATTCTACGGCGTCGAGCGCAATCCGGTGGAAACCAACGTCATCCCCACCACCTGGCGCGAGGGCGGCGTCATGCTCAGCACGCGCTTGCACGACGGTCTCAGCCTTGACGCGGCTATCACCAGCGGACTCGCGGCGACCCCGGCCAGGAACTATGCGGTGCGCGACGGACGCCTGAACGCTGCCAGTGCAAAAGCGAAAGATCCGGCCTACACCGCCCGCCTGAAATGGAGCGGCTTGCCCGGTGTCGAAGTGGCGGGCACTGTGCAGTACCAGACGGACATTACCCAGAGTCTGGATTCCACGGCAGGTGCGGCAAAGCTGTATGAAACACACGCGGTGTTGAACAGAGGCGCGCTCGGCTTGCGTGCGCTATATGCCGCTTGGAATCTGGACGGCAGCGGCCCGAAAGCCGCCGGTGCAGAAAGACAGAGCGGCTGGTATATCGAACCCTCCTGGAAATTCACCGGGCAATGGGGAATATTTGCCCGCCGCAGCAGTTGGGACAACCGTGCCGGCGATGCGGCAGACAGCCGCTACAGCCAGACTGATTTCGGCGTGAACTACTGGCCGCATCCCGACGTGGTGGTGAAGCTGGATTACCAGAACCAGTCATCGCCAAACGGGCTGGATGAGTTTGACGGGTTCAACCTTGGTCTGGGTTACCAGTTCTGACATGGCTTTCCTGCGGATACTGCTCCTGTTCGCACTGAGTGCTACAGCCTGGGCGGCCGATCAGGAAGCGGAGATCAGCCGCTTCCTGGGCGAGTCCTTCGTCCAGCCGCCGGCAGCGGAAACACTGTGGCTGATCGGCGATCTGCAACCCGCCGTGCGCGCCATCCTGGGACACGACTACCCCGCCGCGCGGATTCGTTACTGGCGCGTCGGACAACGCACGGCCTGGGTACTGGACGAGATCGGCAAGGAGATGCCAATCACCATCGGCATCGTGATCGGTAACGGCGCGGTGGAAAGCGTAAAGGTGCTGGTTTATCGCGAGAGCCGCGGCTGGGAAGTGAAGAGCCCGGCGTTCACCGCGCAGTTTTCCGGCGCAAAACTGACAACGGATCAGCAACTGGATCGCCACATCGACGGCATCTCCGGTGCCACCCTGTCGGTGCGTGCGCTGGGGCGGCTGACGCGGCTTGCATTGCTGCTCGACCGTCATGTCACAACAGGAGACAAGCCGTGAGCGCGTGGGGCATGCATCTTGGGCCATCGGCGCGCAGACAGGTGCTGGCGGCCATCTGGCTCGTCATCCTGAGCGGCGCGGCGTGGATAGTGCTGGGCTGGTATCTGGATGCAAACGACTACACCGATCCGCTGCGCGTTTGGCGCCATCGCGTGCTGGTGTTGCACGGCGTGGCGGCGTATGCCCTGCTGTGGATCACCGGCCGCCTGTATGCGCTGCACCAGCAGGGCAACTGGCGCGCGCAGCGCAACCGCGCGAGCGGTCTGGCACTATCGGCGGCATTGTTGTTACTCGCAGGCAGCGGACTGATGCTGTACTATCCGCCGCACGAAGACTGGCGCGACGCGTTCAGTTTATTCCATCAGATATCGGGCTTATTGCTGCTCTTGCTGCTGCCGCTGCATGTCTGGCTGGGCAAGAAAACCCGTTTGCTCAGAATCCATCCTCATAGCGCACGGTGATGGGATAACGCCAATCCTTGCCAAAGCCGCGGTCGGTAATGCGGATACCGACCGGTGCCTGACGGCGTTTGTATTCCGCAATACGGATAAGCTTCACCACACGCCGCACATCTTCTTCGGCGTAACCAAGTGCCACAATTTGACCGATGCCCATATTCCTCTCGACATAGCAGGCCATGATGGCATCCAGCACGTCATACGGCGGCAGGCTGTCCTGGTCGGTCTGGTCCGGCTTCAGTTCGGCACTGGGCGGGCGGGTAATGATGCGTTCAGGAATAACTCGCCCCTGTGTGTTGCGCCAGTTGGACAGGCGATAGACCCAAGTCTTGCTCACATCTTTCAACACCGCGAAACCACCCGCCATGTCGCCGTACAGCGTGGCATAGCCCACTGTCATCTCCGACTTGTTGCCGGTGGTCAACACCAGCGAGCCGGTCTTGTTCGACAGCGCCATCAGTAACACGCCGCGGATGCGCGCTTGCAGATTTTCTTCGGTGGTATCGGCCGGCAGTCCTTTGAACAGCGGCGACAATGTGCCTTGCAGCGCATCGAAGGTCGGCGTGATGTCCAACTCTTCATACTGCACGCCGAGCAACTTCACCATCTCGCGCGAATCATCGATGCTGATCTGCGCGGTATACGGCGAAGGCATCATCACTGCGCGCACCTTGTCCGCGCCCAGCGCATCCACCGCCACCGCCAGCGTCAATGCGGAATCGATGCCGCCGGACAGTCCCAGCAGCACACCGGGGAAATTGTTCTTGCGGATATAGTCGCGCACGCCGAGACAGAGCGCACGGTAGATACTGGCCTCTTCCCGTGCGACTTCTGCGCATTCACCACCGAGCGGTTCGCCCTCGCGCAACTCGATCACACTCAACTGTTCCCCGAACGCAACGGACTGATGCATGATCCCGCCGGCGCTGTCCATTACAAAAGAGGCGCCATCGAACACCAGTTCATCCTGGCCGCCCACCAGATTGGCGTAAATGACCGGCAGACCGGTCTCGTTAATCCGCTCGCGCACAGTGTCGTGCCGCGTGCTGATCTTGTCGAAGTGGTAAGGCGAAGCATTCAGCACCAGCAGCACTTCCGCACCCGCCTCGCGCGCCCGTCGCGCTGCCGTGGCCTCCCACACATCGGCGCAGATATTGATGCCGAAACGCACGCCTTCCAGCTCGAACACACAGGCTGCATCGCCGTGTTCGAAATAGCGCTCCTCGTCGAACACGCTGTGGTTGGGCAGTGCCTGCTTGTGGTAGGTGGCAATGATCCGGCCGTCGCGCAACAGTGAAGCCGCATTGAAATGTTGATTGCCTACCCGGTGCGGATGGCCAACGATGACCGCAATGCCCGGGGTCTGTGCGGCCAGTGCCTGCAGAGCAACATCGCAGGCATGGTAGAAGCCGTCGCGCAACAGCAAATCTTCCGGCGGATAACCGCACAAGCTCATTTCCGGCGTCAGCAGGATCGCAACACCCTGCTCTCTGGCCTGATTGGCATAGTCGGCAATCTTTGCGGCGTTCCCCGGGAGGTCACCCAGCAGGCAATTGATTTGTGCAATGGCGATTTTCATATTGGTCTATTTGAAATAACCGACAAGCCACGCCCAAGCCAGCGCCGCAACCAGCAATACCAGCGCCGCCAGATAAGGCCATATCAATTTCTTCTCGGCATACGGATCAAACAGGGCGCGCTGCGCACCTTCCGGCAACCGCGGCAGCGCGGTGAGTGAAGTACCGAACGGGATATTGATCAATACACGCGCATTGATCGCCCAGCCGCAGGCATCCAGGATGGGGCCCAGATTGCGCCGCTTCAGTTTGAACCAGGCGAGCGCCATCGACGGCAGTGAAATGGCCAACAGCAGGCCGACCAGCGCCAGCGGGATCTGCCAAAACTTCAGACTGAACAAACCGCCGACGACAGAGGCCAGGATGCCGCCGATGGCACCGATGGCGAGACCGATGGCGGCGAAGATACCGGCGAACTTGGCCACATCGAAAGCAGGTTTGGGCACCTCGCCCACCGCACCGGCGACCGCCTTGACCATGGTCTCCTGCATTTTGCCCGCCTTGGAAGCGGCAAATTTTTGCAGTTGTGTGGCGATAGTCTTGGACAGCTTCTTGTAGGGCGACCAGAAAGCCTGACGAATGCTGATGGGGTGGTCGTTGATACGCACGATGGTGGCGTTCCAGTCCTGCCCTTTGCAGTCGTAAAAGATACCATGCCGCCCCACTGCCAGAAAATCGGAATCACCCGCCGTGAATGCCGCGGCAATATTCATTTTCTCGACACCGCTGTTGCGTACCAGTTCGCAATAGATCAGACACACCCCGCTGTTGTTGGCGAAGGCGGCATGCGCACCCACATCATCGACCCTGATGCACAACTCGCAACTGCGCCCGTCCAGATACAGCGTGCCGACCTGGAAGATAGCTTTGTGACCCGTATAGAAATCACGGAAAGACACGAAGTTGTTGACCAGCCGAAACAGATCGCGCTGGTAGCGGATCAGCCGCTCGACCGAATGAATGGCCTGTATCTCCGGTGCGACAGCCTTGTCCTGCCCGATGAGCGCATCGATCTGCGCCTGATGATTGCCGGACAATATCCCGTGCAATCGCCCGACACCCAATTCACCGACTGGCGAGGCCGGTTTCGCACACTGCCAAGCGGCAAAAGCCTCGAAGCGCTCGCGCAACACCGTCCATTCCACAAATGAAAGGCTCTGCCTTTCGCCCAACAAGGGCAGCACCACAGCGCTGCGCAATGTCCCGATCCTGCCCCGCCATGCCGGATTGATACCGGAAACCAGCGGCAGCGGCTGGTTGGCCGCGATCGCGGCCAGCGGGAAGCCGGCCACATCCTCATTCTGCGCGGACAAACATTCGGCCGCCAACTGCTGGTAATCCTCCACCGAACGGCTCAGGGGTACAGCCGCGCGCGCATCGAAATCCGCCATCTGGCAACGAATGAAATAGTCGTCGATCTTGTCTTTGACCGCGTGCAAGGCTTCCGCCGCCGCACTACTGGCCGTCCCCAGCAACAGGATTTCTGCATCTGCTTCGCCCTTCTTGTGCCAATCCACATACGCTTCGGCATCGGCAAAGAACTGGGCGCTGATCTCCCGGTTGATTCCGGCTTCACCGCTCCTGTCTGTTACCGAACCGGAAGTCTTGATGATGTCCTCCACCGTTGCGCGCAAGGCAGGCTCATTGATCTGCCAAGGGCAGACCACCCCGTCACCGTTAAACTGCAGACCGGCAACAAATTTCCCGATATCCGCCATCTCCGCCATCGAAATGAAACTCGCGTCCGGCTTGCCCAGATTCTTCAGGACAAGGCGCGCGGAAGCGAGGATCTGTTTTCCCTCTGCCGTATCTTCGGCGATGTCAGACAACAACAATACATCGGTCGCCTTGACCAGCAGATCGGCGTCCTTCAGCAAGGCACCCGCCCAACTGATCGCTGCCAGCACCTCGTTGGCGCGAACCTGACCGTCGCCGTCCGTATCGATCATCCCCAGGGTACGGCTGTCAAATTCGATACCGTGCGCCGGGCAGCTCAACGCCACCCATAACTTCTGGTTCAGGTCTTTCAGCGCCAACAGGTCGGCACCATTATCCAACTGCACCTGATCAAAACCGCCGGCGCGGAAGAATTTCCATGTATGTGAGCTTCTCGTCATGACTGCCTCCGATTATGTCAGGTCAAACTATTCAAGGTCCGTTTCAATTGAGCTACAGCGCGCGAAGGTTCTTTTAATCGATGCTGCCAAATGCGAATGACCTGCCATCCGAGGTTGCGCAATTCGCGGCTCACATGCCGATCACGTTTCCGGTTGTTGGCGATTTTGGTATCCCAAAATTTCCGGTTGCTGGCGGGACGCTTGTAGCACTTCGGGCAACCGTGCCAAAAACAACCGTCCACAAAAACAACAACCCGCTCACGCCTGAAGGTGAAATCCGGCTTGCCCAGAAGCTGCTGGTTGCGCCGCCAACCGGTGATGCCGTACTCCCGGAATATCTCGATTAAGCGCAACTCAGTTGCCTTGTTTCCGCGCGAGCGGATCAGCGACATGACTTCGGAGCGCTTTTGCTTGCTCCAAATGTCACTCAAAATTCCACCGGCCCGAACTTCTGGTAAAGCTCCGCCAGATGTCGCCTGCGCGTTTTTCTTGTTTCATTTGATCATCCTCGCACGACAAAAGTGAGGCCAGTTTTCTCATTGCGGCAATCGGCACAGTGCGTTCCGGTGAAATGCAGCGTGCCTTCTCCGGTAGGTTTACCGCATTTGCGGACGATGGCTTTATCACCATCCTCGCCATACATACCACCATCTGGCTCCGGCGTACGAATCTTCAATCTAATCTTCAACCATTAAGACTTCTCGCTGACACTCATCGCAAAACTTTACAAACACATGCTCATCATCAATCACGATCTCTTCAACAATATCCAGTCTGGTTTGGCATTTCGGACAATAATCTGGCTGATCAGACAGAATGTACAAAATCATATCTGGATAGCTTTCTCTGGTCTTTGGAGCCGTCATTTTTTACTATCCAAAAAAAGTTCCTTCCGATGCCACGCAATAAATTCTGTTTGCGGAGCGAAACGCTCCGGTGGCTCAATGGTGCGTCCATCCAAAGGCAACAGAACTTCGATAACGAAAGGCTCCTTCTTGCGTTTCAATTCTTTCGAGACCACGATTTTGAAGTCATCGGTGAGCGTTATCAGTCCTTTGTCAAAAGCCCTATCGTGAATCGCCGAGAGGCATAGCCCATTGCTTGGATTAAGGCGATTGGCTTTGTCTTTGCTCCACGGCACGATATGGCTTGCAACCAATAATCGTGTCTCAGACAAGCCCGACATGCAGCATCGTCCTTGGTAACTGCTCAACACGGCGCGGCGGAAAAAGTTCTGTTTGATACGCTGCTCGGTAACAACCCGTCTTGTTTCCCCGGTATAGTCTTCCGGCACAAGCAATTCGTCTGCCTCATCTTCTGGCGGTGCTGCACGATCAAGATTGCGTCTAAGCATTTCGCATTCGACAGCAAGAGCTTCCCAGTCAGCGTGAAATTCAGCCCAAACTTCCCTGTCGAGCGAACCGGCATTACCCAACCCCGTACGTCCCGTACTGGTAATTGCCGGATCGAGACTGGCAAAGTTTACGAGCTTCATCGCGACTGCGCCGGGTGTGCGGCCGATCAATTTGGCGAGCTTGATAATTTCCGGGTTGCGGCTGTGCAACTTTCCAAAAGAAAGCTGGCAATAAAGATGGAATGCAAGTTTAAGTTGTTCCTTCGTCCAGCGTGTTGTAGCCATGATGTCCTTCGGCACTTCGACAGCATCCGGTGCCTTCTCCCTTAAGTTGAGTTGCGACACCATAAGTTTAGCCACATATTCAACCATCGGCACAACTGCCGCTTGAGAGAGCAATTGGTAAGGGAATAATTGGGGACCACGGTTTCATTATTGGTCTGGCTCATTTAGCGAATCTCTTCAACCAATTCCTTACTCATCAACCGTATCGCATCAGGAAACAAGAGATTGCTCCAGCGTGGCAACAGGCAGATACAGCGACAGCGGGCTATCGATACAGGCAATGAATCCCAGCTTGGTATAGAACGCCTTTGCCTTGTCGTGTTTTGCGTCGACCACGACGGCATACAACCCCACGCGCTGCGAGAATTCCACCACCAAGCGCAATGCAAATGCCAGCAAATTCTGGCCGGTGCCTTTGCCCTGATGGCGGGCATCCACCGCAAGGCGGCCAATGCGCAGGATGGGCGCGGGATGGCGCGGCAGTTTTGACTGGGCAGGTAGCGAGGCCGTGGCGATCTGGCCCGCGTTTACGGTGACGAAGCCGGTGACGGTTGCGCCGTCTGCCGCAAGTGCCACATAAGTTTTGCCGAACCCCCGCCGTTGCTGCTGGCCTGCCTGGCATTGCAAAAATTCGTTCAGCGCCGCGTCGCCGCAATCGAAGCCGTTGCGGTTGTGCTGCTTGCCGAGCAGTTGGATGACCGCCACGTTTATTTGCGCGCCATGAGTTTGCGCAATGCGGCTTTGGGTTTGGGTGGTTTTTCCACGGACGAGGCAAATGCCTCAAAGTCGCGCTGGGTGAGCATGAGCGTGTCGTAGTCCGAGACAACGCGGCGTGCGGCCTCGTATGCGTTCTGCAGCATGAAGCCGGATACGGTTGTGCCCATCAACGCGGCGGCACGCTCTATCATGGCTTTGGCAGCGGCGCTGGTGCGCAAATTGATGCGCGACGATTCATTGGTTGTGATGGCTGACATGGCTGTTGCTCCCGACATTCAGACAAAGCGATTGTACGTCAATCTTACGCACACAGTAAATTCTATTGCCGCCGGGATAACGTGCTATTTTTTGCTGCCACGTCTGACTGCCGCCCGATATGCCGCGCTGTCTTCGCGTTTTCCCACTGACAACACGAGCACAACCAGCACGTCATCCTCGACCATGTACACCAGTCGATATCCCTGCTTGAGCAGTTTGATCTTGTAGCAGCCCGCCAACTCGCGGTGCAGCTGCGCACCGGGCACATGTGGGGCTTGCAGGCGCTTTGCCAGCAGCGGCTTGAGAGCGTGTTTGATTGAACCATCCAGTGCTTGCCACTCGCGCCAGGCATCCGGCATGAATTTGAGGCGGTATTTCGCGGGCGGCTTGGCCTGCTTAGAGGTCATCCAGCGTCACCTCGATAGCGCGGTCTTTCTGTTTCAGACGTTCTTTGACTAGGCGCACGAGTTGCAGGTCATCGATCTCTTCCAGCATGGCTTCGTAACAGTCGGGCGGGACCATATAAAAAGCGGGTTTGTTGTGGCTGAGCACGGCCACAGCCTGGCCGCCGGACTCTCTGAGCGCCACATTGGGGTTCTTTTTGAATTCCGTCATGCTGACCGAGAGGTCGGAAAGTATCGTTTCCATTGCCATTTTATAGCTCCTTAATTGGCTTATATTACGGAGCCGATTAAGCCAGTGGCTATGCAATTAGTCAAGCGCCTACGCACACAGTGAATTCTATTGCCGCCGGGATAACGTACTACTTGACGCACAGGTAAGTATGTTGACTGTCATTTACCCTGAATCACCTGGATGTGGGCAATGCCCAGCTTTTGGTACAGGCGTATCTGCCGCAGCAGCGGCCACCAATCGTAAAGAAATATCTCCATTGGGCGCCACATGGCGACCCAACCGATGATGGTGAGGCTTTCGCGCGCGATGCTGAAACCGGTATTGGCCCCGTATTTTCCAATGGCGTCGGCCGCGAGCAGACACAGGGTGACAAAGGCCAGACCGATGGCCAGGCTCATACGGCCCTGCTGCAGCAGATGTTTCAAGGCAAGGCGTGTGCGCTCGGCTTTGTAGGTGAAGTGGTTGTGGACCGCTGCGGTCAACATCTCGCCCGGATCACCCTCTGCCGGCCATTGTTCAAGGTGGATGGTGATATGGAAACGGCTGCCCGGTGCATATCCCGCCGCCCAGGTTTCGATGAATGTGTTTGCTTCCGGATCCAGGTCTTTGTTCAGGAACGGCGTCGGGTCCATCGAGTTGAACAATTGCGCGAGCTCGCGCACGCGCAGTGCCAGACGATGTACGGGAGCGGGTTTGAAAAATTTTCTCATGGTGATTTCAGCCCCGGAGTGGTCGAGTCATTTTTCCTCCACGGCACAAATCCGGCGGGGCATGTTTTCTCAGATTTGCGGCGGCAAGGCGGTCGGATGTTCCAGCTCCACCTGCTCAATGCTGATGAAGCGTTTCGATATCTTCTGGCTGGTGGTATGCACGTCCTGCGCATCTTCGTGTGCCTGGCGGATGTGGTCCGCCAGTTTCTTCATGCGTTCGTCGAAGCGACCGAATTCTTTGCCCAGTTTGCCCAGTTCATCCTTGATGATATGCACCTGTTTGCGCGTCTCCACATCTTTCATCACTGCACGGGCGGTATTCAGCACCGCCATCAGTGTGGTCGGCGACACGATCCACACGCGGCGTTGCATGGCGTAATCCACCACATCGGGATGGTGCGCGTGAATCTCGGCAAACACCGCCTCGGCCGGCACGAACATCACCGCGCCGTCGGAAGTCACTTCGGGGATGATGTACTTGCTGCCGATGTCGTCCACATGTTTCCTGATGTCGGCTCTGAATTGTTTTTCAGCCGCCGATTTTTCTGCCGGACTCGCCGCATCGAACATGCGGTGGTAGTTCTCCAGCGGAAACTTGGAATCCACCGCGACCATACCGGTCGGCTCCGGCAGTTTCAACACGCAATCGGCACGCGTCCCGTTGGGCAGTGTGTACTGCATCTCATAGGATTGCGGCGGCATGATGTTGCGCACCAGCCCCTCCAGTTGCACTTCGCCAAATGCACCGCGCGAGCGCTTGTCTCCGAGCAATTCCTGCAAACTCACCATATTGGTGGTCAGGCCGTCGATCTTTTTCTGCGCTTCGTCGATGGTCGCCAGCCGTGCCATCACGCTGATGAAAGTCTCGTTGGTCTTCTTGAAGCCTTCGTCCAGACGCTCGTTCACCTTGCCACCGATCTGTTCCAGGCGGCCGTCCACCGTTTTGCTCAGGGTCTCTATGCTGTTGCGCAGGTGTTGCGAGGCGTTGTTGAACGACTCCTGGATGAGTTTCTGGTCGGCCCGCCCCTGCTCCGCCAGCTTCTCCAGCATCTGCCCCAGCATCTCGGTGCGCAGTGCGCCGATGGCGTCGCGCGTTGCGCGCAACTCTTCGCTTACGGCAGCGCGCAAACGTTCCGATTCTGCCGCTTGCGCCGCGATCAGGCGGTCACCCTGTTTGTTCAAACCATCATGCAGATCGGTGAGCATGGCGCGGTGTTGCTGTTCCAGCATCTGCGCGGCACGCGCGGGCTGTTTGAACTGCATCACCAACAGCACGATCAGGAGCAGGACCACGGCAACGGCGAAGATGATTTCCGGCATGTTCGGCAAGAGGAGAAATTGGTTTTGCGAAGTATAAATGACAAAGGACGCCGAAGCGCCCTTTGTTGACCCGCATCTGCGCGGATCAATCCGCTGTGCGCAGCGCTTTCTTGCGGTCGAATTCCTTCAGGTGACGTTTGCGGATACGGATGGATTTCGGGGTGAGTTCCACCAGCTCGTCGTCGTCGATGAATTCCACCGCCGATTCCAGCGTCAGCTTGATCGCCGTGGTCAAACGCACCGCTTCGTCGGTGCCGGAAGCGCGCACGTTGGTGAGTTTTTTGCCCTTGATCGGATTGACGTTCAGATCGTTGTCGCGGCTGTGGATGCCGATGATCATGCCTTCATACAGCTTTTCACCGGGCACCACGAACATGCGGCCGCGATCTTCCAGATTCCACAAAGCGTATGCCACGGCTTCGCCGTCTTCTGCCGAGACCAGTACGCCATTGTGGCGCCCCGGCAGGTCCGGTTTGACCGGGCCGTAGTCGTCAAATACGTGGCTGATAAGTCCGGTACCGCGCGTCATGGTCATGAAGTCGGACTGAAAGCCGATCAGGCCGCGCGCCGGGATGTGGTATTCCAGCCGGGTACGGCCGTGTCCGTCGGATTCCATGTTGGTCAGCTCGCCGCGGCGGCGGCCGATCTCTTCCATCACCGCCCCCTGGTTGGCATCTTCCAGATCAATGGACAGATTTTCATACGGCTCGCATTTTTCACCGTTGATCTCTTTGTACACCACGCGCGGTTTGCCCACAGCCAACTCGAAACCCTCACGGCGCATGTTTTCCAGCAGGATGGTCAGGTGCAATTCGCCACGGCCGGAGACGCGGAATATATCGGCATCGGCGGTGTCTTCGACTTTCAATGCAACGTTGGTCAGCAATTCCTTGCTCAGGCGGTCGCGAATCTGGCGGCTGGAAACGAACTTGCCTTCGGTACCCGCCAGCGGCGAGCTGTTCACCATGAAGTCCATGGTCAGGGTCGGCTCATCCACCGCCAGGACCGGCAATCCGACCGGGTTATCCTTGTCGCAAATGGTGACGCCGATACCGATCTCGTCCAGACCGGAGATGATGATGATGTCACCCGCCTCGGCGCTCTCGACCGGAATCCGTTCCAAACCCTGAAAACCCAGCACCTGATTGATACGCCCGGCACTAACCTGCTTCTCATGATTCATCACCACGACCTGCTGTCCGGGTTTGATGCGGCCGTTGAGTACACGGCCAATGCCAAGACGTCCGGTAAATGTTGAATAATCCAGCGCGGCCAATTGCAGTTGCAGCGGTGCAGCGGGATCACCCGGCGGGGTCGGCACATATTTCAACACGGTCTCGAACAGCGGCTTCATGTCGGAGGCCAATCCGCCGTGCGACGGCGCATCGTTCAGATCCAAGCAGGCCCAGCCGTTCAGGCCGGATGCATAAATCACGTGAAAGTCGAGCTGTTCATCGGATGCCCCGAGCTTGTCGAACAGGTCGAAAGTCTGGTTCAGCACCCAATCCGGGCGGGCGCCCGGGCGGTCGATCTTGTTGATCACGACGATGGGCTTCAAGCCAAGCGCCAGCGCCTTCTTGGTCACGAAGCGTGTCTGCGGCATCGGTCCTTCCACCGCATCCACCAGCAACAGCACGCCGTTCACCATGCCCAGCACGCGCTCCACCTCACCGCCGAAGTCGGCGTGTCCCGGTGTGTCCACGATGTTGATGTGGGTGCCGTTATATTCGACGGCGGTGTTCTTCGCCAGAATGGTGATGCCGCGCTCTTTTTCCAGATCGTTGTTGTCCATCACCCGCTCGTCCATCTTCTGGTTGAGGCGGAAGGTGCCGCTTTGTCTTAAAAGTTGGTCAACCAGCGTGGTCTTGCCGTGGTCAANNTGGGCGATGATGGCGATGTTGCGAAGTGCGCGGGACATGAGGTGCTACCTGAGTGGAATTCAAAGGGCGCGCATTCTAGCACAACTGGGTGGAGACCCGGCCTACAGATAAGTGTGCGGGTTGCGGGTCGGGTTGCACCCGCAAGGGGCTGTGGTTGCCTCGAAGAAGTTCTCGCCCCCTTTGGGGGTGCGGGGCCAAAGCCCCAACAACACACGCTCAGACCCGGCCCGCAGGTCAGCGACTCAAACCACTATATCCATCATCAACTGGTTGATGCGTTTGACGAAAGTTGCCGGATCATCGAGTTGGCCGCCCTCGGCAAGCAGTGCCTGGTCGAACAATACGGCCGCCCAGTCATCGAAGCGCTTGTCTTCACTTTTCAGGCGCGACACGACCGGGTGGGCAGGATTGATTTCCAGGATCGGCAACATGTTCGGCACCTTCTGCCCGGCCGCTTTCAGCATGCGCGCCAGATTGCCGCCCATGTCGTGCTCATCCGCCACCAGACAGGCGGGCGAATCGGTCAGGCGGTGTGTCACGCGAACATCTTTAACGCGGTCGCCGAGGCTGGTCTTGATCTTGTCAGTCAGTTCTTTGAATTCGTCCGCCTCTTTCTCCTGTGCTTTCTTCTCTTCCTCGTCCTGCAGCTTGCCCAGATCNNCCAGATCGAGTCCGCCCTTGGCCACCGACAGCAGCGGCTTGCCGTCAAACTCGGTGAGATAGCCCAACATCCATTCGTCCACACGATCAGACAGCAACAGTACTTCAATGCCTTTCTTGCGGAAAACCTCCAGATGCGGGCTGTTCTTCGCGGCATTGAAAGTCTCGGCACTGACGTAGTAGATCTTTTCCTGGCCATCCTTCATGCGCGCAATGTAATCCGCCAGTGAAACGGTCTCGTCTGCCGTGTCGCTGTGGGTGGAGGCGAAGCGCAACAGTGCGGCGATTTTGTCCTTGTTGGCCATGTCTTCGCCAACGCCCTCTTTCAGCACCTTGCCGAACTCACCCCAGAAAGTGGCGAACTTTTCCGGCTCTTTTTCGGCCATGTCGGCCAGCAGTCCCAGCACCTTGCCGGTGCAGCCCTTGCGAATGGCTTCGATGTCTTTCGATTCCTGCAATATCTCGCGCGAGACGTTGAGCGGCAGGTCGGCGGAATCGACCACGCCGCGCACGAAGCGCAGATACAGCGGCATCAATTGTTCGGCGTCGTCCATGATGAACACGCGGCGCACATAGAGTTTGATGCCGTGGCGCGCGTTGCGGTCCCACAGATCGAACGGCGCGTGCTTGGGGATATAGAGCAGTTGCGTGTATTCCTGCCGTCCCTCGACCCGGGCATGGCTCCACGCCAGCGGCTCGTCGTAATCGTGCCCGACGTGCTTGTAAAACTCCTTGTATTCTTCCGCGCTGATTTCGCTCCTGCCGCGCGCCCACAGCGCCGAAGCCTGATTCACCGTTTCGTCTTCGTCGCCGGTTTGCTGCGCGCCGTCTTTCCACTCTTCCTTTTTCATCAGGATGGGCTGCACGATGTGGTTGGAATATTTGCGAATGATCTCGCGCAGTTTGTAACCCGCCAGCAGATCATCCTGCCCTTCACGCAGATGCAGGGTGATCTCGGTGCCGCGCGCCGGTTTGTTCACCATCTCGATATCGAACTGACCGCCACCGTCCGATTCCCAGCGCACGCCCTGATCGGGCTGTTCACCGGCACGGCGGGTCAGGACGCTCACCTTGTCCGCCACAATGAAGGCGGAATAAAAACCGACACCGAACTGGCCGATCAGGTTGGCATCTTTCTGCTGGTCGCCGGACAGGCTGGAGAAGAATTCGCGGGTGCCGGATTTGGCGATGGTGCCAAGATTGTTGATGACCTCGTCGCGGCTCATGCCGATACCGTTGTCACTGATGGCCAGTGTGCGTGCATTTTTGTCGTAGCTCACGCGGATCGCCAGTTCGGAGTCATCCTCGAACAGCGCCGCATTGTGCAGTCCCTCAAACCGCAATTTGTCGCAGGCATCGGATGCGTTGGAGACCAGTTCGCGCAGGAAGATCTNNCTTCGGTCTGGAATCCCAGGGTTTCGCGGTTGGCAGTGGTGCTGGTAGTCATCATTTCTCCGTAATCAAAAAAATAAGGCGGTGCTCAAGTGGGGACGGTGCGCCGGATTTCAAGCGCGTAAAAAATCACTGGCTATTCCGTCGCTCATCCGTATAATGCGCGCCTTGCCGCTCCCGAGGCGGTATTAAGTTCATCGTTTCCTGACCCTCTGCATCTGTTTCCAAAGATGCGCCAAGCTCCACCGGTTAGCGACGATGTTTGTTTGCGCCGGTAGAGGTTTTTGTATTGCTCCCCTACTGAATTTCATTGTGCGGCTTCGTGCCGCGCATGCGCTGTGTTCCAAAAATTAAAGGAATTATTTTGTCCGAAAATACCATTACTACCGCAACACCCGTGCCTGCCGAGGCTGCCCTTACTTTCGCTTCACTGGGTCTGGCTCCCGTTATTCTGTCGGCTGTACAGGAAGCCGGCTACACCGTCCCGTCCCCGATCCAGGCGGAAGCCATTCCGCAAGCAATGGCCGGGCACGACCTGATGGCCTCCGCCCAAACCGGCACCGGCAAGAC
>DISA01000009.1:0-6900 GCA_002421915.1 Gallionellaceae bacterium UBA6222
GGGTGTACACCACCCGCGCCGACACTATCATGGGCGTAACCTTCGTCGCGGTTGCGGCGGAACATCCGCTGGCGACTCGCGCCGCGCAGAACAGCCCCGCACTCGCCGCTTTTATCGAGGAATGTAAACAGGGCGGAGTGGCCGAGGCCGACATTGCCACGATGGAAAAGAAGGGCATGGACACCGGCATCAAGGTCGGCCATCCGCTGACCGGCGAACAGGTGCCGGTATGGGTCGGCAACTATGTGCTGATGGGTTACGGTGAGGGCGCGGTGATGGCGGTACCGGCGCATGACGAGCGGGATTTCGGCTTCGCAAAGAAGTATGGCCTGCCGATCAAACAAGTGATTGCAGAGAAGGGAGAAGGGAGAAGGGAGAAGGGTAACAACGGCGCGGAGGTTTCCCCCTTTCCCCCTCCCTCTTCCCCCTTCTCGCTTGAGAAATGGCAAGAATGGTATGCAACCAAAGATGGTGAGTGCATCAACTCCGGCAAGTACGACGGCCTCAATCACGACGCTGCCGTGGATGCCATCGCCGCCGACCTGAATGCAAAAGGCCTGGGCGAAAAGAAAGTGCAGTTCCGCCTGCGCGACTGGGGCATTTCGCGCCAGCGTTACTGGGGCTGCCCAATTCCCATCATCCATTGCCCAAGCTGCGGCGACGTGGCGGTGCCGGACGAGCAGTTGCCGGTGGTGCTGCCGGAGGATGTGGTGCCGGACGGCGCGGGTTCGCCGCTGGCGAAGATGCCCGAGTNNGACCTGCCGGTGGTGCTGCCGCAGGACTGCATCCCCGACGGGTCGGGCAACCCCCCGCTGGCGAAGATGCCCGAGTTCTATGAGTGCAGTTGCCCCAAGTGCGGCGGCAAGGCCAGACGCGAGACCGACACCATGGACACCTTCGCGGAGTCGAGCTGGTATTACGCGCGTTACGCCAGCCCGCAATGCGACACTGCCATGGTCGACAAGGCCGCTGCCGAGAAATGGTTGCCGGTGGATCAATACATCGGCGGTATCGAGCACGCCATCCTGCACCTTCTCTATGCGCGCTTCTTCCACAAGCTGATGCGCGACGAAGGTCTGGTGCAGGGCGACGAACCGTTCAAGAACCTGCTGACGCAAGGCATGGTGGTCGCACCGACCTTTTACCGCGATCTCGAAGGCGGCAAGAAGCTGTGGATCAACCCGGCCGAGGTGGATGTGGCGACCGACGAGCGCGGACGACCGACGGGTGCGGTGCTGAAAGCCGATGGACAGCCCGTTATCATTGGCGGTACTGAGAAGATGGCAAAATCAAAGAACAACGGCGTCGACCCGCAGGCCATCATTGACGCTTACGGTGCGGACACCGCACGCCTGTTCATGATGTTCGCCGCCCCGCCCGACCAGCAACTGGAATGGTCGGATACGGGCGTAGAGGGCTCGTTCCGCTTCCTGCGTCGCGTGTGGAATTTCGGAATGCGATTTAAAGAAGGTGGCGGTCCCGTAATTGATTCGCACTTGCTTCAAGCCACGCGCTTCGAAATCCATTCTGTTCTGAAGCAAGCCAACTACGACATGATGAAACATCAATTCAACACTGTTGCCTCGGCAGCAATGAAGATTCTGAATGCTCTGGATCGTCTTGCCGGCGTTGACGACAAAGTTGTGCGTGAGGGATTTTCGATATTGTTGCGCCTGCTTTCCCCGATCACCCCGCACATCGCACAAACGCTGTGGAAAGAACTCGCTTATGGCGACGACATCCTCGCCGCGCCTTGGCCGGAAGTTGACGAAGCTGCATTGGTACAGGACGAGATCGAGCTGATGATCCAGGTGAACGGCAAGCTGCGCGGCAAGCTGCTGGTCTCCAAGGATGCGGACAAGGCCAGCATCGAACGGCTGGCACTGGCGCACGAAGCCGTGCAGAAACAGCTCAACGGCGGTACCGCAAAGAAAGTGATCGTGGTGCCGGGACGGCTGGTGAATGTGGTGATCTGATGAATAGAATCCGCACCCTGTTATTGCTGGCCGCACTGGGATTAACCGCGTGCGGTTTCCACCTGCGTGGCAGCGTGCCGCAGGATGTGCAGTTCGCCTTCAAGTCGCTTTACCTGAAAGTCCCCGGAGAGACGCCATTCGTCGCCGATCTGCGGCGCGCGCTGGGTGCCAACGGCATCGTGCTGACCGCCGTCCCAGAGCAGGCGGAGCTGGTGCTGGAGGTGTTGTCGGAACAAACCAGCAAGCACATCCTGTCGCTTTCCGGCAGTGGCCGGGTGCGCGAGTATGAGTTGCGCTACCAGGTCTCGCTGCATGCCTATGATGCCCAGCGCATCGAGTGGCTGTCCGCCGATGATGTGCAGTTGACCCGCCTGCTCACCTTCGACGACGAGCAACTGCTGGCAAAAGAGCAGGAGGAGGCTCAGTTGTACAAGGACATGCGCGCCGATGCGGTAACGCAGACGGTGCGCCGATTGGGTCGCGCCAAACCGAGGGAGTAGGACGATGCGCATCAGCAGCGAAGACTTGCCGCGCCAACTGGCCAAGGGTCTGGCGCCGCTGTACGTGATCCACGGCGAGGCGATGCTGCTCGCCATCGAGGCGGCGGATGCGATCCGTGCCGCCGCGCGCGCGGCCGGCTACAGCGAGCGTGAGGTTTTCATCGCCGAACAACATTTCAAATGGGCGGAGCTGCGCAACAGCGCACAAAGCCTGTCGCTGTTCGCCGAGCGCAAAGTAATCGACCTGCGCATTCCTTCCGGCAAACCCGGCACGGAGGGCGGACAGGCGCTGCAAGAGCATTGTGAAGACCTCCCACCGGATACGGTCACCCTGATTTCGCTACCCAAGCTGGAAAGCGCTTCCCTCAAGAGCAAATGGTTCAGCGCGCTTGAACAACACGGACTCATCATAAGTGCGGACGAGGTTGCACTGGCGGCCTTGCCGCACTGGATCGCCAACCGTCTGCACCGCCAACAACAAAGCACCGACAAGGAAACGCTGGCCTTCCTCGCCCAGCGCGTGGAAGGCAACCTGCTCGCAGCACTGCAGGAAATCCAAAAACTCGCCCTGCTGTTCCCGCCGGGTGCGCTCACGTTTGAGCAGGTGAGTGGCGCGGTGATGGACGTGGCGCGCTACGACATATTCAAACTGTCCGCGGCGATGCTGGGCGGTGACGCGGCGCGTTTTGTCCGCATCCTCGATGGCTTGCGCGCCGAAGGCACGGCCACCGTGCTGATTCTGTGGTCGCTGGCGGATGACCTTCGCCTGCTGGCCAAAACCGCGCGGGCATTGCAACAGAGCGGCAATCTGGACCGGGCGCTGCGCGATGCGCGCGTCTGGGGGCCGAAAAAACCGCTGGTAGAACGCGCCGTGCGCCGTTTCAGCCCCGCCTTTGCGGAGCGCGCCCTGCAGCGAGCCGCGCAGATCGACCGCCTGATCAAAGGGTTGCGTCGGGGGGATGCATGGGATGAGTTGCTGCAACTCGGATTGCGCTGTGCGCGGGTGGGAACGTGATGAGCGAAGTACTCTTGGTCGTCACCACCCTGCCCGATCGCGCTAGCGGGGAACGTATTGCAGGGGCGCTGGTCGCAGCAGGTGTTGCCGCCTGTGTGAACATTCTGGGCGAATGTACTTCGCTTTATACTTGGCAAGGTAAAATCGAACGCTCCAGCGAGGTGCCGCTGCTGATCAAGACCACACGCGATGCTTACCCGCGATTGGAAAGTCTGTTGCGTGGGTTGCATCCGTACAAGCTACCGGAAATTATCGCGTTGTCTGTGAGCGCCGGTTTGCCCGCCTACTTGAATTGGGTTGAAACCGAGACCAAGGAAAATGCATGACCTTTACTTTACCAATTAATCGATGCCTGCAAAGAAGCGCTTCTTGTAGGCCGGGTTTTAACCCGACAACGCCATGTCGGGTTAAAACCCGGCCTACATACCTGCTGCAACGCCTCATATTGCTTGTCATGTTCTGCTTCGCGCCGCTGGCGCAGGCCGATCTGCTCTCTTTCGGCAGCAAGCCAAAATTCCTGCCGCCCGATCAGGCCTTCGTCCTGCAAGTGGAAGCTACAGACAGCCACACCTTGCGCACCCATTTTTCCATCACACCCGGCTACTACCTGTACCGTGACAAGACGACTTTCAGCATCGCCGGTGACACCGCCAAAATCGCCCGCGTGATTCTGCCTCCGGGCGAGACCAAGAACGACCCAAATTTCGGCGTGCTGCAAGTTTTCCATGATTCATTTCAGGGTGAACTGCTGCTCGACGCAGTCGATGTGAAGATGCCGCTGCAGCTTAATGCTGTCTATCAGGGCTGTAGTGATGAGGGGTTATGCTATCCGCCAATCGAAAAAAGTTACACCCTTGATCTGACCCGGGTCGTCAGCACTGCGTCGCCTGCGCTCATCCCCGCGCCGGATAATGAAAACTCGCAGATCGCGCGCCTGTTCCGCGATGGTAATTTCTGGCTGATCATAACCTTCTTCTTCGGTGCAGGTCTGCTGCTGGCGCTGACCCCGTGCGTATTTCCGATGATTCCCATCCTGTCCGGCATCATCGTCGGGCGCGGCCACCATATTACCCATGCCCACGCCTTCCTCCTGTCGCTGGCCTATGTCATGGGGATGGCGGTCACCTATGCCATCGTGGGGGTGGCGGCGGGTTATTCCGGCAGCCTCATTTCCAATGCGATGCAGACGCCGTGGGTATTGGGTGGTTTTGCCGCACTGTTCGTGGTGCTGGCGTTGTCCATGTTCGGGCTGTACGAATTGCAACTGCCCACCGCGCTGCAAAGCAAACTTTCCGACACCAGCAACAAGCTGCACGGCGGCCATTTGTCGGGCGTGTTCGGCATGGGCGCGCTGTCCGCCATCATCATGGGGCCTTGTGTTGCCGCCCCCTTGGCGGGTGCATTGCTCTACATCAGCCAGACCCACGATGCGGTGCTGGGCGGCACAGCCCTGTTCGTGATGTCGCTCGGCATGGGCGTGCCGCTGCTGCTGATCGGCACCTCCGCCGGCACCCTGCTGCCCAAGGCCGGCCCGTGGATGGAAGGCGTTAAAAAGTTTTTCGGGGTAACCATGCTCGCGCTGGCGATCTGGATCGTGATGCCGGTCATTCCGCTGGCGGCGCAGATGCTCGCTTGGGCATCGCTGCTCATCTTCAGCGCCATTCATCTGCACGCCCTTGATCCGCTGCCCCCCAACAGCAAGGGCGGGCGCAGACTGGGCAAGGCTGTTGGTGTTTTTGCCCTGCTGCTGGGCGCAGCCTATCTGATCGGGGCGCTGTCCGGGGCACGCGACATCCTGCGCCCGCTCGGCAGCATCGTCGGCACGACAACGGCCACCACACCGGCGCTGCGGTTTGAACGGGTCAAAGGACTGGCGGCGCTGGAGGCGCGCATTGCGCAGGCACAGGGCAAAGTGGTGATGCTGGATTTTTATGCCGACTGGTGTATCTCGTGCAAGGAGATGGAACGCTTCACATTCAGCGATACCGCCATTCAGGCAAGATTGAACAGGGCAGTGCTGTTGCAGGCTGATGTCACCGCCAACGATGCCGATGACAAGGCCCTGCTGCAGCGCTTCCAGTTGTTCGGCCCGCCGGCCATCCTGTTTTTCGACCAGGATGGCAAGGAACAAGCCGATTACCGCGTCATCGGCTACCAGAATGTTGCCCAGTTCGGTAATTCACTCAAGCGCGCCGGGCTATGAGACTGATTTAACTCAACATCATCGAACAGATGGACAAAGTTCCCTATTTTGCGGCAAACTGCGCGGCATGAAGAACATCCTTGTCCTGCATGGGCCCAACCTGAATCTACTCGGTAGCCGCGAGCCGGATGTGTATGGCCGAATCACGTTGGATGAAATTAACACCAAGTTGGCAACACAAGCCATATCTAGCGGCGCAAAACTCGACCATTTCCAAAGTAATGCCGAATCATCACTGGTTGAGCGTGTGCAGCAGGCGCGCGTCGACGGTACCGACTTCATCATCATCAATCCCGCCGCCTTCACCCATACCAGCGTCTCCCTGCGCGATGCACTGGCGGCGGTTGCCATCCCTTTTGTCGAAGTCCACCTCTCCAATGTGTTTGCGCGTGAGGCCTTCCGCAGGGAATCTTATTTCTCCGATATCGCGGTCGGCGTCATCAGCGGGTTGGGCGCAACGGGCTATGAACTCGCTTTGCAATTCGCACTACAACATTCTGTAAGGAGCTAAAAATGGATTTGCGAAAACTGAAAACCCTGATCGAGCTGGTTGAAAACTCCGGCATTGCCGAACTGGAACTGACCGAGGGCGAGGAGCATGTCCGCATCTCGCGCATGAGTTCGGTGGCTGCGCCGATGCAGCAAATGTATGCCGCCGCCCCGCAACAGGCGGCACCGGCAGCCGTGGCCGCCCCGGCGGCAACCGCCGCACCCGCCGTACCCGCCGCGCCGGAAGGTCATGTGGTCAAGTCGCCGATGGTCGGCACTTTCTATCGCGCGCCCTCGCCCGGCGCCAAGTCTTTTGTCGATATCGGGCAGAACATAAATGAAGGGGATACGCTGTGCATCATCGAAGCGATGAAGCTGCTGAATGAGATTGAGTCCGATAAAACAGGTGTGGTGAAAGCCATCCTGGTGGAAAACGGGCAGGCGGTCGAGTTTGGTCAACCCCTCTTTCTCATTGGATAAAGATCATGCGCACATCCCTCCTCAAAGTGGCTTTGCCCGTTTCGGCGCAGGCTAACGTGAACGCAGTGAACGTTAAAGCGCGCAGCGCTGGCCGTAACCAAAACGGGCAGGCCGTTGAGTTTGGCCAGCCACTGCTCCTCATCGGTTAATTCATCATGGCCGTATTCGAGCGCAAACCGAAAGTGGCAGCACCTGAAAAACCTGTCATGTTTGAGAAGATCCTCATTGCCAACCGCG
>DISA01000009.1:6910-7616 GCA_002421915.1 Gallionellaceae bacterium UBA6222
ACGAGTCGGTGTGCATCGGCCCCGCATCCTCCAGCCTGAGCTATCTGAACGTGCCCGCCATCATCAGCGCGGCCGAAGTGACTGATGCACAGGCGATTCACCCCGGTTACGGCTTCCTGTNNTCCGCCTGATGGGCGACAAGGTCAGTGCCAAGATAGCGATGACCAAGGCAGGCGTGCCCTGTGTGCCCGGGGTCGAAGGCGCGTTGCCGGAAGAACCGGCCGAGATCATCAAGATCGCGCGCAGCATCGGTTATCCGGTCATCATCAAGGCTGCTGGCGGCGGCGGCGGACGCGGCATGCGCGTGGTGCACACCGAAGCCGCGTTAATCAACGCGGTGACCATGACCAAGACCGAGGCGCAGGCAGCGTTCAACAATCCCATGGTGTACATGGAGAAGTTCCTGGAGAACCCGCGCCACATCGAGATCCAGATACTGGCCGACCAGCACGGCAACGCCGTCTTCCTCGGCGAGCGCGACTGCTCCATGCAGCGACGCCACCAGAAGGTGATCGAGGAAGCGCCTGCGCCCATGCTCAACCCCAAGCTGCGCGACAAGATCGGCGAGCGCTGTGCCGAAGCCTGCCGCAAGATCGGTTATCGCGGCGCCGGCACCTTCGAGTTCCTGTACGAGCACGGCGAGTTCTACTTCATCGAGATGAACACGCGGGTCCAGGTCGAGCACCCGGTCACCGAACTGATCACC
>DISA01000041.1:0-1477 GCA_002421915.1 Gallionellaceae bacterium UBA6222
CGGCGTGCATGTGCAGGGCGACAAACACGCGCCCCTTCAGCACGCGCTGGTGGATGGCATTGCATTCGTCGAGGATGGGCTGATAGGTGCCGCCACTGAAGATCTGGCGCAGCGGTTCGCGCAGCTCGCGTTTCCACGAGGCGCGGATGGTGTGGTCTTGCAGCGCTTGGAAGGTCGTAATGCCCTCTCCGGGCCCGCGGCCACCCTCTCCCGCTTGCGGGAGNNGCGGGAGAGGGGTTGGGGGAGAGGGGGGTGCGAATGGGCAGTTCTCCAGCGGCGCATCCAGATTATCGCGCAGCCATGTCCAGCGTACGCGCACGTCGGTAAGCAGTTGTTGTGCGGTATGCGGACGATCACCGAGCAGTTCGGCGGCGCCCAGCTGTTCGTCGTCCTGGTAGTGCAGCGGCAGCTCACCGTGGCAGAATTCATCCAGCGCATCCAGCAGCTTGAGTTTGTTGTGCAACGACAGTTCGATGTTGATGCGCTCCACCCCGTCGCAGTAATCACCCATGCGCTCTAACGGAATCACCACATCCTCGTTGATCNNCGGTCGAGCCAGAATTTCTTGCGCGCCTCGGCCGAGACGGCGATGAAACCTTCGCCGTGGCGCAGATTGGCCAGGCGCACGATCTCCGAGGCGGCCTCGCCCGCACTGCGTTCATCGTCGCTGACCACATCGGCGATCAGCACCATCTTGGGACGCGTGCCGCGATTGGCTTTGGTGGCGTAACCGACCGCCTTCAGATAGCGCTCGTCCAGATGTTCCAGGCCGGCCAGCACTGCGCTCGGGTGCGCCGCTACATAGTTTTTGATCTCGACAATAGCCGGCACCGCCTCGCGTACCTGGCCAAAGAATTCAAGACACACGGTGCGCGTGTGCGCATGCTCGCGATGCAGAATGAAGCGTGCGGAGGTGATGATGCCGTCGCAGCCTTCCTTCTGAATGCCGGGGAGGCCGGACAGGAACTTGTCGGTCACGTCCTTGCCGAGACCGGTCTTGCGGAAGGCGCTGCCGGGGATGGTGAGGATCTCCGGCGGCAAGGGCTGGTCGTGCCGGTCGTAGCGGGTGATGCGGAAGCGCGCCTGCGCCACATCGTGGATCTTGCCCAGGTTGTGGTCGAGGCGGGTGACCTGCATCCAGTATCCATCCGGTGTCACCATTTTCCAGGACACCAGATTGTCCAGCGCGGTACCCCACAGCACGGCCTTTTTGCCGCCCGCGTTCATCGCCACGTTACCGCCGATGCAGGAGGCATCGGCCGAGGTGGGATCGACCGCGAACACGAATTGTTTTGCTTCCGCCGCCTCCATCACGCGCCGGGTGACCACGCCGGCACCGCACTGAATGGTGGCATAGGGCTCGCTTAAGCCGGGCAGCACGGTCTGCTCGACCGTGCCGAGCGTATCCAGTTTTTCTGTATTGATGACAGCGGAATATTTGTCCAGCGGGATCGCACCGCCGGTGTAGCCGGTGCCG
>DISA01000041.1:1556-7587 GCA_002421915.1 Gallionellaceae bacterium UBA6222
GGATGTTGTCGCGGCGCGTGATACGCGCAAGGGTGCGCAAGGTGCGTTTGCGTAATTGCAGGGTCTGCTCGAAATCGTCGGAAAAATACTCGACCGCCCGGGTGGTGAGTTCGAGCAATCGTTTGACGGACTGGTTGTTCTGGCGGCGTTCCTCGATGGCATTCAGGCGGTGGTACAGGGCGCCGATCAGCGCCCGGCGCCGCTTGCGGTTGGCAAGCAGGTCGTCTTCCAGATAGGGNNCCCACATGTCGCCCAGCACTTCATACAACATGCGTGCCGAGCGTCCGGTGCGGCGTTCCTCGCGCAGTGTGTTGATGATGTCCCATGCCTCGCTGCCGAGCAGGCGCAGCACGATCTCGCGGTCGGAGNNAGGTGTAGTTGTAGGGGATTTCACGTAAACGAACAGTCATGCGGATAGCCTTTGTATCAAGGCGCGCATTCTACCGCATCGCGCGACGACGCTCGACCTCACAGCGGATATGGGGTTAGCATCCGGCGCATGGCTCTGCATCGGGAAAATCATCGCCGTCTGTTCTTTGCCTTGTGGCCGGATGAAGCCGAACGGGCGGCACTGGCGGAGTGGCAGCCGGCCTTGCAAGAATTGTGCGGCGGCAAAGCCATGCGCTCCGATACTTTGCACTGCACCCTGGTGTTCCTCGGGGAGGTGGCTGCGCGGCAACTGCCGGCACTGCTGCAGCTGGCGCAGGGATTGCCCTGTTTCCGCTTTGATCTATGCCTGAGCGAGGCGCGATATTGGGCGCACAACCGCATCGTGTATGCGGCACCGGCTGGCGTGCCAGCCGAACTGGCGGCATTGGTCGCCGCGCTGGAAGGCGCGCTGCACCGGCACCGTTTTCATTTTGACCAACGCGCCTTCCAGCCGCACATCACCCTTTTGCGGCATGCGCGGTGGACAGCCGCACCATTACCCCCGTTGCCGCCAGTGTGCTGGCAGATGGACGATTTCGCCCTGGTCGAATCCGTGCGCGATGAACAGGGGGCGCGCTACGAAGTGCTGTCGCGTATCCTCCTGCCGCCTGTAGAATGAGCAACCCCGCGGGAGGAAGTGATGTTCTGCGCATTTACCCCATACATCGGCGTGCCGTTCTGGGTGTTTTACCGCAAGGGCTGGCTCAAATAGCCTGCGCGGCCAGTTTGTTGAGGCACAGCGCGGCCGCGGCGAAGCCCATGGGGGCGGTCACTGTCACCGCAGAACCGTAACCGGAACAACTTAGATCGCCCGTGGTGCAAGCCGCACTCTTGCGCGATGGCTCCTCCAAATAGATGCAGGTAACTCCGAACTTGCCGTTCTTTTTCGGCAACAGGTGATATTCCTTGCGCAGCAGGTTGCGCACCCGCGCCAGCAGCGCATCATGCGTGACCAGGCCGATGTCCGCTGCACGCAGGGTGAGCGGATCCTGTTTGCCGCCTGCCGCGCCGCACACCACCAGCGGAATCTTGTTAAAGCGCGCATGCACGATCAGCGCCGCTTTTACCCGCGCCTCGTCGCAGGCATCGATGACGGCGTCGAATGCGCCCGGCGCAATCAGGTTCGGCATGTTCTCCAGGGTTAGGAAATCTTCGATGATCCCGACCCGGCAATCCGGATTGATGTCGCGGATGCGCTCCCGCAATGCCAGCACCTTCGCCGAGCCCAAGGTGCTATCCAGTGCCTGGATTTGCCGGTTCACATTGGACACGGCGATCTGGTCGAAATCGATCAGGGTGAGCTGGCCAATGCCGCTGCGCGCCAGCGCCTCCACCGCCCACGAGCCGACCCCGCCGACGCCGATGACCGCCACGCGCGCGCGATGCAGCGCCAGCCGCGCGCCCTCGCCATACAAGCGGTCGATGCCGCCGAAGCGGCGCGGGTGGGAATCGTCGAGCGGGTGATGGGGCATGGTCAGTTTGGCACGGAAAGTTTGGGCAACACGCATGATGCATTCTGCGTGGTGATACGCGCAATCTCCTCGACCGACACGCCGCGCAAGGTCGCCAGTGTCTGCGTGATGCGCGGCAGATATTCCGGCTTGTTGGGGTGTCCGCGTTCGAGGAAGTCGGGCGGAATGTCGGGCGCGTCGGTCTCCAGCACGATGCTGTCCAGCGGCAGGGTCGCGGCCAGTTCACGCAAACGGGTGGCGCGCGGGTAAGTCATCGCGCCGCCGAAGCCAAGCTTGAAGCCCAGCTTGATGAATTCATCCGCCTGCTGGCGGCTGCCGCTGAAGGCGTGGGCGATGCCATTACGCACCTTGTGCTGGCGCAGGCACTTGAGGATGGTGTCCTGCGCGCGGCGAATGTGCAGCAACACCGGCAGACCGTATTCATGCGCCAGTTTCAGTTGCTCGATGAAGAAATATTCCTGCCGCGCGCGGTCGTAATGGTCGATGAAGAAATCCAGCCCAATCTCGCCCACTGCCACGGTTGAAGGCTGCGCCAGATAATCGTGCAGCACAGAGAGGTCATCGGCTGTTGCATCGTCCACATACATCGGGTGGATGCCGTAGGCGGGCGCGCAGTGCGGGAGACGTTCGCACAACGCTTGCACGCTGCCGAAGTTGGCGCGTTCCACCGCCGGGATGACAATGCGGCTTACGCCCGCCGCTACGGCAGCGCGCACCAGCCCGGCTTGCGTGTCGCCGAATTCGGCGGCGTCGAGATGGCAGTGGGTGTCGATGAATTGCATGCCCTCTCCCGCAAGCAGGAGAGGGAATAATTCCCCTCTCCCACGTGTGGGAGAGGGGGCGGAGGAGAGGGTGTTCTTTGTCATTCCATCGTCAGCACGATCTTGCCGATCATGCCGCCCGCTTCGATCATACGGTGTGCATCGGCCGCCTGCGCCAGCGGCAGCCGGTGCGAGACCAGCACGCCGAGTTTGCCTTGTTCCACCAGTACCGCGCCCTGTTCCAGGATCCGGCGCTGGCGCACGCGCTCGTCGTGCAGGTACATCACTTGTGGCGTGAGCATCAGTTCGAAACCGAGCGTCAGGTTGCGCAGTCGCGCCTTCTGCGCATCCGCCTGTGTCATCGCCGTGGCGAGGATGCTGACCACTCTGCCGCCAACGCGCGCCGCGTCAAGCGAGCGCAGAAAAGTGTCGCCACCAGCGGTGTCGAACACGACATCCGCACCTTGTCCGTTATTGCGAAATTCGCGTAGCGATTTGGTTGCCTCCTCTACCGTTTGCGGGAGAGGATTGAGGAGAGGGGGACGGGCTTGCCCGTTGGTCCAGTCCAGTGTCTCCCGCACGAAATCCTGCGTCCTGTACCGGATGATCTTTTCCGCGCCGAGGCCGTGCGCGAGTCCGGCCTTCTTGTCGTCGCTCACCGTCACCGCGATACGCGCGCCGAGGTGATACGCCAGTTGCAGCGCGACATGGCCGACACCGCCGGCAGCGGCGTGGATGAGCACGGTCTGTCCGGCTTGCAGTTGCGCGCGCTCGATGAGCGCCTCCCAGGCGGTGATCAGCACCAGCGGCAGCGCGGCGGCTTCCTGCAGGGAAAGATTGGCCGGTGCTGCGGCACAGTAGTCCTCGTGCAGCGTGGTGAATTCGGCATAGCAGCCGGGTTCGTCGCCGAGGCCGCCGTTGCAGAAATACACCGCATCACCGGCCTTGAAGCGCGTCACCGCGCTGCCCGTTTCTTCAATGATGCCCGCGCCGTCGCAGCCGAGGATGGCGGGCAGCTTGTCCGGATGGTAGGCGGGCTTGGCGCGCAGCTTGGTGTCCACCGGGTTCACTCCCGCGGCGGCGAGTTTCACGCGAATGTGATGCGGCGAAGGCAGTTCCGGCTTCGGGACTTCCTTCAGTTGCAGCACATCGGTGCCGCCTGCGGCAGTGACGAGAATGGCTTTCATCGATCAACTTTCTTTTGTTTTCCGTCTCGGCCCAAGGAGTGTTTTGTGGGTCGGACTCCAGTCCGACATGTCGGGTTGAAACCCGACCCACATCCTTGTTGTATCGAGATGCACGGCAATTTTCGGCAGGCTGCTATGTTAAACTCGCGCCATCAATTAAGCGAGGTAAAGCCATGTCCGGAAACACTTTCGGCACCCTGTTCACCGTCACTTCTTTCGGCGAATCGCACGGCGCGGCCATCGGCTGCATCGTCGATGGCTGCCCTCCGGGCATGGAGCTCAGCGAGGCGGATATCCAGATCGACCTCGACCGGCGCAAACCCGGCACCTCGCGCCACGTTACCCAGCGCCGCGAATCGGACACCGTGGAGATCCTGTCCGGCGTGTTCGAAGGCAAGACCACCGGCACCCCCATCGCGCTACTGATCCGCAACGAAGACCAGCGCAGCAAGGATTACGGCAACATCGCCGACACCTTCCGCCCCGGCCACGCCGACTACACCTACTGGCAGAAATACGGTATCCGCGACCATCGCGGCGGCGGTCGCGCCTCGGCGCGCGAAACGGCCGGTCGCGTGGCGGCGGGCGCGATTGCAAAAAAATGGCTGCACGAGACTTACGGTGTCGTGGTGCGCGGCTATCTGGAACAGTTGGGCGAGATCAAGATCCCGTTCAAGAGCTGGGCTGAAGTGGTCGAGATCGGCAACACTTTCTTCGTCGCCGACGCGAGCTATGTCGGCCAGCTGGAAGACTACATGGACAACCTGCGCAAATCCGGCGACTCCATCGGCGCCAAACTTGCGGTGGTGGCCTCCAACGTGCCGGTGGGCTGGGGCGAGCCGGTATTCGACCGCCTCGATGCCGAGATCGCTTACGCGCTGATGGGCATCAACGCGGTCAAGGGCGTGGAGATCGGAGCGGGCTTCGGCTGCGTCACGCAGAAGGGCAGCGAACACGGCGACGAACTTACGCCGAATGGTTTTGCCTCCAACCATGCGGGCGGTATCCTCGGCGGTATCTCCACCGGGCAAGACATCGTCGCGCGCTATGCGATCAAACCGACTTCAAGTATCCGTATCGAGCGCAACTCCATCAACAAAGCGGGCGAGGCGGTGAAGGTCTCGACCGAGGGGCGGCATGATCCTTGCGTGGGGATTCGGGCTACGCCGATCGCGGAGGCGATGGTGGCGTTGGTGTTGATGGATCATGCGTTGAGGAATAGGGGGCAGTGCGGGGATGTGGTTTGTGAGACTGTGAAGATTAGATAGGTAGGGCATCATGGACAGGCCTCCTCCACGAGCGAACTGTTTTGATGCCTCGGCATTAATTAAGGTATTTACGCGTGAGCAGGGAAGTGATCTGGTTCGGGATTACTTCAATAATAGGTCTCCAACGAAGTACACAACCCCTTTTTGTTTCTATGAAACTTTGAATGTCCTCAAAGTTAAGTGGCTATACCGCAAAGAAATTACGAAGGATGAATACACAGATGCAGCCTTTAAACTAGTTGCTTGGTTTGAGGCGAGTACGCGCCATGGATCTGATATTGATTTAAAAAATCCAATAGTATTTTCTAAAGTACGCGAACTCGCTGAACGTCATTCTCTGGATTTGTCGGACGCCTTCCAAATATTCAGTGTTAAAGAAGGCTACTTTTCATGCCTTATTAATGATTCGCAAACTGTACTGGTCACAGCCGATGAGGCGCTAGCAAAAGCAGCGAAGATTGAGGGAGTGAAGTCGTGGTATTGCCTGGGATGGCCCGAGCCATGAATCAAGCAAGCGTAGGATAGGTTGAGCATAGCGATACCCATCAATCGAGAACAAAACCGTCGGGGGTTGCCCGACAGCAAGTTACTTTCTTTTGCTTCGCCAAAAGAAAGTAACCAAAGAAAAGGCGACCCTAGTTTACCGCCCACTACGTGGGTTCCCTCGTTCAGAAGCAAACGAGCGGGGCTGCGCAACTCGCACGATCCGCTACGCGGCCACGTGCTCAAACAGTGCTCGCCTAACCCCACCGCTCATTCACTTCTGAACGAGGCGGCGCTCAAGGGAAATAAATTCAACTGCGGTTTTGTGTGCGCGTTACGCACGCTTCTCTTTTTTGTTTGGCGAGGCGGGCATGCCCGCCTCGCGGGTTGGCTTTTAGGTTTTAGGGCCACTAGTGTCCGGTTAAAAACGA
>DISA01000021.1:0-5596 GCA_002421915.1 Gallionellaceae bacterium UBA6222
GTCATTACCAGCGTTGATCGCGATGATCTGCGCGATGGTGGCGCACAACATTTCACCGACTGTCTGCACGCGATCCGTGCCGCCTCACCCTCCACAAAACTGGAAACGCTGGTGCCGGATTTTCGTGGTCGCCTTGAGATTGCACTGGATGCGATGGCCGCCGAACTGCCGGATGTACTCAACCACAACCTGGAAACCGTGCCGCGCCTGTATCCGCTGGCGCGCCCCGGTGCCGATTACGCTCATTCATTAAAACTGCTCAAGGAATTCAAGGCTCGCTTCCCGCAAGTAATGACCAAATCCGGCCTGATGCTGGGGCTGGGCGAGACCGATGAGGAAGTGTTGCAAGTGATGCGTGACCTGCGGGCGCACGATGTGGAGATGCTCACTCTTGGACAATATCTGCAACCCTCCGACGGGCACCTGCCGGTGCTGCGCTATGCAGAACCGTCAATCTTCAAGATGTTCGAGGATGCGGCAAAAGAAATGGGCTTCTCGCACGCCGCGTGCGGGCCGATGGTGCGTTCCAGCTACTTTGCCGATGTGCAGGCGGAGCAAGCCGGCGTCGCCTGAGCGCGGCTTCATGTTCAGGCTTGTGTGTTGACCACCTGCCCCACCGTTTGCCCCTGGCTATTCACCGTCGGCTTGGGCGCTTCGCTGACTGCTACTGCACGTTTTGCCTCTTCGCTGTTTTTGTCGTTCTCTCGCTCGGCCACGCGCTCCGCATACTGCTGCGGCTGCGGTTGCACTTGCGAAACATAGTTACTGCCTGAATTGACCGGGGTAGTTGACATGACGAGCCTCCTCTTTTAGCCGCAATGGATACAATAAGCGCCATCCATGGCCTGCTATCGGCAGCCCACGCCAAACCTTTAGCAAATATTTGAAAATACGGAGAGACAAATGACCGCATCGCTCCTCATTGCACAAAACGACCAGCTCCAGCTCGTCCTTTTGCCGCAGATGGCCAACCGCCACGGCCTCATCACCGGCGCGACCGGCACCGGCAAAACGGTGACCCTGCAATCACTGGCGGAATCGTTTTCCCGCATCGGTGTGCCGGTGTTCCTGACCGACATCAAGGGCGACCTGTCCGGCGTGGCCAAAAAAGGCGGAGGCAATGCCAAGGTGCAAGCGCGTGTCGAACAGTTGCATCTGGATGATTTCGCGCACCGCGCCTATCCGGTGACCTTCTGGGACGTGGCAGGCAAGCAGGGCCACCCGGTGCGTGCCACCGTGTCCGATATGGGGCCGCTGCTGCTCGGGCGCATGCTGAACCTGAACGACACCCAGCAGGGCGTGCTGACCCTGGTATTCAAGATTGCCGACGACAACGGCATGCTGTTGCTCGACTTCAAGGACCTGCGCGCGATGGTGCAGCATGTCGGCGAAAACGCAAAAACCTACACTACCGAATACGGCAATGTCTCGACCGCCAGTATCGGTGCCATCCAGCGCGGATTGCTGCAACTGGAACACGAAGGCGGCACTGCACTGTTCGGCGAACCGATGCTGGACATCGCTGATCTGATGCAGACCGAACAGGGTGCGGGCATCATCAACATCCTCGCCGCCGACCAGCTGATGCAATCGCCCAAGGTGTATTCGACCCTGCTGCTGTGGCTGCTGTCGGAGCTGTATGAAAATTTGCCGGAAGCGGGCGATCTGGAAAAACCCAAGCTGGTGTTTTTCTTCGACGAGGCGCATCTGCTGTTCAGCGACGCACCCGCCGCGTTGCTGGACAAGGTGGAACAAGTGGTGCGCCTGATCCGCTCCAAGGGCGTGGGCGTGTATTTCGTCACGCAGAACCCGGCGGATGTGCCGGACAAGATTCTCGGCCAGCTCGGAAACCGCATCCAGCATGCCTTGCGCGCCTTCTCGGTGCGCGACCAGAAAGCGGTGCGCGCCGCCGCCGAGACCATGCGCGACAATCCGGCGCTGGACGAAGAAGCCGCCATCACCGAACTCGGCGTGGGCGAAGCGCTGGTTTCGCTGCTCGATGAAAAAGGCCGCCCCGGCGTGGTCGAGCGCGCGTTCATCGTGCCGCCGCGTGCGCAGATCGGCCCGCTCACCGCAACCGAAAGGCAGCAAATCATCACCAATTCCCTCGTTGCCGGACATTATGAAAAGACGGTGGACCGCGAATCCGCTTACGAGATGCTCAAGGGCCGCGCCGAAGCAAAGCAGGCGGAAGCGGCTGTGGCAGCACCCGCGCAACAAAGCGGCGGTGGCGGACTATTGGACGGGCTGATGGGTGGCGGCAGCTCGCGCCGCCAGAGTACGGGCGAAGCACTGGCGAAGAGCGTAGCGCGCACGGTCGGTTCGGAATTGGGGCGTCGTCTCGTGCGCGGCGTGCTGGGATCGCTGCTGGGCGGACGCCGCTGACATATGGTGCAGCTCGGCGCCATGCGGGCGCAGTTGCGCGCCCTGGCTTCCCCCGAAGTCGCCGTCGTCCTGCAGCGTTTTTTCAAGACCGGACCGGGAGAATATGGCGCGGGCGATATCCTCCTCGGCATCAGGGTGCCGCCCTTGCGCGCGCTGGCAAAACAGCACCGCGGGGCCGGTCTCGCCACCATCGCCACTTTGCTCGACTCGCGTTATCACGAGGAACGTTTGTTCGCCCTGTTGCTGCTGATGCAGTGGTATCAGGCGGCGGATGGAGGCGGCAAACAGGCAGCCTTCGACCTCTATCTGGGCAACACGGCGCACATCAACAACTGGGATCTGGTGGATGTTTCCGCGCCGCACATCGTCGGTCGTCACCTGGAACAACGTTCCCGCGCGGTGCTCGACACGCTGGCGCGCTCGCCCCTGTTGTGGGAACGCCGCATCGCCATCGTCGCCACGTTCCACTTCATCCGGCGCAACGACTGCACCGACACCCTGCGCCTCGCACAAATCCTGCTGCACGACAAACACGACCTGATCCACAAGGCCGCCGGCTGGATGTTGCGCGAAGTCGGCAAACACGATATGGCCGCACTTGAGGGATTTTTGCAGGCGCATCAACACGGTATGCCGCGCACCATGCTGCGCTACGCGATTGAGCGCCTCGAACCCGCTTTGCGGAAACAATACCTGCAGAGGGGGAGCGGGCTGGCTTGATTCCACCGACCGCTTTCTATACAGTTCGGAAAAATAAAGGGCTTGGCCACACCTCATTATGTCCAGTTTCAGGGTTCTCCAATTCAACATGCAGTTCGGCCAGGGCTGGGATGATGCCTATCCCGATCTTGCCCCCGTCGATCTGGAACAGACTATCGCCGCGATCAGGCAGGTCGATGCGGACATCATCCTGTTGCAGGAAGTGGAACACGCCGAACCCAACGGGGTGCAGATCGGTCCGCCGCCGAATTTCACCCGGCTCAAAGCAGCCCTGGCGGATTACGACAGTTACTTTTCCTACCCCAAACCCGACCCTCGCGAATTACCGTTCGGGATTGGCCTGGCCATTTTTTCCCGTAGCAAACTGTTCGATACCAGGCGCATTGACCTGCCTTCCCCGCCACTCGAATTCAACTTCAATGGTGAAATGAAAACACCGACTGACCGCCTGCTGATCGGCGCCAAGACCACCATCGGCGGACACACGGTGCAATTGTTCAATACCCATTTGTTGGCATTCTTCATGCTGAAATCCTCCAGCCAGGATCATCCCGAACAGCGCGAAATGGTATTGGCAGAAATGAAACAGACAACTCTGCCCACCCTGCTGTGTGGTGATTTCAACGTCAGCGACCACAACAAGTTGATCGAACAGTTTGCCTCAAAGGGTTTTCAAACGGCACAGACCAGGCAAATCACCTGGCGACGCATGCCTTATGTGCTGGATCACGTTTTCCATAACCGCCAGTTGCGCGCAATCAAACATGCGGTCATTCCCACCATGGCTTCAGACCACCACCTGCTGACAGTCGATTTCGAGTTTGCGGATTAGTCGTTCACCTTCCCGCGCAGAGCCTTCACCTTGCCGCGTAGCACCTTGGATTCGAGCCGTTTTTTGCGGGCGCTGCGCGTCGGCTTGGTGGCGACACGCGGCGGCGGTTTCACTGCAACCGACAGCAACAATGCCTTCAGACGCCGCAGCGCCTCGTTGCGGTTCTGCTCCTGATTGCGGAACTCCTGGGCTTTGATGACGACTACACCATCCTTACTGATGCGCTGGTCGTTGAGTTGGAGAAAACGCTGTTTGATGTCTGACGGCAGGGAGGAGGCGCCAATATCGAAACGCAGATGCACCGCGCTCGCCACCTTGTTCACGTTTTGTCCGCCCGCACCCTGCGCGCGCACCGCTGTCAGTTCAATCTCGCCTTTCGGGACAACGATGTTGTGCGCGATGTACAACATTCACAGCTTGACCGCGTGCTCGCGCGTGTCATGGAACACCACCTTGGGCCAGCGCTCCTGCGTCAGCCGCAGATTGACACTGTTCGGCGCTAGATAAGCCAGGTTGCCCGCCGCGTCGACGGCAAGGTTGTGCGACAGCGCTTTCTGAAAATCGGCAAACACTTTGGCATCGTCGCAAGTCACCCAGCGCGCGGTGCTGACGCTGGCGCTTTCGAACATCGCATCGACACCATACTCACCCTGCAAGCGACTGGCCACCACGTCGAACTGCAACATGCCGACCGCGCCCAGAATCAAGTCGCCGCCATCCACCGGCTTGAACACCTGTACTGCGCCCTCTTCGCCCAGTTGCTGCAATCCCTTGTGTAACTGCTTCACCTTGATCGGGTTGCGAATACGCACCGAGCGGAAAAAGTCCGGCGCAAAATACGGGATACCGGTGAACTGCAACACTTCACCTTCGGAAAAACTGTCGCCGATCTGCATGTTGCCGTGGTTGGGCAAGCCGATGATGTCGCCCGCATAGGCTTCTTCCACCTGCTCACGGCTGGAAGCCATAAAGGTCACCACGTTGGATACACGGATCTCGCGGTTGATGCGCAGATGCCTGATCTTCATGCCGCGCTCGAAATGACCTGAGCACACGCGTAAAAAGGCGATGCGGTCGCGGTGATTGGCGTCCATGTTGGCCTGAATCTTGAACACGAAACCGGAAAATCCCTGTTCGGCGGGATCGACGCTGCGCACGGTGGCATCGCGCCCGATCGGCGCGGGCGCCCAGTCCAGCAGCGCATCCAGAATCTCGCGCACGCCGAAATTATTGATGGCAGAACCGAAAAACACGGGAGTTTGTTTGCCGTCGAGGAAACGTTGCAGATCAAAAGGGTGCGATGCGCCGTTCACCAGCTCCACTTCCATCTTTAGCTGCTCGATCTCCAGCGGAAACATCCCGGCCAGACGCGGATTGTCGATGCCCTTGATGATTTCAAATTCCTGTGTGTCGCGCTCCTCACCCGCCTCGAACAGCATGATCTCGTCGCGAATCAAGTGATACACGCCGCGAAATGTCTTGCCCATACCGATTGGCCAGGTTACCGGCGCGCACTGGATATTGAGCACCGATTCCACTTCGTCCAGCAGGTTCAGCGGATCGCGCACTTCGCGGTCCATTTTATTGATGAAAGTAATGATGGGTGTGTTGCGCATGCGGCAGACGTTGAGCAACTTGATCGTCTGCGCTTCCACGCCC
>DISA01000021.1:5717-9222 GCA_002421915.1 Gallionellaceae bacterium UBA6222
GCCCGCATCGGGGTGGGAAATGATGCCGAAAGTGCGGCGGCGCGCCACTTCGCGCGCGATCCTGGCGCGCGGTATAGCGGCCGGTTCGGTGATACCTGGGTCGACGGCGTCGGACATGGTGCTTGCCTGTGGGAAAAGTGCGCGAGTTTAAAGGCTTAAGCCATGGATGTCTAACCGCCAGACGAGTCGCGGCATTAGCCAAAACATGGCATCTCCGGTACATTTCATCCCGTGGCATCATTGCGCCGCCAAGGCAGCAAGCCCAAGGGCTGCATCTCCAGAACCTTGCAGTATCACGGAAAGGAATCGCGCACCATGTTCAGTCTGTTCGGCGCAAAACCCGATCACCCCTTGTATGACCTTGACGAGGCCAAGCGTCTGTTGCGCGAATTGCCGGATGCCGAACCGCTCAAGGCGCTGGAAGACATCACCTTCTGGCTGGAGTCAATCAAGGATGCGTCCGGGTTCACTCCAGATCTGCGCACCAGCATCATCATGTTGCTGGACGAATCCGGGCAACCGCGCCAGGCAGAATTGCTGCAACGCTATCTGGAAGCACCGCACCTGCGCGACTTTCAGGGCCTGCACCTGTGGCAAGGGGTCCATGCTTTTGCACAAGCATTGTCCGCCGCCTACAGTGCAAGCATCAGCGATTATCAGCACGCGGAAAAGAAATCGAATGACCTCAAGGCGCGCATGCCGCTGGTGTGTGTGCGTCAATTGCAGGCCGTGTCCGCCCAAATGAAGCTGGAGCTGATACGTTATATTGCTGTTGAGGCCGCCACATGGGCGCTGCTCTACAACGGCTACCGCTTCGCCGAAACGGAGCAATGCAGCGAGAACATGGTGTTGGCCTATCCCGGCCATGTCATCCATACCAGCCCGCAGCGCGAGTTGCTGCACGCGCTGGTGCTGTGCATCTCTTCCCCCGACACGCTGGCTGCCGACCAGATCGAGGTGAGCTACCGTATCGCCGGACGTCTGGCCAGTTTTTTCGATCTTGCCGCCACGGCGGATGACAACTGCCCCTACCAGTTCGACCTGACAGCCCCAATGCCACCTCACCGAACTGAAAAAGGGCAGGCCGTGACAACCGGCGTGCGCTTTTTCGGTGCGGTCAGGGCATTGTCCGCATTGAAGAAGATCATCGAGCAAAACGAGAATGACCCGGTCTGGCAGGAACGCCGTTTCGGCAGCGAGTTCACCCCCGCTGGCAAGCTCACCGTACTCAAACACCTGATGACCTATTGGGCAGCAGAACCGCCGCAGCGACACATGGCACGCCGCGACATCAACGCCACTATCGAAGTGACACACAGCTTTCGCGTGATCAGCCATCTGGTGGCCCACATTGACGCCGGACAGGATGCCGAGCAGGACGCGGATGCCTCAAGAAAGCAGGCACAGATCGGTCTCGTCGCCGCTGCTGATATCGACTACAGCACCGAGGTGTGGAGCATCTCGGACATGAGCGCAACGGGCTTCGGCGCGACACTCGGCGGGAGCCAGGGAGCTTNNGCGATCTGTGCGGACTCAAGCCACAGAACGGGGGATTGTGGTGGGTCGGCATGATTCGGCGGCTGCATACCGATGCCGACAGGAAAGTCCGCGTCGGCATCGAACTGCTGGCCAAGAAACCGGCGTCGGTATGGTTGCGCGTGCTGGGCAAGGGGGCTGATCGGATATCCAACTGGGAAAGCAGCTCCGGCACCTTCTCCTACGACTACCTCCCGGTCATTTTGCTGCCGGATGAACACAACGCCTACCTGAACGCCACCCTGCTGATGGAATCCGGGAAGTTCGTGGCGGACACCATCTACCAGATGATGATGGGTGAAAAAAGCCGGGAGATCAAACTCATCAGGTTACTGGCAGAGGGAGAGGATTTTGAGCAGGTCGCGTTCGAGTGGTTATAGGATCGATACCGTTCGGATTTGTCGTGTAATTTCCACCCAATACAGTTCAACGCAAATCGAATCGGGGAGCCTGAGTCCATTGAATAACCGGGCAAACATCGGTGCAGAACTTGTGCCCGTCACTGAAGCCGACTTTGAAACTGTGGCCAGCCTGGCTGCGACGATCTGGCACTCCCACTACACAAAAATCATCGGCATGGCGCAGGTCAATTACATGCTTGCGCGCAGATACACGCCTGAAAATCTCCGCAACTATGTGAATTCCACAAAACAATGGTTTGAACTGCTGCGGGTAGACAGCAAACCTGTCGGGTATTGCAGTTATTCGCTTACCAAAAATCCGGGCGAAATGAAGCTCGAACAACTGTATCTCCTTGAAGCATTTAGAAAGAAAGGTTTGGGCGGCATCATGCTCCGCCATATTGAGGCTGAAGCACGCAAAAGAAATATTCGGATACTAGTGCTTCAGGTGAACAAAAGGAATGAAGACTCCATTGCCATTTACCGCAGGGCAGGATTCCGGGTACGAATGGAGGCGGTATTTGACATTGGCAACGGATACATCATGGACGATTACGTAATGGAGAAAATGGTCCACGGGTCACTCCTTTGATTGACTCATCCCCGCACCGGCTCAAAGCTCGCATCCAGATTGAGTTCGTCGCAATAATCGAGGAAATCGCCGCGCAGGGTGGNNGTTGATGCCGTTGCGCGAGAAGAAAGCCGAGAGACTGCGCACGATGCCGGGGCGATCCATGGTTACGACTTCGACACTGTAGGGAATCGCCGGCTCGGCCCGTTCGCGTTTGCGGGTGCGCTCGTGGTGGATGGTTAACCCGATTTGATCGCCGAGCGTAGTCATCTGCCCTTCCAGCTTGGAGAGTGCATGCCACGACCCCGAGACCAGCATGATGAGCGCGAATTGCCCCTCCAGCACGGCCATGCGGCTCTCTTCGATGTTGCAGCCGCTATCGGTGATACGGCCCGCAAGGCGGTCAACGAGACCAATCTTGTCTGCGCCGGAGGCGGTGATTACCAGATAATTGTTTTCGGTTTCTGTGTTCATTGGCGTCTCACCTTTATCAGACATAGCCGTATTGTAGTGACAATGCACGGAAATGGAGTGCACCTAACGCCCGCCATCCAGATAGAACCAGCGCCCCGCCTCCCGGACAAAGCGGCTGGTCTCATGCAGCCGATGCGCGCGTCCGTTCACTTTGTAGTGCGCGACGAATTCGACGACGGCATGGTTTGCATCGTGCTGTTCGCGGCGTTTCACTTCCAGACCCAGCCATTTTGTTGGTGCTTCATCGGCCAGTCCCAGTGCGGCGGGGCGCGTGGAGGGATGCCAGGTGGAAAGCAGGTAATCTTCGTTGCGCAGCGTGTAAGCGGTGTAGCGCGAGCACATGAGGACTTCGGCGCTTTGAGCGGGTTCGCCGCCAATCACATAGCGGGCGCAGCAGTCTGAATAGGGTTTGTTGCTGCCACATGGGCAGAGGGTTAATCGATTTTTCATAAACACTTCCTGCATCTTTGGGCGCTTTGAAAACCGTAGCGAGCAGTTGGAGTGCAAGGCGCACGGAGCACAG
>DISA01000021.1:9247-9396 GCA_002421915.1 Gallionellaceae bacterium UBA6222
CCATCAGCGCGATCTGCTCGCGCAATTCCAATATCCGGTCCTGCCAATAGTGCTGCGTGTTGAACCACGGGAACGCCTGCTTGAAAGCGGCATCGTCCCAGCGCCGCGCCAGCCATGCCGAATAATGGATCAGACGCAGGGTGCGCAGG
>DISA01000021.1:9476-10578 GCA_002421915.1 Gallionellaceae bacterium UBA6222
GCAGTCGCCGTGCAGGCGCAATTGCTTCACCTCGCCCGCCCTGTCGAAGCAGTGGCGCACGCCATCCAGCGCCTGCTGCGCCACGCTGCGATACGCCGCATCGATATCGGGCGGAATGAAATGATTTGCCAGCAGAAAATCGCGCGGCTCGATGCCGAAAGTCTCGATATTGAGTGCGGGGCGATACTGATAAGTCTTGAGTGCGCCGACCGCATGGATGCGCCCAAGGAAGCGCCCCAGCCATTCCAGCGTGTCGCGGCTCTCCAGTTCCGGCGCCCGTCCGCCGTGTTTTTCAAAAACAGAAAAACGGAAGCCGTCGAAGTGATGCAGTGTCTTGTCGTCGATCATTGAGGCAGGCACGACGGGTATCTCGCGCTCGACCAGTTCCTGCACGAAGGCATGTTCTTCGAGGATAGCTTCGTCTGCCCAGCGTGCGGGGCGGTAGAACTTGGCAACCATTGGTGCGCCTTCATCCATGCCAACCAGATACACGCGGTTCTCATAGCTGTTGAGTGCAAGCAGACGGCCATCGCAGCGCAAGCCGATGCTTTCCAGCGCGTTGAGCACACAGTCTGGCGTGAGTTGCGAATAGTCGGGTGTAGTCATGGAACAAGGATACCGTCATTCCCGCGCAGGCGGGAATCCAGTCATCAAACAGGTGCTGCGAAGCAGACAACATAAACTGCATTTTCAATCAATGCGCTGGATTCCCGCCTACACGGGAATGACAAACCAAAACTTGTCCGATGTTATCGTCCGCGCCCGCCGGAACGGTGCTGCGCACCGGATGGCACGCTGCCGCGTCCGGCGCCACCGGCCGGTTTGCCACCGGGACGCGGTGCGCCACGGCCTTGTCCACTCCCACCGGCGCGCGGTGCAGATTGGCCGCGCCCCTGCCCCTGACGTTGTCCGCCGCCGCGATTTGAACCATTCAAAATCGGCTCGGCCTTGATGCGCGGGTCGGGTTCAAAACCGGGCACCTGGACGACGGGAATCTCGCGCTTGGTCAATCGCTCGATGTCACTCAATAGTTTCTTTTCGTCGATACACACCAGCGAGCTCGCTTCACCCGAACTTCCCGCGCGGCCGGTGCGGCCGATGC
>DISA01000025.1 GCA_002421915.1 Gallionellaceae bacterium UBA6222
AGGGTTGCCTGTTCAAGAAGTTCGCCAACATCGACGTGTTCGACATCGAACTGGCAGAGAACGACCCGGACAAGCTGATCGAGATCATCGCCGCGCTCGAACCCACGCTGGGTGGCATCAACCTCGAGGACATCAAGGCGCCCGAGTGCTTCTACATCGATAGGAAGCTGCGCGAGCGCATGAAGATCCCGGTTTTTCATGACGATCAACACGGCACCTCGATCATCGTGGGTGCTGCGCTGATCAATGGATTGAAAGTCGTCGGCAAGAAAATCGAAGACATCAAGCTGGTGGCGAGCGGCGCGGGCGCGGCCGCCTTGGCCTGTCTGGATATGGTGGTGGCGTTGGGTGTGCGCATGGAAAACATCATCGTTACCGACATCAATGGTGTGGTCTATACCGGCCGGACCGAGGAGATGGACGACAACAAGGCGCGTTATGCAAAAGATATTCCGGCGCGTACTCTGGGTGAGGTGATCGCCAATGCGGATGTGTTCCTCGGCCTGTCGGCGGGCAATGTGCTGAAACCGGAGATGGTGAAACAGATGGCGCGCCAGCCGCTGATCTTTGCGCTGGCGAATCCGGTGCCGGAGATTCTGCCGCAGGTCGCGCTGGAAGCGCGGCCGGATGCGATCCTGGCAACGGGGCGCTCTGATTTTCCAAACCAGGTGAACAACGTGCTGTGCTTTCCCTACATCTTCCGCGGCGCGCTGGATGTGGGGGCGACCACCATCAACGAGGCGATGAAAACTGCGGCGGTGCACGCCATTGCCGGGCTGGCCGAGGCGGAGCAATCGGAAGAAGTGGCGGCGGTGTACAGCGAGGAGACCTTGAGTTTTGGAGCGCAGTACCTGATCCCGAAACCGTTCGATCCGCGCCTGATCTCCAAGGTTGCGCCGGCCGTGGCGCAGGCGGCGATGGACAGCGGTGTGGCGGCGCGCCCCATCACCGACATGCACGCCTATATCGAGCACCTGTCCGGTTTTGTCTATCACTCAAACCTGCTGATGAGGCCGGTGTTCGAGATGGCGAAGAAAACACCGCGCCGGCTGGCTTATGCCGAGGGTGAGGATGAGCGCGTGCTGCATGCGGTGCAGACGGTGGCGGACGAGGGTATCGCACAACCGATTTTGGTTGGCCGCCCCGCCGTGATCGAGGCGCGTATTGCCAAACTTGGGCTGCGCATCCGCGCAGGCCATGATTTCGAGCTGATCAACCCCGACGATGATCCGCGCTACCGCGAATACTGGACGGAATATCACCGTCTGCTGGCGCGCAAGGGCGTGACACCGGAAGTGGCGAAGCGCGATATGCGCCGCCGCAGCACCCTGATCGCCGCGATGCTGCTGCGCATGGGCGCTGCGGACGCGATGTTGTGCGGCACAGTCGGGCAGCCGTTGCGCCATTTGCGCTACATTGACGAAGTGATCGGCCACCGTCCCGGCAGCAGCGTGTATGGTGCGATGAACATCCTGCTGTTGCCAAAGCACACCCTGTTCATCTGCGACACGCATGTCAATCTCGACCCAACCGCCGAGCAGCTGGCCGAACTGACGCTGCTGGCGGCGGAAGAGGTGCGCTACTTCGGCATCGTACCCAAGGTGGCGCTGCTGTCGCATTCCAACTTCGGCAGCCATGATGACGCTTCGGCGCGCAAGATGGCGCATGCGCGGGAGCTGCTTGAACTGCAAGCGCCCGAGATGGAAGTGGAGGGGGAAATACACGGTGATGCGGCCTTGTCGGAAGTGATGCGCAGCCAGATTTTTCCGGCGGCACGGCTGAAGGGTCAGGCGAACTTGCTGATGATGCCCAATCTGGATGCGGCAAACATCGCTTACAATCTGCTCAAGATGACGGCGGGTGACGGCATTACCATCGGCAGCATTCTGTTGGGGGTGAACAAGTCGGCGCATATTCTGACTTCCACCGCGACCGCGCGGCGTATTGTGAATATGAGTGCGCTGGCGGTGGCCAGCGTCAAGACAAGGAGCGAGTGATGAACAGGCAGGAAGTTGAGTTGCTGAGCAAAGAGGTCGAGTTGTTGATGGCGGAGCGGACGCGTCTGCTCAGAGTGGTCGGGGCAGCCGCGGTGCTGGTGGACAATGTCGAGGTTGGGTTGCTGCAACCGAAGGCCGTGGAACCCGCGGAGATGATAGCTGAATTCCTCAATGAACTGCCCGAAGAGACTTTGCGGGATGCGCTCGAGTCAGTGAAAACGCGCGCGTAAACAAGACCTGCAGACGATGCCGAAACAGAAGATCGGGCTCATCCTTACCGGCGGTGGAGCGCGTGTTGCCTATCAGGTTGGTGTGCTGAAAGCACTGGCCGAATTCACCCCTTATCGCGCAAAACTTCCGTTCAGCGTGGTATGCGGCACCTCGGCGGGTGCACTGAATGCGGTAACGCTGGCGGTCAATGCGCGCCATTTCCGCAAGGGTGTGCGCTACCTGCTCAATGTCTGGAGCAACGCATGCGTTACTGACATTTACCGCGCTGATGTCCTGGGGGTGTTGACCAATAGCGGGCGCTGGGTGCTGGGGCTGGTGTTGAGCATGCTGGGCAGCAATCGTCTGAATCAGGTGTCGCTGCTGGATAATTCACCCTTGCGCACCTTTCTGGAACGTATCCTGCCGTGCGAGCTGATTCAGCGCCAAATTGATGATGGCATATTGCATGCGCTCGGCATTACCGCTTCAGGCTATGGCTCCGGTCACTCGGTGACTTTTTATCAGGGGGCGACCGGAATCAAGCCATGGAAGCGCGCGCGCCGGGTCGGTATTCCGACCCGGATCGAAATCCAGCATCTGCTGGCCTCATCCGCGTTGCCTTTCATGTTTCCCGCAGTGCACGTCAATCGCGAGTTCTTCGGTGACGGTTCGATGCGGCAGATCGCCCCCATCAGTTCTGCCCTGCATTTGGGGGCGGAGCGGGTATTGGTGGTCGGGGTCGGCCAACGGGCGGCAGACGAGACGGGAAAGCGTGCCAAGATCGAGCACTACCCGTCGCTGGCCGAGATTGCCGGACATGCGCTGGACAGTATTTTCCTTGACGGGCTGGAAGTGGATCTGGAACGCCTGCAACGTATCAATCACACCATTGGCGCAATTCCCGAGGCGTTGCGGGCGCAGTTTACGCTGCGCAAAATCGATGCCCTGGTAATCACGCCCAGCCAACCGCTGGAGAAAATCGCTGAACGCTATATCAAGCATCTGCCGTGGACAATCCGCCTTTCGTTGCGTTTGCTTGGGGTAAGACGGGGAAACGGTGCCAATCTGGTCAGTTATCTGCTGTTCGACAAATTGTATTGCCGTGCGCTGATCGATCTCGGTTATCAGGACACGCTGCAACGCCGCGCAGAAATCATACAGTTCCTGCAGCAGGGCGGGACGCCGCTGCACCCTGATCTGGCGCAATGAATTTTGCCGTGAAAGACACGCCGCGCCCGCTGACTTTCGATTTGCTGCGCCTGCTGGCGGATGGTGAATTCCACTCTGGAGAGGATATGGCTGCACAGCTGGATCTGTCGCGGGCAAGTGTGCATAACGCGCTGCATGATGTCGGCGAGTACGGTCTGGACTTGCATCGGGTGCGCGGACGCGGCTATCGGCTGGCGCAGCCCTTGCATTGGCTGGATGCGGCAGCGATCAGGAAACAACTGGCCGGCACGGGCAAGAAAGTGCATCTGGAAATCATCGATCACGCGACTTCCACCAATGCCTTGCTGTTGCAGCGTGCCGCATTGGGCGCGCCCAGCGGCAGTGTGCTGGCGGCGGAGTGGCAGAGTGCCGGGCGCGGGCGCATGGGCAGGCCGTGGCGCACGGGGCTGGGCGATGCACTGGCGTTCTCCCTGCTCTGGCGCTTCGGATGCGGGGTGGGGGCGCTGTCCGGTTTGAGTCTGGCAGTCGGCATTGCTGTGCTGCGCGCCTTGCACGAACTGGGCGTGCAGGAGGCCGGGCTGAAATGGCCGAATGACGTCCTGCTGGCCGAGGGTAAATTGGCGGGCATTTTGCTCGAGGCCCAGGGCGATATGCTGGGGCCGAGCGCGGTGGTGATTGGCATCGGCCTGAATCTGGCTGTCAGTGAAACCATGCGAGCCGCAATCGATCAGCCGGTGAGCGATCTTTTTACGGCCGGTGTAGAGTTGGCCGAACGCAATCGGGTAATGGGATTGTTGCTGAAACATCTGCTGCGCGTATTGGACGAGTTCTCGGCGCATGGATTTTGCATGTTGCGCGCCGAGTGGGAGCGCAACCATGTATTCCGGCAACGCGCCATTACGCTGACCTTGCCGGACGGGACGCGGGTCACCGGGCAAGTGCGCGGCGTGACCGACGAAGGTGCGCTGCGGGTGGCTACGGCAGCGGGCGAACGGGTATTCCATGCGGGCGAGATCAGTTTGAGGGGGTGTTGAGTGCTATTGCTGGACATCGGAAACAGTCGCTGCAAATGGGTGCGGGTCGAGGCCGGGCACTGGGTGGAGCGCGGTGTGCTCGACAATGCACAGATCGATTCCCTGGCGCGGGTATTCGCGCAGCTGCCGGCACCGCCCCGCATCCTGGTTTCCAATGTGGCGGGTGCCGGCATGGAGGCGCGGCTGCGCACCCTCCTGTCGGTGTGGTCGTGCGCACCGACTTTCGTTACGGCTTGCGCGGAACAGTGTGGAGTGCGCAACGACTACCAGTTACCGCAACAGCTTGGCAGCGACCGCTGGGCGGCGCTTATCGGCGCATGGCAGCAGGTGCGCGGCGCCTGTCTGGTGGTGAATTGCGGCACGGCCACCACGGTGGATGCACTATCCGCTGACGGAGAATTTATCGGCGGACTGATCCTGCCCGGTATGGCATTGATGCGGCACAGCCTGAATGCCCGCACCGCGCAACTGCGGACGGCTGAAGGCGCGGTGTGTGATTTTCCGCTGAATACCGAAGATGCGATAACAAGCGGAGCATTGCGCGCGACACAGGGAGCGATAGCGCAGCAGTTCGCCTTGTTGCAACAACGTTGTGGTGTGGCACACTGTGTCGTGACGGGCGGGGCAGCCGAATTTGCCATGGCGCAACTGGCTGTGCCCTGCGAACGGGTGGATGAATTGGTGCTGCGCGGTTTGCAGGTGATTGGAGAAAATCAAGCATGAGCAGGGTCTGGTTGATACTGTTGTTGCTGGTCAACATATTGTTCTTTGTCCTCATCCGTTGGGGTGCGGCGCTGACCGACACGCCGGATGCGCTACTGACGCAGGCAGAATTCAATGCGAACAAAATTCAGTTGCGTGAGGCAGCAGCCCCGCACATACCCGCTGATTCTGTTGCCGTCAGTGCCCCGCAGTCGCCCAGCCCGGAGCGGGTCGCCGCGCCGCCGGCCTCGCAGTTGAGTCCGGAACTGACCGTGATACCTCCTGCCCCACTCTGCATGACATGGGGAGAATTTTCCGGCGAGAACCTGGCGCGGGCGGATGCCGCACTGGCAACACTGCAACTGGGTGATAAATTGCAGCGGCGCAACGTCGAACATGTTGGCGGCTACTGGGTGTATATGTCGCCGCAAAAAAATATCGACCAGGTAAATCGAAAGATTGACCAACTCAAGAAACTTGGGGTGTATGACCACTTTGTGGTGCAGGAAAAAGGTGAATGGCTGCATGCCATCTCGCTCGGCGTATTCCGCACTGAACAGGCGGCCAGCAACTTTCTGGAAGTATTGAAAACCAAAGGGGTGCGCACGGCAAAGGTGGGTGAGCGGCAGAGCAGGCTCAAATTTACCGTATTTGAATTAATCGGAATCGACGCGGGCGCTATAGAGAAATTGAACCGGATACAGCAGGATTTCCCGGATAGCGAGCTGAAATCCACAGACTGTAATTGACAGGCGGCGCCTAAATCAGCAAAATGCCGCCCTCTTTTTGGCCGGGTATCCTTCTGTTGGAAGAATTCTGGTGATATAGCTCAGTTGGTTAGAGCACAGCACTCATAATGCTGGGGTCGGTGGTTCAAATCCACCTATCACCACCAAATAAAAAACTCCAGCCTCGGCTGGAGTTTTTGTTTTGGTGCGCCCGGCAGTTGTTTTTTTAATCAGCGAACAACTGCTTCACCATCCATATCGAAAAAACAACGGAAGCGATAGCGGTGCCAACAGAAGCTACGTCAGAGATAAACGCCATAATACTCCTCCTTTCAGGGACTTAAATTGAACATTAGGATCAAGAGAATCGGCCGTAATCCTAGCACAAACAATCAGGCTGGCAAATTTTTTGTGCCTGGGATTGTGTTTAAATCAAGGCGCGACCCGGCAGTGTTCAGGCCGGCCAGGCTACAGGGGGCGGTTTGAAATTTGAAATGTCCCGTTTTTAGGGGGGTGTTGCCCCGCCTGAACAGGATAAGCAGATTGGAAGACAGCATGACAAACAAGCTTTACATCAAGACCTACGGCTGCCAGATGAATGAGTATGACTCGGACAAGATGGCTGATGTGCTGCATGCCTGTGAAGGCATGACACAGATCGACCGACCGGAAGAGGCGGACATCATCCTGTTTAACACCTGCTCCATTCGCGAGAAGGCGGAGGATAAAGTCTTTTCGGATTTGGGGCGTGTGCGCGTGTTGAAGCAACAAAATCCGAATCTGCTGATCGGGGTCGGTGGTTGTGTGGCCAGCCAGGAGGGTGAGGCGATCATCAAGCGTGCGCCGTATGTGGATATGGTGTTTGGTCCGCAAACCCTGCACCGTCTGCCGCAACTGATCGCGGCACGGCGCGCGACTGGCAGGCCGCAGGTCGATATCAGCTTTCCCGAGATCGAGAAGTTTGATCATCTGCCCGCCGCACAAACCACGCACGGAACGGCGTTCGTTTCCGTCATGGAAGGGTGCAGCAAGTATTGCACTTTTTGCGTGGTGCCTTACACGCGCGGCGAGGAGGTGTCGCGGCCGTTTGCCGATGTGCTGCGCGAAGTGGACAGCCTGACGGCGCAGGGGGTGAGCGAGATCACCCTGCTCGGACAGAACGTGAATGCGTATCAGGGCGAGACGGAAGATGGCGATACCGTTGATTTCGCCTTCCTGTTACAGGCCATCGCTGAAAAGCCATCGGTGCAGCGTCTGCGCTTTACCACTTCGCATCCGCGCGAAATGTCGCAGCGCCTGATTGATCTGTATGCCGCCATGCCCAAGCTGGCCGGCCACCTGCATCTGCCGGTGCAGTCCGGCTCTGATCGCGTGCTGGCGGCGATGAAGCGCGGCTACACCGTGCTGGAATACAAATCCATCGTGCGCAAGCTGCGCGCCGCGAGGCCGGATATCTCGATCACTTCGGATTTCATCATCGGCTTTCCCGGCGAGACCGATGCGGATTTTGAGGCGACGATGAAGCTTATCGATGAAGTTGGATTCGATGCCAGTTTCAGCTTCCTCTTCAGCCCGCGCCCCGGTACACCGGCTGCCGAGATGGCGGACGAAACACCCCACGAAACCAAACTGGCGCGTTTGCATCGGGTGCAAGCACGCATCACCGAGCTGGAGCAGCAAGTCAGCCATGCGATGGCGGGGACGGTGCAGCGGGTGCTGGTGGAGAATATTTCGCGCAAGAGTGAACAGGAGATGGCAGGCCGTACCGAGAATAACCGGGTGGTGAATTTTGTCGGATCCCCTGGCATGTTGGGGCGTTATGTGGATGTGCGAATTCTGTCCGGAACCATGCATACCCTGCGCGGCGAAGTGGCGGCACGGCAATGAGCGCCAGCGAGCAGCTTTCTTTCGACCCGGCGGACAACGAACGTCTGGCCAATCTGTGCGGAGCCTTTGACGAGAACCTGCGCCAGATCGAGACCGCGCTGGAGGTGAATATCGCCCGTCGCGGCGAGCGGTTCACCATCTCCGGCGAGCAGGCCGGACTGGCGCGTGTCGTGCTGGAAAGGTTCTATCTGGAGGCGAAACACGATATCTCGCTGGAACGTCTGCAACTGGGGCTGATCGAGTCCATGAAACGCGACTTGCCGGATGCCGGCAGTGAATCGGTGCCGTTGCTGATGACGCGCAAGGCTGAAGTGCGTGGCCGCACGGTAAGGCAAAACGAATATCTGCAGGCGATTCAGGAACACGACATCACTTTCGGCATCGGCCCGGCGGGCACCGGCAAGACATATCTCGCCGTCGCGTCGGCGGTCGATGCCCTGCAGCGCGAGAACGTAAAACGGCTGGTGCTGGTGCGTCCGGCAGTGGAGGCGGGCGAGCGCCTGGGATTTCTGCCCGGTGATCTGGCGCAGAAGGTTGATCCTTATCTGCGCCCTTTGTACGACGCGCTATACGACCTGATGGGCCCGGAAAAAGTGGCCAAGGCGTTCGAGCGTGGCGCGATCGAGATTGCGCCGCTGGCGTACATGCGCGGGCGCACGCTGAACCACGCTTTCATTATTCTGGATGAGGCACAGAACACCACACCGGAACAGATGAAGATGTTCCTCACACGTATCGGCTTCGGCAGCAAGGCAGTTATCACCGGCGATGTGACACAGATCGATCTGGCGCGCGGGCAGAAGAGCGGGCTCAACGATGCGCGCAAAGTACTCGGGGATGTGCGCGGTATCGCCTTCCGGCAATTTCTTGCCGAGGATGTGGTGCGCCATCCGCTGGTGCAAAAAATTGTCTCCGCTTACGAAAAACATGACCACAAGAACCATGACTGATGACCATAAACTTTCGTTGTCGGTGCAATACGCCATCGACTCGGAAAAAATACCGGCACGGCAGCAGTTTCGCCGCTGGGTAAAGGTTGCACTGGAGCGGGATGTGCAAATGGTATTGCGTGTCGTGGACGAGCTTGAGGGGCGCGCACTGAACCGGAGTTATCGCGGCAAGGATTACCCCACCAATGTGCTGACCTTTGTTTATGACGATGTGCCGGGCGCCACACTGTCGGGTGACGTGGTGATCTGCGCACCGGTGGTGGCGCGCGAGGCAAAGGAACAGGGCAAGGATTTGACCGCGCACTACGCGCATCTCACCATTCATGCGGTTTTGCATTTGCAGGGTTACGACCACCAGAAGCAGCGCGAGGCGAGGCGTATGGAGGCGCGCGAGACTGCATTGCTCCTCAAATTACGGTATCCTGCGCCCTATCTTGTTAATTGATGTTTGGTGATGGACGGTTCAGACAGTAGCAGTAACGATAACAAACCCACCCTGCTGGAACGGCTCTCCATGATGTTATTGCGGGAGCCGGAAGATCGCGAGCAGCTCATCGCGCTGTTGTACAGCGCCTATCAGCGCAATCTGCTCGATGCCGATGCGCTTTCCATGATGGAAGGCGTGATTCAGGTTTCCGAGACCCAGGTGCGCGATATCATGATTCCGCGCGCGCAAATGGATGTCATCGACATCAGCCAGCCGCTGGAACAATTCGTTCCGTTCGTTATTGAGACCGCACACTCGCGCTTTCCCGTAACCGATGGCGACAAGGACAACATCATCGGCATTTTGCTGGCAAAAGACCTGTTGCGTTACTACGCGGGCAAAGAGTTCGATGTGCGCGACATGTTGCGCCCCGCCGTGTTTGTCCCGGAATCAAAACGCCTCAATGTGTTGCTGCGCGATTTTCGCAGCAACCATAACCATCTCGCGCTGGTGGTGGATGAATACGGCGGCGTGTGCGGCATGGTCACGATCGAGGACGTACTGGAGCAGATCGTCGGCGATATCGCCGACGAATTCGACTTTGACGAGGATGAGGACAACATCATCCGCCAGGATGGAACGCACTGGCGCGTCAAGGCCGATACCGAGATCGTTGACTTCAATACAGCCCTGGGAACGGCATTCAGCGACGAGGACTACGACACCGTCGGCGGTCTTGTGCTCAATGCGGCGGGCCGGCTCCCCAAGCGCGGCGAGCATTTTCTGATTGGTGAATGGAAATTCACGGTGCTGCGTGCCGATAGCCGCAGGCTGTATTCATTGTTGGTGGAGCGCGCATCAGTGCCTGGCGGAGATGAAGAGGGACATAAAGAGGGGGTCCAGTAGAGGCACGGGGCCGCCGGTTGGCCAATACAAGTACTCCACTCCGGCTATTGGCTACAAAGGTTTGGTAGATTCTCCGACTTCAGCCGCGGCAACGATGACACGGTTTCTGCCTTGTTCTTTTGCACGGTACAGCGCGCGGTCTGCGGCTTGAACCAGCTTCTCTTGGCTATCAATACCCGCGCTTAAGCCTGCCACACCAATGCTGATGCTGATCTGGATGGTTTGGCTTGTGCCGGAGTCGCCGGTAATCTCGATTGGCTGTGACTCAACCAGATGGCGCAGGCGCTCTGCCACCAGGGCAGCACCGTCGACTGCGGTATTGGTACAAATCACCATAAATTCTTCCCCGCCATAGCGCGCAACAACATCCAAATCGCGAAGGGCGGACTTGATCAGACCGCTCATGGTAGTCAAAGTGGCATCACCGGCCTGATGTCCATAGCTGTCATTGACCTGCTTGAAATGATCAATGTCGAGCATCAGCACCGAAAGGTCGAGAGCGTATCTGGCAGATCGAGCAACTTCTTCCGCAAGACGGCGATCCAGATAGCGGCGGTTGTGAGCCTTCGTCAGCGGATCGGTGATGTTCTCGGATTCAAGCAAATCTATCCGCCGCAGATCAACAGCGGTTTGCAGCGAAAGCGTTATCGTTGACCACACAAACAGGGCGCCGAATAGAAATATGCCGGGAATGGGGAGTTCATGCCATTCAGTCTGTCGACCCCAAAGCACCACGATGTAGCCCAGATATCCGGCGATGAAGACAAAGATCAGGCCGGTCATGGCAAGCCATTTGTTGCGCAGCGTTCCGGCTGGAAGAATCGCGATCAGCCTGCGCAGCGGGGCAAGCGTTGCCGCGTGAATAATCAGGCCGATTAGAACCAGCGAGGCGGACAAATAGGAGATTATGGTCGGTTGCACGGCGTTTGCATCCCCCCTTAAAACGTTTCGTCCTCGCGCAGATAGCGCCACTGTCCCTGCGGCAATTCACCCAGCCTGACTTTGCCGATGCGTACCCGCTTCAATGCGCTGACTCTCAATCCCACCATCTCGCACATGCGGCGAATCTGGCGCTTTTTGCCCTCTAGCAGCACAAAGCGCAATTGCTCGGGGTTTTGCCATTCGACCTTGGCCGCTTGCAGCGCCTGGCCGTCCAATTTAAGTCCGTGGCGCAACAGGGCCAGTTTGTCGGCCGGAAACACCGACTGCACATCCTGGCTGACAGGGTCGTCGTCGTCAATGCGGCTGAGCTGGGTCACCTGGCCGGGCTGCGCAGGCCGGGGCGCCGCGGCATAGGTGGCGGCCGCCGAGTCGGCCGCCGCCGCATTGAGCACGCCGGTGTACATCACGCGCACCAGGTACTCTTTTTCCATCACCGCATCTTCGCCGATCAGCTGGCGCGCGACCCGGCCATCTTGTGTCAGCACCAGCAGGCCGGTCGAATCAATGTCGAGCCGTCCGGCGGGCACCAGGCTTTTGAGCTGGCTGGGGTGAAAGAAAAAGCGCGCGTTGTCCTCGGCCCAGCGGTTTTGCGGCTGCACCAGCGTGATGGCGGGCTCGTGGCCGTCTTCAGCCTGACCGCTGACCAGGCCGAGCGGCTTGTTGATCAGCACCGTGACCTGTTTCGCTTGCGCGCCGGTGGCTTGTTTGTCGATCTCGATGCGCACATCGGGGCTCACCTGCATGCCCATCTCGGCGACCCGGCCGTTGACCTTGACCCAGCCCTTGCCGATCCATTCGTCGGCTTCGCGGCGCGACGCCAGGCCGAGCTCGGCCATGCGTTTGTTCAGGCGCAGCGTGCCGCCTGCGCCATGGGCGGCGGTGTTGCTTTGTCCGGCGGGAATCGGGGCTTTGGCGGCCGGTGGGGCCGCGCGGCGAAAGGCGGGGGCTTTGGGGGTGTTGGGCATAGGGTATTGAATGGCTGGCATTTAAGAAATGGCGATCAAGACGTCAACAAAGCCAGTACTTTGAGGATGTCTTCCTGTGTGCGGAAGCTACCAAAGGTTTGCATGTCTTGCGCACGCACGATGGGGAAGGTGTTGAGGATGTAAGCTGCATCAACCGCATCCAGACCATAGAGGTAGAAAAACAGTGCGTCGAGCGCGGCCAGGCGGGCGCGGCGCTCGTCCTCATTCCACACGAACGGCGGCAGCACCTCGCCTGCGCTGTCCACATATCCCAAGTCACGCGCAAACGGGGCCATGTCGTGAGCGGTGTAGGTGAGCGCCAGCACTTGCGGCAACACAAAGTCGGCCACGGTGGGCTGCGAGTGGTGACCGTTCATCAGTTTTGCAGCGCGCATGGCTTCGGCAAAAGCGGTGGGCAAAGAATCGTTGAATCGGGACGGGGCGATGGCTGGCAGTTGTTCGAGGATGTAAAGGCTAAAGTTATTGCCTTGCAGCTTTTGTCGCCCAAGGTAATCAAAAACGAAGGAATTGAAATTGGCAAGAACAAAGGGCAAGCTATTGACAGGTGCGTCAGCCGACTCACTGGGCAGCACAACAGACATGGAGTGCCCCACGCCAGATTTTGGAACCATTGCGGCAATCATCGAACGCACATTGGTGCTTGATGTCACCTGCTTGAAACTCAACGCCCAGTCAAATTTAACGTCGCTTGTTATCGAAACATCGTTCACAAAATATTGAGGTACCGGATAGCGCGCCGGGTTGGCCTTTTCAATCTGCGAAATAGACTCTTGCTGTGCCGCGCGTTTGAGGTTGGCGGTATTGACCACCACGTCGGCTGCGCGGTGGT
>DISA01000032.1 GCA_002421915.1 Gallionellaceae bacterium UBA6222
TCATCGGCCCCAACGGCGCGGGTAAATCCACCCTGTTCCGCATGATCACCGGCAAAGAAAAACCGGACAGCGGTGAAGTGAAGATCGGCCAGACCGTCAAGATCGCCTTCGTCGACCAATCGCGCGAAGGGCTGGAGAACGACAAGACCGTGTTCGACGCCATCTCCGGCGGCAACGAGATTTTGACCGTGGGCAAATACGAAACCCCGGCGCGCGCCTACATCGGCCGCTTCAATTTCAAGGGTGCGGACCAGGGCAAGATCGTCGGCCAACTCTCCGGCGGTGAACGCGGACGCCTGCACCTAGCGCAGACCCTCATCTCCGGCGGCAACGTACTGCTACTCGACGAACCCTCCAACGACCTCGACGTGGAAACCCTGCGCGCGCTCGAAGACGCCCTGCTCGAATTCGCCGGCTGCGTCGCCGTCATCTCCCACGACCGCTGGTTCCTGGACCGCATCGCCACCCACATCCTCGCCTGCGAAGGCGATTCCAAGTGGACGTTCTTTGATGGCAACTATCAGGAATACGAAGCGGACAAGCGCAAGCGTTTGGGTGAAGAGGGGGCGAAGCCTAAGCGGATTCGGTATAAGCCGATTAGTCGTTGAGTCGATTTAGTTCAGAATATAACTAGAGGAGGTGTGTATGTCACTCGCGAAGGCACTAAGTCATATTGACTTAAAAATAGATAATTTACTTTTAGATGCTAACAACCCTAGATTCTCTGAGTTGGGGGAGGAGTTAATTTCAATTCCTGAGAACCGCTTTGCTGAAGAGAAGATTCAAGCAAAGACTCTAGAGAAAATGAAAACCACAATGTTTAATGTGGGTGAACTAAAGGACACCATAAAAACGGTGGGTTTCCTTCCGATGGATCGAGTAATTGTTAGGTCATGGAAGGGCGGGGAGGGTAAATATGTTGTTGTTGAAGGTAACAGGCGTGTAACTGCACTGAAGTGGCTTATGCAACTGCATGAGGTAGGGAAAGAAAGTTTTTCTGATGAGGAAGTTGATAATTTCACAAATATTCCTTGCTTACTACTTGATGAAAGTATCGCGCCAGCACAAGCAACATTGATATTGCCTGGATTGAGGCATGTATCTGGAATTAAGCAGTGGGGACCATACCAAAAGGCAAAGACTGTATTTGCCCTACGACAATCAGGCATGTCAGCTCAAGAAGCAGCCCAGTCTTTAGGTTTGTCTACTATTGCAGCTAACAGAGCATACAGGTGTTTCATGGCCTTGGAAAAAATGGCCGCGGATGAGGAGTTCGGTGAAAAAACCACTCACGATATGTATAGCTATTTTGAAGAAACCTTTAAAAGGCCAGAGGTTAGAGAGTGGCTAGGCTGGGATGAACCCTCTGGTGAATTTAAAAGCGAGAGTAATCTTAGGGAGTTCTACAGTTGGATGGTTCCAGCTGATGAGGAGTCGTCAGCAAAGTTGCCTGAGGCAAAAAGTGTTCGAGAGTTCGCAAGAATTATCAATGACCCGCCAGCACTTCAGTTATTCAAGTCTGACAGTGGCACACTACGTATGGCGCTTGCGAGGTATGAGGCAGAGCACCCAGAACAGTGGGAGCCAAAAATATCTGCGGCCACACAAGCATTGAAAGGGCTAACACCTGACATGCTGCGAGCAATGAGCGAAGAAGGAGAGAAATTTCTTCAAGAGCTAAGGGAGAGAATTGAAAAAACCATTGCTGATCGTGCCGCTTTGCTTGGCAACTGATTTATTTCTGAAATGGCTGATCCAAGTTCTCAAAAAATCGCTGAATGGGCAATTGAATTTGCCCAGCCTGAATGGCGGCGACTTGATGCATTGTGCTACGAGTCAGTAAGGGAGAAGTGGGATACACCTACGGATGAATATGTTGCGGATGTTGTTGCTAGAGAATTGCCTAACGTAAAGGGCATTTTGCAAGACATGATTGGTGTCGCAACTTTTAGCGGCGAAACCCTGCTTTTTGAAATTGATGATGATGATTTGCCATATGTTCGCGGTGTTAACAAGGACTGCTTTTCTGTATTGCGAAACTTAAGAAGAGTAACGCCAAAGCGATTTGAAGAAATATGTGCGGAAATTCTGAATGAATTTGGTGGGAGAAGTAAGGTTACCGGCATGCCAAACGATGGCGGAGTGGACTTTATTGGTTTTAACTTATCTCTAGTTGGTGCGGGTTTTCCAACACCTGAAAATGCAAAAATGGTCGTTATTGGGCAGGCAAAGCGGTACGACCATGGCAATGCAATCTCTGAATCAGAATTAAGAAAATTCGTTGGTGGTGCAACTAGAAGGATTCATCAGCTAAAAAGAGAAGATGGTGTTGGAGCATTAACTCCAGTTGTTTATGCATTCTGGACATCTTCTGAATTTGAGAGAAATGCCAAGAACTATGCTCATGAGGTAGGTCTATGGGTGATGAACGGAGTGACAATGTCGCAATATTTGATTTCCTTAGATATGACTCAGCGTTTAGGGCTCGTCGCCTAATTTTGAAAGAGTTAAAGGTGTCGGAGTCGAATTGTTCTTGAGAACAATAGGAATTAAAGGGGCCAGGCTCGAATTATTCCTGGCCTCTTAAATAATCAGTAATAATCAGGGACAGACCACGGTTCGGTTTACCTAGAACAGTAATAATCAGGGACAGACCACGGTTTACCTAGCGCCTCAATCCCGCACCTGATGCCGCAAGGCAAGCTCCCTTGACAATACTGTCGCGTAGCGAGAGTATTGCGTCCCATGATCACGGATTTCCACGACGAAGAAGCCCTCAAGGTCTGGCGCGGTGAGTTTTCTCGTCGTTTGCCTAACCAGATTCAGGACGTGGCGCGGCGCAAATTGCGTATGTTGCACAACGCGCAGCGCATCGAGGATTTGCGTATCCCGCCCAATAATCGGCTGGAGGCATTGAAGGGCAACCGTGCCGGACAGTGGAGTATTCGCATCAACGATCAATGGCGCGTGTGCTTTGTGTGGAATGAAGGGCAAGCCAGTCGCGTGGAAATCTGCGACTACCACTGAGGAGAAAGCTATGAGCAAAACAACCAAACTGCGCAACATCCATCCCGGTGAGGTGTTGCGGGAAGAGTTCCTGATCCCGCTGGGCGTTACCCAGTATCGCTTGGCAAAGGAGATAGGCGTGACTGAAGCGCGCATCTCTGCGATCTGCTCGGGCAAGCGTTCGATCACGGCGGACACGGCGTTGCGCTTGGCCGCGTTCTTTGGCACCTCGAGCGGTTTTTGGCTGGGCTTGCAGGCGGATTACGATACCGAAGAGGCCGCCAAGGAACTGACCGGCGTGCTGGCGCAGATACATCGCTTTGAGCCGCTGGCGGCTTGATGCATGACTCAACCTCCTTCATCCAAGCCTCGGAATTTGTCCTCGGAGGTTGTGTTGTGTGCTTTGAAGCGTGCATCCGAAAAAGCGCGCCAACTGGCCGAGCAAACCGGCACTCCTTTCGTTGTACACAATTCCACAACGGCTGAATTGCACGGAAGCCGACACGATATGAGTGCGCGACCTGCAAGCAAGGATGGCCAGGATATTCCAGAATATACGCGAGAGCAGCTCGGTGTCGGGGTGCGCGGGAAGCATCACAAGCAATTCGTGCAGGGCAACAATGAGGTTGTTGAGGTGCAAAAGGCGACGCCAACTACCAGGAAAGTTGCCGACTCGCAATTGAAAGACTCCGACCTGCAAAAAGCCCCGCAGGCATTGATGCGCGCCGCCGAGAAGGCGCGCCAACTGGCCGAGCAAACCGGAACACCATTCGTTTCTCGCAAGTCCGCAACAGTAGAGAATAAGAGTAAGTAAGGCTCAAGTGCCGGATCATTGATGATGGCTGCTTACTGGCGAGTTTCAGAAGTACGAGTGATCGAGGATCGCGCGGTCTGGGTGCGATTCGCTGATGGCCTCGAAGGTGTTGTGCGATTTCCGCCTGATTTCTTCCAAGGGGTCTTTTCTCCTCTAAGCGCTCCGGAAAAGTTCCGGGAAATTTCCGTGGTCGGTGGAATAGTGACTTGGCCGGGAGGTCTCGATATTGCGCCAGATACGATGTACGACGAGGTCAAATTGCAAGCTGAGCAAGCTCTTGGCAAAGCAGCGACTGTGTCTACGCATGGCTACCGATTTGACCGTGATGCCGCAAATGAGCGCAGGTGAAGCGGTGCTATCAAAAAACCCTCAGGGACAGACCACAGTTTTTTCTTCAATGCCGGTCTTTGTGATTTTGCCAGCTTGATATAAACTAACCGCCATTAGTTCAACTTGAGGCTGCTATGCTTACTGTTAATATTCACGATGCAAAAACCCAGCTTTCCAAGCTGGTAGATCAAGCTGCACGGGGCGAGTCGTTCATTATTGCCAAGGCAGGTAAACCGATGGTCAAGGTCGTCGCGCTGGGCAAGGCGGTAGTGGGCACCAGTAGCCGCCTCGGCTTCATGGCCGGGGAGTTTTCCGTGCCGGACGATTTCGACCAGATGGGTGGCGGTGAGATTGAAAGTCTGTTTGCGGGGCGCAAGGCTTGAATCTGTTGCTCGACACTCATTTGTTGCTGTGGGCTGCAAGCGAGCCGCAGCGTCTTTCGGCCAAGGCGCGTGCCTTGCTGCTTGATCCCTCCAATCAACTCATATTCAGTTCAGCCAGTTTGTGGGAGATCACGATCAAGAACGGGCTTGAGCGTTCGGATTTCAACGTCGATCCGCGTCGCCTGTGGCGTATGTTGCTGGTAAACGGATACCGCGAGCTGTCTGTCACCAGCGAACATACCGTTGCAGTGAATGATCTTCCACCTTTGCACAAAGACCCGTTTGATCGCATCCTCGTGGCGCAGGCACGCGTTGAGGGGTTGACTCTGTTGACCGCAGATAAAATGGCCGCGAAATATGGCGATGGTGTGAAGAAGGTGTAGGCTGAACAATCAAAGGGGACGGCATCGAAATGGGTTTCTGCGGGACGATAGATTCACCTTGCCATTATTTCCCCTCTCGCTAGAATAACCGTATTCAGTCTTTATTCGGTGATCTGCCATGCAAGAACAAATCATTAGCCTGACCGATTTCAAAACCTCCGCCAGCCGTTTGTTGCAGGAGACGCGCGGGGGAGCAAATATCATTTTGACGCAGAACGGTTCGGCGAGTGCGGTGGTGCAGGACTACGCAATTTACCGTGCGCAGCAGGATGCCTTCCTGATGTTAAAGCTGATGGTGCAGGGCGAGGCCGATGTGCAGAAGAATCGCGTTACTCCGCAAGCCAGGGTTTTTGATGGATTGCGCGCATCGTTGCTGAAGCAGCAAAAGCAACATGGCTGAATCAAAGTCGTATCAGGTGCTGTGGTCGCACACGGCGCAGCAGGATTTGGCGGAGGTCATCGAGTACATTGCGCAGGACAGTATTGGCGATGCGCTGGCGATCTTGCAGAGGCTGGAAACCAAAGCCGCACTTTTGATCACATTGCCCAATCGCGGCCGCGTCGTGCCGGAGTTGTTGCATACCGGCATCTCGCAATACAGGGAGTTGGTCAGCGCGTCCTGGCGCATTGTTTTCCGGGTTGATAGCAAGCAGGTTTTGATTATGGCGGTGCTGGATAGTCGGCGCGATTTGCAGACGGTGTTGCTCAATCGTTTGGCACGGTGACATGGATGTTCAAATCTTCCGTATAGGGTTTGCTGGGGAACTGGAAGGCGATCGGACCATCCGGCTCGGCATGCAGGAACTGGTGGACGGAGGGGTCTTGCGAGTTGAGGAGTTCGTCAACAGTGCCCTGCGCGGCGATCACGCCGTTGTGGATGAAGTACAGATAATCGACAACTTTGAGCGAGGACATCAGGTCGTAGGTCACCACGATGGATGTGGTGCCGAGCGCATCGTTCAGCGTGCGGATCAGGTTTGCAATGGTATTGAGCGAGATCGGGTCGAGTCCGGCGAAAGGCTCGTCGTAAATGATCAGCGGCGGGTCGGTGGCGATCGCGCGCGCCAGTGCCACGCGGCGTTCCATGCCACCAGATAGTTCGCCCGGCATCAGATCTCTGGCATTGCGCAAGCCGACCGCCTGCAACTTCATCAGCACCAGGTCACGAATGATCTCTTCCGGCAGGCCGGTGTTCTCGCGCAAGGGGAAAGCCAGATTGTCGTAAACCGACATATCAGTGAACAGTCCGCTGACCTGAAACATCATTCCGATCTTCAGGCGCATCTCGTACAGTTCGTCGTTGTCGAGCTCGTGCACGACCTGTCCCATGAACTTTACACTGCCATGTGACGGGCGCAACTGGCCACCGATATGGCGCAGCAATGTTGATTTACCACACCCGCTGGGCCCCATGATGCCGACGACCTTGCCTTGCGGGATGGTGAGATTGATACCCTGCAATACCTTGAGCGGGCCGTAAGAATAGTGCAGGTCATTGACCTCGATCAGATTAGCCATGGTTTGAGTGATTGCTTGAGTTTTCTTCCGTGATTCTTACATGCCGTGGGGCGAGAATATACAGGTTTCATGCGAACAGGAAGTCAGAAGCTGAACAACAATGCGGGGAGGTTCAATATCTCCGCTTTAGCTTGCATCATCTTGCGCCATCTCCAGTTCAAGCCAATTTTCTTCCAGCTCCGCCACTTTCGTCTGTAGCCGTGTGTGTTCGGCATTCAGTTGGCTGATTTTTATATGATCCGGGTTTACATAAGTGGCTGGATCGGCAAGTTGCCGGTTGATGGCGGCGAATTCGATCTGCGCTTTGTTCAATTCTGTTTCAAGCTTGTTCTGCTTCGATTGCAGTGCTTTGCGGTTGGGCTTGGGCGCGTTCTGCGTTTTCGGTTTCTCTTGCGGAGTCTGCACGACGGTCTCGCGCGGGCGGCGCGTCTCTATCCAGATTTTGTAGTCTTCCAGATCGCCGTCGAACAATTTCGCTTCACCGTCGGCTACCAGCCACAGCTCGTCGGCCACGGCGCGGATCAGGCTGCGGTCGTGCGATACCAGCACCACGGCGCCGGTGTATTCCTCCAGCGCGATGGTGAGCGCATCGCGCATGTCGAGGTCGAGGTGGTTGGTGGGTTCGTCGAGCAGTAGCAGGTGCGGTTTTTGCCAGGCCAGCAGCGCGAGGGCGAGGCGGCTCTTCTCGCCGCCGGAGAAGGTGGCGACCGGGCGGTCTTCGCTGTCGCCGGCCAGGCCGAAGCGGCCGAGGAAGCTGCGCAGCGTGAGCGTGGTCTCCTTGGGGGCCAGCCGTTCCATGTGTTGCAGCGGCGTGGCGGCGCTGTCCAGATTCTCCAGCTGGTGCTGGGCGAAGTAGCCGATGCGGATGTCGGGCGTGAATTCAAGCTTGCCTTGCGTGGGCTGCAACTCGCCCACCAGCAGTTTGATGAGCGTGGATTTTCCCGCACCGTTGGGGCCGAGCAGGGCGATGCGCGCGCCGGCACGCAGCACCAGTTCTATGTTCTTGAACAGCACCTTGCCGGCAGACTCGCGTAGCGAGACGTTCGCCCCCTTGCCCGCAGGAATGGAAAGCTGCTTTTCTCGTTCGCCTCCTCGCCCGCTTGCGGGAGAGGATTGAGGAGAGGGTATTCCCGGGAGAGGGGAGCTGCCATAGGCGAAGCCCATCTTCTCCGCGCGCAGCAACAGGTCGGGGCCGCGTTCCGGTGCTTCGATCTCGAGTTCGAAATGGCCGTCGGTGATGTGCACGGCGGCGATGCGCTGGATGCGGTCCAGCGCTTTGATGCGGCTCTGCGCCTGTTTGGCTTTGGTGGCCTGGGCGCGGAAGCGGCGCACGAAGTCTTCCATGTGCGCGATCTTTTCCTGCTGGCGCTCGAAGGCCTGGTTCTGCTGCGCGATGCGCTCGGCGCGGGTGCGCTCAAAATCATCGTAGTCGCCGGTGTAGCAGTCGATGGTGCAGTCGTGCACATGCGCGATGCGGTTGACGCAGGCGTTGAGGAATTCGCGGTCGTGCGAGACCAGCAGGATGCTGCCGGGGTAGCGCGCCAGATATTGTTCGAGCCAGAGGATGGCCTCGAGGTCGAGGTGGTTGGTGGGCTCGTCGAGCAGCAGCAGGTCGGCGCGGTGCATCAGCGCGCGTGCCAAATTCAGACGCATGCGCCAGCCGCCGGAAAAACTTTCGACTGTGCGCTCCAGTGTGTCGTTGGCGAATCCCAGCCCGTTGAGCAGTTGTGCGGCGCGCGCCTTGGCGCCATAGCCGTCGATGGATTCGTAGCGGTGCTGCGCGTCGAACCAGGCGGTGTCGTGGTTCTCTTTCGCCAGCGTCTTTTCCAGCACACGCAGCTCAACATCGCCGTCGAGCACGAATTCCAGCGCGGGCAGGTCGGAGTTGGCGATCTCCTGTTCGACGAAGGCGATGGTCTTGCCCGACTGCATCGAGACTTCGCCGCCGTCCGCTTTGATCTCGCCGCGTATCAGGCGGAACAAAGTGGATTTGCCGCAACCGTTCTTACCGACTAGACCGATGCGCTGGTCGGTGAAGGCCTGAAGATTCACGTTCTGGAGGAGCGGGGTGCCGCCTTGCAGGTAGGTCAGATTCTGGATATTGAGCATGGCCGCGATGATAGCAGAGGGTGTCGGTCATCCCGGCCGGCATGGGACACACAAAATCAGCCGGGTATCAACAGTAGCGCAGACAAGGCGGCTACCGATATCCGGTTTTTCAGTTAATCAAGAAAACCTCTGCTGCAGGTATTTGATGATGTTGCTTGATTCGTACATCCATTGCACATTGCCTTGACTGTCCTCGATCCGCAAGCAGGGAGTCTGGATTTTCCCGCCTCCTTGCAGCAAATCGGCTCTGTGGTTAAGTTCACGACCATGCTTGGGTTCATGTTGCGCATCACGAAGCTCTATCGGCAAGGATAGTCTCGCCATTTCGTGGCGAACCTTGATGCAAAACGGGCAGGTACTAAAGTGGTAGAGGGCTAGTTTCGAACATTCTAAATCGACATTTGATTGATCTTTGGCGGGACGTACCATCCCTGACGGGGTGCCAACTTTCGCCCATACCAGCATGAACGGCTTTAATACCAAACGCAGCATCCTGAAGAAAAATCTTGTCATTTTCCGTCCCTCTTTAATTGCGCGGTTCAAGCCCAAAATGCAACGCCCGACTTGATGCCGGGCCACAGACTACATCAATATCGTTCCCCAGAAATGCAAAAAGCCACCCCGTAAGATGGCCTACTGCTTGTTGAATTCTGGCTCCCCGACCTGGACTCGAACCAGGGACCTGCGGATTAACAGTACAGGTCACAGTCGAAATCTTGCTTCGTAAGTCGAAGAACTCCTAGAAATTTTTCAGCGCTGTCAGCCATCAGCTTGACCCACCGAACCTATACCGAACCTAATTCGGCCATAGCTCGCCTGCCCGCATTTTAACTTCATCCCAATCATCGAGTTGCGAAATTTTCGACCGAACTGAAACCGATCTTGATGCCGAAAGTGGGGGAGGGGCAGCAGTTCTGAGGGATCTGAAAAACTGCGGAACTGAGAATTCTGGAACGGTAGGGCGGAATTTTGGCGGCGGCGAGGGGCGGAAGTGCCCCGAGGTTCGCCCAGAGGTGCCCGACTCGCCCCGACTGGAGGTGCCTGTATGGTGTTTTGCCATGTGGATCCTTGTGTGAGATTTGCTGGATTAGCTTCGACTAGGCCGAATGGCATATTGACCGGTGTGGCTGCTACCCCCCACAATCCGGCGATAATAATATTCAGGGATAGATAATGCTCGACGACATCAAGAAACCCCTGTGGGCGGCTGCCGACAAGCTGCGCGCCAATATGGACGCTGCCGAGTACAAGCACCTCGTCCTTGGCCTCATCTTCCTCAAATACGTCTCCGACACCTTCGCTGCCCGGCGCACCGAGCTGGGCCGCCGCTTCGCCGACAAGACCGACGAATACTTCCTGCACGACGGCACGCTCGAACTGCTGGCCGCCGAACTCGAAGACCGCGACTACTACAAGGAAGCCAACGTCTTCTGGGTGCCAGAGTCCGCGCGCTGGGAAGTCCTGCGCGCCGCCGCCAAGCAGCCCGACATCGGCAAGCGCATCGACGACGCGCTGACTGTCATCGAAACCGAAAACCCCAAGCTCAAGGGCATCCTCGACAAGCGCTATGGCCGCGCTCAGCTACCGGATGGCAAGCTCGGTGAACTGGTCGATCTGGTGTCCACCATCGGTTTTGGTGACGATCCCGGCAAGGCGCGCGACGTACTCGGCCAGGTCTACGAATACTTCCTCGGCCAGTTCGCCAGCGCCGAGGGCAAAAAGGGCGGCCAGTTCTATACCCCGGCCAGCATTGTCAAAACGCTGGTGGCCGTGCTCGCCCCGCACCACGGCAAGGTGTATGACCCCTGCTGCGGTTCAGGCGGCATGTTCGTCCAGTCCGAGAAGTTCATCGAGGCCCACGGCGGCAAGCTCGGCGATGTGAGCATCTACGGGCAGGAATCCAATCCGACCACCTGGCGGCTGGCGGCGATGAACCTCGCCATTCGCGGCATCGACTTCAACCTCGGGCGCGAACCGACCGACACCTTCACCCGCAACCAGCACCCCGACCTGCGCGCCGATTTCATCCTCGCCAATCCGCCGTTCAACATCAGCGACTGGTGGCATGGCTCTCTGGAAGGCGACCCGCGCTGGGAATTTGGCACCCCGCCGCAGGGCAACGCCAACTATGCGTGGCTACAGCACATGCTTTACCACCTGAAGCCCAGCGGCCGCGCCGGCATCGTGCTGGCCAATGGCTCGATGAGTTCCAGCCAGAACAGCGAAGGCGACATTCGCCGCGCCATGGTCGAGGCCGACGTGGTGGAAGTCATGATCGCCCTGCCGGGGCAACTCTTCTTCAACACCCAGATTCCCGCCTGCCTGTGGTTCCTCGCCAAGCAGAAGACCACGCGCAAGGGCGAAGTGCTGTTCATCGACGCTCGCAAGATGGGCAGCATGATCAGCCGGGTGCAGACCGAACTCACCGATGAAGTGATTGAGCGAATTGCAGCAACGGTGGCGGCTTGGCGCGGCGAACACTCAACCGTAGGTCGGGTTAGCCCGTCAGGGCGTAACCCGACAAACAACCTCGCTCACGGCAATGTCGGGTTACGCGATGAAACCGCTAACCCGACCTACGAAAAATACCAGGACATCCCCGGCTACTGCCGCAGCGTCAAGCTCGACGAAATCGCCCAGCACGGCCATGTGCTGACCCCCGGGCGCTACGTCGGCGCGGAACAGGTTGAGGACGACGACGAAGCCTTCGCCGACAAGATGCAGGCACTGACCGAGAAACTCGGCGAGCAAATGGCGAAGGGGGCAGAGCTTGACCAGTTGATCCGGCAGAAGCTGGGAGGGCTGGGGTATGAGTTCTGATTGGAAGCTACTTTCGATAGGTGAGTGCCTCGAAAAGGTTGTCGACAATCGGGGAAAGACGCCACCTATCTCAGAGGTTGAAACAAATTTTGGGCTGATTGAAATCAATGCAATCGTTGGTAGCAACAAACATCCCGACTACGCAGCCGTTCGAAAGTACGTTACACCATCGACTTATGAATCTTGGTTCCGTGCAGGTCACCCCAGAATTGGGGATATTTTGTTTTCGACCGTCGGATCGATTGCGGAAGTGGCGATATTTAACGGTGGCAGTGGCTGTATTGCCCAAAATCTCGTAGGTCTGCGCCCAAATAAATCTATTATCGACCCTGACTATCTCTACTACGTTTTAATCAATCCAGTCACACGTTCCAAACTCAAAACGTTGGATATTAGTTCGGTGCAGCCGAGCATCAAGGTTCCCCACTTGCTTGCTACTGAAATTTCCGTTCCAGATGTAACTGTACAGAAGGAAATTACTTCGGTTCTTTCAGCCATCGACGACCGCATCACCCTACTGCGTGAAACGAACACCACGCTCGAAGCCATCGCGCAGGCGATGTTCAAATCGTGGTTCGTGGATTTCGATCCCGTCCACGCCAAACAACAAGGCCGCGCCCCCGAAGGCATGGACGATGCCACCGCCGCCCTGTTCCCCGACAGCTTCGAGGAATCGGAGCTGGGCTTGGTGCCGAAGGGGTGGCGGGTTGAGCCTCTGACAGAGGTGTTCGATTTTAGAGAGGGGCCGGGCATCAGAAATTGGCAGTACACAAATTCCGACCAAGGGACGCGGTTTATCAACATTCGCTGCATCCAAGATGGTGACCTGACTATCGAAACAGCCAACAGAATCACTGATGAAGAGGCAAACGGAAAATACGCGCACTTTCACTTGCAGGCATGGGACGTAGTGGTTTCTACATCGGGCACACTTGGGCGAAGTGCCATTGTGCGACAAGAACACCTGCCGTTGATGCTTAATACCAGTGTGATTAGGTTCCAACCCATCACAAATAAAATGCTGTTTTGTTTTCTTTACGAGTATCTAAATTCTACTGAATTTTTGTTCAAGCTCGAATCAATGGCTTCGGGTAGTGTGCAGAAAAACTTTGGCCCAATGCACCTGAAGCAAATGAAGCTGGTGTGCCCTCCAATTGATTTAGTTTCGCACTACGAGTCTGTTTGTCGGCCATTATTTGAAAAGTTGATCGAGAATAGAGCAAGTATCAACACCCTTGCCACCCTCCGCGACACCCTGCTCCCCCGCTTGATTTCTGGCCAGTTGCGCCTGCCGGACATGGAGGTCATTTCATGAAACGCCCCAGAAAAAATATCAATCCAAGTCGATTGCCGAAGGAGACATTGGCACTCCTCTACGAGCAGGTTATTTTGCGGTGGGAACTGGATTTGGCTCAACATGCCGGATTCGACATTAGGCAGAAGGAGTTTCAAGCCTTTCGGCGCAAAAATGAGATCACTCTCGAACCTTTGAATAACTCCGAAGAGTTTGCCAACCGCATGAATGCGCCACTGCCATCGGGCAACTGGTTTATATTTTGCAATACAGCATCGGCACAAACGCAGTCGCTTTTCAGGCATCTCCGCAATGCAGCCGCGCACGGGCACATAAGAAAAACGCGGGCCAAGCTCAGCTTCCAATCTTTCAACACCAAAAAGAAAGAGGTGATGAAAGGTGAGATCGAAATGGAAATTATTGAACCCTTTGTCCGTGCGCTGGTGGGCACTGCGATCACCAGGCAACCAAGGGCAAATGAGCCTTCCGCGTAGGCCGATGATGCGGAATTTACCAATGCGTTAATGAGAATGCTTTGAGATGACAACCCTGCAAACCTTGCTCCCGCTCATCGCCGCAGGCGAATCCGCCACGCTGGAGCTAAAGAAAACCACAGGCCAGCGCACCGAGGCCTGCCGCACCCTGTGCGCGATGGCGAACGCGCGCGGCGGGAAGGTCTTGTTCGGCGTGACGCCTGCGGGCAAGGTGGCGGGCCAGGCCGTGACCGACAAAACGCTGGAGGATCTGGCGCAGGAATTCCAGGGTTTCGAGCCACCGCTGTTCCCCGAGGTCGAGCGCGTTCCGGTTGGTGATGGCTTGGAGGTGCTGCTGGTGTCCGTGAGCCGGGCGTCGCGGGCGCCGTGTTCCTTTCGCGGCGTGCCTTACGAGCGGGTGCTGAACACGACGCGGACGATGCCGCGCGAAACCTACCAGCGCCTGCTACTGGAAGACATGCACGCGGTGCAGCGCTGGGAGAACCAGCCCGCCGAGGGCTGGGATGTGTCGCGGCTGGATGCGCGCGAGATGGTGCTGACGCTGGAGGAGGCGATCCGCCGGGGGCGCATGGACGACCCCGGCACGCGCGACCCGCTCGAAGTGTTGCGCGGGCTGGGCCTGCTGGTGAAGGACGGGCAGTTGTCGCGCGCGGCGGTCGTGCTGTTTTGCGGGGATGAAACGCCGCTGCCGGATTTTCCGCAGCTCAGGCTGCGGGTGGCGCGCTTTAAGGGCACGAACCGGGACGAGTTTCTCGATAACCGCCAGTTTTCCGGCAACGCCTTTGCGCTGATGCGCCGGGCCGAGCGCTTTCTGATCGAGTCGCTGCCCGTTGCCGGGCGCATCGTCCCCGGCCAAATGGCGCGCGTGGATACGCCGGCCTTGCCGGTGGAGGCGCTGCGCGAGGCGCTGGCGAATGCATTCGTGCACCGCGATTATTCCATCGGCGGCGGGGCGGTGGGCGTGGCGGTGTACGACGACCGGGTAGAGATCGCGTCCATCGGCGAATTGCATTTCGGCCTGACCCCGGAGGCGTTGTTCCAGCCGCACGAATCTCGCCCGTGGAACCCGATGGTCGCGGAGACGTTTTACCGGCGCGGGATTATCGAGACTTGGGGACGCGGCACGCTGAAGATTGCGCGCCTGATGCACGAGGCCGGGCTCGAACCGCCGATGCTGTCTGCCGCGCCCGGCGCGGTGATCGTGACATTCTGGCTGCCGGGGAAAACGCCGGGGAAAACGCCGGGGAAAACGCCGGGGAAAACGCCAAACGAAATTCTGCGGCTATTGGGAGAACGACCCGAACTAACCATTTCCGAGCTGGCTGCACACTTGGTGAAATCCGAGAGCGCAATTGAGCGTGCCATAAGAAAGCTCCGTGAGTCAGGACAGTTAATGCGCATCGGCCCCGACAAGGGTGGCCATTGGGAGGTGCTGAAGTGACAGAAGACCAACTCGAACAGGAAGCACTCGGCTGGCTGGCCGAGGTCGGCTATACGGTGTTGTACGGGGTGGACATTGCCCCCGATGGCGACAACCCGGAGCGCACCGACTACCGGCAGGTGGTGCTGGTGGAACGCCTGCGGTCTGCGGTCAACCGGCTCAACCCCGCCATTCCTGCTGCCGCCCGTGAAGACGCCATCAAGCAGGTGCTCGACCTCGGCATTCCCGTCCAGCTTTCTGCCAACCGGCGCTTCCACCAACTGCTGGTGACCGGTGTGCCGGTGCAGTACCAGAAGGGGAATGAGACTCGCGGGGATTTTGTGCGGTTGGTGGATTGGAACGCCATGCCCCGTCATTCCGGCGTAGGCCGGAATCCAGTTGAAAAAAATAGCCTGCAAAGCAGACAAGACAAAGGCGTTGACTCGCTGGCGCGAGAACCGGTCAATCATCTGGATTCCGGCCTGTGCCGGAATGACGGTATTGATAATGAGCAGGGTGGGCTGAACGAGTGGCTCGCGGTCAACCAGTATTCCATCAAGGGTGCCCACCATACCCGCCGCCCGGACATTATCCTGTTCGTGAACGGCCTGCCGCTGGTACTGCTGGAACTGAAGAACCCCGCCGACGAAAACGCCGACATCTGGAAGGCTTTCGACCAGATTCAAACCTACAAGGAGCAGATACCGGACGTGTTCCAGTACAACGAGGTGCTGGTCATATCCGACGGCAGCGAGGCACGCATGGGCGGGCTTTCCAGCGATGCCGAGCGTTTCATGCAGTGGCGCACCATTGACGGGGTGGCGCTAGATCCGCTCGGTCAGTTCAACGAGCTGGAAACGATGGTGCGTGGCCTGCTGGTCCCGGCGACCCTGCTGGACTACCTGCGCTTCTTCGTGCTGTTCGAGGATGACGGCACGCTGGTCAAGAAGATTGCCGGGTATCACCAGTTCCACGCGGTGCGCTCGGCCATCGTTCAGGTGGTGGCCGCTTCGCGCCCCGGCGGGTCGCACAGGGGCGGTGTGGTGTGGCATACGCAGGGCAGCGGCAAGAGCATCACCATGACCTGCTTTGCCGCACGGGTGATGCAGGAAGCGGCGATGGAGAACCCGACCATCGTGGTCATCACCGACCGCAACGATCTGGACGGGCAACTGTTCGGGGTGTTCTCGCTGGCGCAGGACTTGTTGCGCGAGCAGCCCGTGCAGGCGGGGACGCGGCAGGAACTGAGGCGGTTGCTGGGCAACCGTCCCTCCGGTGGAATTATCTTTGCCACCATCCAGAAATTCATGCCCGGCGAAGATGAAGATACCTTCCCGGTGTTGTCCGACCGCCACAACATTGTGGTGATCGCCGACGAGGCGCACCGGACGCAATACGGCTTCGAGGCGAAGCTGAAAACCATCAAGCCGCCGCGCGCGGCGGCCAACGATGCGCAGGCATTGCAAGCGGCGCAGCCAGCCGCCGAGTATCAGGCGCGCTATCAAGCCGGCTATGCCCAGCACCTGCGCGATGCGCTGCCCAACGCAACCTTCGTGGCATTCACCGGCACGCCGGTCGCGTCGGAAGACCGCGACACCCGCGCCGTGTTCGGCGAATACATCAGCATCTATGACATGCAGCAGGCCAGGGAGGATGGCGCAACGGTCGCCATCTACTTCGAGTCCCGGCTCGCCAGGCTGTCGCTGAACGCCGAGGAGTTGCCGCAGATAGACGATGAGGTGGATCAACTGGCAGAGGATGAAGAGGAGAGCCAGCAGGCCAAGCTGAAGAGCCGCTGGGCGGCTTTGGAAAAGGTGGTCGGGGCGGAGCCGCGCATCACCAGCGTTGCCGCTGACCTGGTTGCCCACTTCGAGGAACGCAACAAGGCACAGACCGGCAAGGCGATGGTCGTCGCCATGAGCCGCGAGATATGCGTCCACCTGTACAACGAGATTGTGAAACTGCGCCCGGACTGGCACGACCCCGATCCCGAGAAGGGGGCAATCAAGATTGTGATGACCGGCTCGGCCAGCGACAAGGCGCTGCTGCGCCCCCACATCTACAGCGGGCAGGTCAAGAAGCGGCTGGAGAAACGCTTCAAAGACCCCGCCGATCCACTGCGGCTGGTGATCGTGCGCGACATGTGGCTGACCGGCTTCGATGCCCCCTGCGTGCATACGCTGTACGTGGACAAGCCGATGAAGGGGCACAACCTGATGCAGGCCATTGCCCGCGTCAACCGCGTTTTCAAGGACAAGCAGGGCGGGCTGGTGGTGGACTACATCGGCATCGCCAACGAGCTGCGCAGCGCCCTCAAGGAATACACCAACAGCAAGGGGCGCGGCCGCCCCACGGTGGATGCTGCGGAAGCCTACGCCGTGCTGGCAGAGAAGCTGGACGTGCTACGTGCCATGCTGCACGGCTACGACTACAGCGACTTCCTGACCACAGGGCACAAGCGTCTGGCCGGAGCTGCCAACCATGTGCTGGGAGAGAAAGACGGCAAGAAGCGTTTTGCGGATACCGCACTGGCGATGAGCAAGGCATTCACCTTGTGCTGCACGCTGGACGAGGCCAAAGCGGTACGCGAAGAGGTGGCCTTCTTTCAGGCCGTGAAGGTGATCCTGACCAAGCGGGATATCAGCCAGCAGAAGCGCACCGATGAGGAACGCGAACTGGCGATCCGCCAGATAATCAACTCCGCCGTGGTATCGGAAGAGGTGGTCGATATTTTCGATGCGGTGGGATTGGACAAACCCAACATCGGCATACTGGACGATGCTTTCCTTGCCGAGGTGCGCAACCTGCCCGAGCGCAACCTGGCAGTGGAACTGCTGGAGCGGCTGCTGGAAGGCGAGATCAAGAGCAAGTTCGCTGGCAACGTGGTGCAGGGCAGAAAATTTTCCGACCTGCTGTCCAGCGTGGTCAAGCGCTACCAGAACCGCGCCATCGAGACCGCACAGGTCATCGAAGAACTGATCGAGATGGCGAAGAAGTTCCGGGCTGTCGCTGAACGCGGTGAGGAGCTTGGGCTGACCGACGACGAAATCAGGTTCTATGATGCCTTGGCAGATAACGAGTCTGCCGTTCGGGAGTTGACCAACGAAACCCTGAAGAAGATTGCCCATGAGCTGACCGAAAACCTGCGCCAGAATCTGACCGTGGACTGGTCGGAACGCGAGAGCGTCCGAGCCAAACTACGGTTGATGGTGAAGCGTATCCTGCGCAAATACAAGTACCCGCCCGACAAGCAGGATGCTGCTGTGGAACTGGTGTTGCAGCAAGCGGAGGCATTGGGAGAAGCCTGGCTTTAAGGTATTGGCGCTACTGCCAAAGAAATAACTCATGGATCGCACCGAACGCTTCTACAAGATCGACCAGATGCTGCATACGGCGGAAGGTGTGGAGAAACGCCTGCGCATTGTGCGGGCAACCAAGCGCACCGTTTCGAGATGATTTCCGGGCAGGCGATGCAAGGTACGATACGTCTTATGAGGGAAAAGCGATGAAAGACATTTTTGACAAAATAGACGCAATGAAGAAAAAAGAAACATCTCTCTCATTTTATGAACTAGGAGTACTTATTAATAAGGCATCAACGAAAGCGCTGGAAAAGCTTGCAGAAGATGATGATGCTGGTGTCAGGCGCAGTGTTGCTTCTAGCGAGAGAACTCCGGCAGCGGTGCTGGAAAGGCTAGCAGGAGATGTTGCTGAAGGTGTCAGGTATCGCGTTGCTGGCAATCCAAAAGCGCCAGTGAAGCTGCTGGAAAAGCTTGCAGGAGATGATGTTGATATCAGGATTCAAGTTGCCAGCAATCCGAATACGCCAGAGGCAGTGCTTGGAAAACTTTCAAGAGATAGGAAGTTTGTTGTCAAAAGGTGTGTTGCCGAACATCCAAATACTCCGGCAACGGCTCTGAAAAAACTTGCAGAAGATAGAAAGCTTGATATCAAAATTCGTGTTGCCGAACACCCAAATACTCCGGCAGCAGCGCTTGGAACGCTTGCAGAAGAGGATGATTGGAATATCAGATATCGCGTTGCTGAACATCCCAATACTCCGGCAACGGTACTAAAGAAGCTTGCTGGAGATAAGGAGATGTATGTCAGGTCTTGTGTTGCCAATAACGACCATACTCCGGCAGCGGTACTTGAAAAGATGGCAAATGATGCTGCTGTTGTCGGGAATTTTGCCAATCCCCCTAACCCCAAAAAATTTAATAACTTGGTCAACGTCTGGAACAAACTGAAGGCAGAGTGCGGTGAGTTAATTTATGAGCACAATCACTAGTGTCCGGTTAAGAATC
>DISA01000005.1:0-164 GCA_002421915.1 Gallionellaceae bacterium UBA6222
TTGCTCCCAGCGGTAATAGTCCGGCTTGCAAGTGGTCACTTCGCGCGACCAGTCGACGCCCAGCCCCAGCGATTTCAGCTGTTGCTTCATGTATTCGATGTTGGAGTAGGTCCACGCGGCGGGCGGCACGTTGTTGGCCATCGCGGCGTTTTCGGCGGGCAGGC
>DISA01000005.1:181-24822 GCA_002421915.1 Gallionellaceae bacterium UBA6222
CCGATGGTGTAGTTGCGCACGTGGCCCATATGCAACTTGCCGGACGGATAGGGAAACATCGACAGGCAATAGTATTTCGGCTTCGGGCTGTCTTCTTTGGCGCGGAAAACCTGCGCGGCATCCCATTCCAGTTGGGCGGCGGCTTCGATGTCTTTGGGCGAATAATGCTGTTGCATGATGAGTGTCGGTTTTGGGGCGGATCGTAAAGAGTCGCCATTATATCGGTAAGGCCGGCCACAAGTGACGGGTTAGCCGCCTGCTGGAGGTTCTGCTAGAATCGGCCTCCAAAAATTTTATCCATAATCGTTCAGGAGAGATCGTTATGTCCGCCAAGCACCCCATCATTGCTGTCACCGGCTCGTCCGGCGCCGGTACCACCACCGTCAAACGCGCATTCGAGAACATCTTTCGCCGCGAAAGCATCACCGCTGCGGTGGTCGAAGGCGACAGCTTGCACAGCCTGGACCGCATGGCATTTCGCGCTGCTGCGGCCGAGGCGGCCAAGGCCGGCAACAACACGTTCAGTCACTTCGGCCCCGAGGCCAATCACTTCGACAAGATCGAGGGCATGTTCAAGCAGTACGGCGACACCGGCATGTGCCAGCGCCGCTACTATGTGCACAGCGAAGAAGAAGCCGTTGCGCATAACAAGCATTTCGGCCTGACCGATCTCAAGCCGGGCGTATTCACCCCGTGGGAAAATATCGAAGAAGGTTCCGACCTGCTGTTCTACGAAGGTCTGCACGGGCTGGCCAAAGACGAGAAACAGGGTATCGACGCGCGCCGCTACGTCGATCTGGGTATCGGCGTGGTACCGGTGGTCAATCTGGAATGGATACAGAAGATCCACCGCGATAAGGCCGAGCGCGGCTACTCCGCCGAAGCGACCGTCGATACCATCATGCGCCGCATGCCGGACTACATCAAATACATCACCCCGCAATTCACCCACACCGACATCAACTTCCAGCGTGTGGCGACGGTGGATACCTCCAACCCGTTCATCGCGCGCGACATCCCGACGCCGGATGAAAGTTTTGTGGTGATCCGCTTCCGCAACCCGAAGGGTGTGGATTTTCCCTACTACCTGCAAATGATCCCCAACTCGTTCATGTCCCGCGCCAACACCTTGGTGGTGCCCGGCGGCAAGATGAGCCATGCGATGGAGATCATCCTGTCGCCGATCATGCACGACATGATCCAGAACAAGAAGAAGTAAGCAGTAAGGCAATAACCAGACGGGGGATCAGGCCAGGCTTGATTCCCCGTTTTGCTTTTAGGGATGATTTCCGTTGAAAGTGTGCCATGGCTGAGAATAAACATAAGAATTACGAGATTCTTAACCTGATTGGTTATGGTTTGGCGAAATTTAGCAATGCATTCACTCATGAGTTTGGAGTGGAAACGAAGACCGCACTCTACGAATACTTCGTTCAACTGGGTGTTGCCGAAACCACTGGTACAGTAAAAAACAGACAGGATTTGTTCGACCCATTCTTTGAGAACGGCAGAAAAGGCTGGTGGCAAAAGGGTGATACGTATATCCACAGAAAAATATTTATTGATCATTTATTTGGAAATCTAAACGCAGCTGATTTCGCGGCAATAGTTAAACTGTATTTGCTTGGGGATGCACCTCTCAATACACCAGATCAAGAGGCGATCTCTCCCATAACAAAGAGCAAGTTTAAGCAGCTTCAGGCGACTGGCGAAGAGGCTGAAATTTTCTTTATGGAAAATTTCAGAGCTATCCCTCAGTTCAAGGATGCGGCAATTGAAGATGCAAGGAAGTTTGGAGATGGTTATGATTTTCAAATTCAATTAGAAAATGAATATATTCTCGCGGAAGTCAAAGGTGTCAGAGCCAAAAGAGGTGCTTTCAGGCTGACTGAAAATGAATACTCCAAGGCGAAAGAATATAAGCAAGCCTACGGCGTGGTGGTGGTTAGCAATTTAGAAGACATGCCCAAAATGACAACCATTTTTGACCCACTAAGCAAATTGATTTTTACCGAGGCGGTCATACAAACACAGCAACTCAGTTTTCATTCCCAATCCTTGGAGTGGTAGACACGCCCCCGAATTTATTAACCTGGCATGTGGGATAATTCACAAATGAATCCCGCTCTTCTCTCTGGCTTAAACCCCGAACAACGCGCCGCTGTCGAGCTGCCTGACCAATCTGCGCTGATCCTTGCCGGCGCGGGCAGCGGCAAGACGCGTGTGCTGACCACCCGCATCGCCTGGCTCATCAGCAACCGGCAGGTTTCACCGCACAACGTGCTGGCGGTGACCTTCACCAACAAGGCGGCGAAGGAGATGGTGACGCGCCTTTCGGCCATGTTGCCCATCAATACGCGCGGCATGTGGATCGGCACCTTTCACGGACTGTGCAACCGTATGCTGCGCGCACACTACCGCGAGGCGAATCTGCCGCAAACTTTCCAGATCCTCGACAGCGGCGACCAGCTCTCGGCGATCAAGCGCCTGATGAAGGCGATGAACGTGGACGACGAAAAATATCCGCCACGCGAGATGCAGAACTTTATCAGCGGTAGCAAGGAAGAAGGCCTGCGCGCGCACGAAGTGGAGGCCTACGATCCCTATACGCGGCGCAAGATGGAGGTGTTCGCCGAATACGACGCGCAATGCCAGCGCGAGGGCGTGGTCGATTTTTCCGAACTGCTGCTGCGCTGTTATGAGCTGCTGTCGAGAAACACAGCGTTGCGCGAGCATTACCAAGAGCGCTTCAAGCATATCCTGGTGGACGAGTTCCAGGATACCAATCCGCTGCAATACCGTTGGCTGAAGCTGCTGGCCGGCGTGGGTGAAGGCCACGCTCCCTCTCCCCAACCCTCTCCCGGGGGGAGAGGGGGCGAACGTGAAGCGGGTCAAACAGGCAATCCGCGAAGCGGATGCTCGCAAAGGCAATCTTCGACTTCTGCGCTGTTTGCGGTGGGAGACGACGACCAATCCATCTACGCTTTTCGCGGGGCGAATGTCGGCAACATGCAGGAGTTGCTGCGCGATTTCCACGTCAAGAACGTAATCAAGCTGGAACAGAACTACCGCTCGCACGGCAATATTCTCGATGCCGCCAACGCGCTGATCCAGCACAACCGCAACCGCCTCGGCAAGAATTTGTGGACATCCGAAAGCGGCGGCGAGCAGTTGCGCGTGTATGAAGCAGAGACGGATGTGGACGAAGCCGGGTTCATCGTTGAAGAAATCCGGGAGCTTAAACGCGAAGGTGTGCACTTGACCGAGATGGCGTTGTTGTACCGTTCCAATGCGCAGTCGCGCGTGCTGGAACATGCGCTGGTGTCGGCGGGACTATCCTATCGCGTGTATGGCGGGCTCCGCTTCTTCGAACGGCAGGAGATCAAGCATGCCTTGGCCTATCTGCGCCTGATGGAGAACACCGACGACGACAACGCGTTGTTGCGCATCATCAACTTCCCCACACGCGGCATCGGTGCGCGCAGCATCGAGCAGTTGCAGGAAGCGGCCAAACAAAACGGCACAACTTTGTACGATGCGGCGGCGCGGGCGGGCGGCAAGGTCACGGCTTTTGTCGGGCTGGTCGAATCCCTGCGCAGCGGGGTGACCGGCTTGCCGTTGCCTGAAGTCATGGAGCATGTGCTGGAGCATAGCGGCCTGCTTTCACATTACGGGAATGAGAAAGCAATCGCCTCGAAGCGGCGTGAAGCGGAAGAGCGCCTGGAAAATTTGAATGAGCTGATCAATGCAGCCACCTTGTTTGTGCATGAAAACGAGGATGACAGCCTCACGGCTTTCCTGACGCACGCCTCGTTGGAATCAGGCGAGCACCAAGCGGGAGATAGTGAAGATGCGCTGCACCTGATGACAGTGCATGCGGCCAAAGGCCTGGAGTTCCACACGGTATTTATCACAGGTCTGGAAGAAGGCTTGTTTCCGCACCAGAACAGCATCGACAACGGCGAACTCGACGAAGAGCGGCGCCTGATGTACGTGGCCATTACCCGTGCGCGGCGCAGGCTGTACCTCACCTTCGCACAACGGCGCATGTTGCACGGACAGACGCACTACAGTCGGGTATCGAGTTTCATGCGCGAGTTGCCGGAGGTGTTATTGCAGTGGATCACGCCGCGCTTCAGCCCAAGCAAGCCGTTCCAGTCCGGCAGCCACGAAACGGGCAGTTACGCGAAGGCCTTCAGCGCGGTGCCGCTGGAGAAAGCGCCTCCTGCACCCGGTTCAATGTGGCGCATCGGGCAGCGCGTATTCCATCAGAAATTCGGCGAGGGCGTGGTGACCGACACCGAGGGCGGCGGCAGCGAAGGCCGGGTGCAGGTCAATTTCAAGCGCGCCGGCAGTAAGTGGCTGGCGCTCGAATACGCCAAGCTCACCGCGATTTAGGACGGTCACGCGCGCCCCTGTTCATCCTGATCAACGACCTTGTGCGGCGATTCGTCCAGCCACGGAAAGATATTGCGATAGCTGACGTAGAGCGAGGCCAGCCCGAGCGGCAACAGCAAAATCATGCCGAGCCCGAAGGGCAGGATGCCGAGTACAAGCGCGACCAGTTGCATCACAAGGGTGTAAACCGTGTACGGAATGATGTTGCGCAGGGTCCCGAGGAAACTGGCCTGCAATGCCAACCACGGTGAGATACCGCTGAAAAATACCAGGATCGGCGCATATTGCCACGCCACGATCAATACCATGACCAGTGAAAATCCGAGCAAAAGAGCCAGCGAGACGTTGCTGTCGGCACTGGAGAGTGCAGTCACCAGCAGTTGTACGTCATCCGTGGTGTGGATCTGATCCATCAGGGTGGCGAATCCCTCGCCGCCAACGAACACCATCACGGTGGAGGCGAACAGCATGCCCAGCATCAAAAAAGCGCCAAGGGTGATCAGACTGCGGGTGTGCAGTTTGAACCCGGCAAGCAGCATGGCAAGATCGGCCTTTTCGTTTTCTTCCAGCGCCCGGCACAGGCGCATATAGCCCGCCAGCATGATCGGCATCAGGGCGACGGCGAGCAACGGGCCGAACAGTGGCAACATGGTGGCGATGAGCACAACAAATATACTGGTCAGCGCGCCCCCGATGCCGAGCAGGGGGTTACGCAGCAGGAGCTGGGCGCCGTGTTGAATCCAGAGCCAGCCGCGGACGGCATTGAATTTGCGAATTTCCATGGTTCCCTATTATAGCCAGACGGGTTTTGACGTTGCGATATGGTGGCGCAGGATGCGTTCGAACTGGGCCGGGTCATGCGCATGCACTATCTCGCCGTCGCGCGGCAGGTGCAGGTCATACAGCCGCGACAGCCAGAAACGCAGGGCGGCCAGGCGCAGCAACAGCGGCCACGCCACTGCTTCCGCCCCGGTGAAAGGGCGCACCGCGTGATAGGCGCGCAACAGGGCGTGGGAGCGTGTGGCATCCGGCGCGCCGGTCATGCTCATGCACCAGTCATTTACCGTAACCGCCACGTCGTACAGCAGCGCATCACTACAGGCGAAGTAGAAATCAATCAGCCCGCCCACGCGCTCGCCGTCCATCAGAACGTTGTCGCGAAACAGGTCGGCATGGATCACGCCTTGCGGCAAAGCACCGAGGTCAGTGTGCGCATGCAGGGCAACCTCGTCGGCCAACAGTGCCGCAGCATCGGCCGGCAAAAAGGGGGCAACCTGTGCAGCGGCCAGCGCGCGCCAAACCGGGCCGCGCGGATTGTCCATCCGTTCGCCAAAGCTCTGCCCGGCGAGGTGCAGTTGTCCCAATATTGCCCCCACGGCGGCACAGTTTGCTATGGTTGGTTGCGTCACCGACTTGCCGTTCAGCCGGCTGACGATGCATGCAGGCTTGCCATTCAGCTCTCCCAGAAATTGGTTTTTGCTGTTGGCAACCGGCGCCGGGCAGGGGATGCCGTGCCGCGCCAGATGCGCCATCAGATTGAGGTAAAAAGGAAGCTCATCGGCAGTGAGTTTTTCAAACAGGGTGAGCACGAACCGGCCATTGCCGGTCGTCACGAAATAGTTGGTGTTCTCGATGCCGGCCGGGATACCCTGTAATGCCTGCAAGGTGCCAAGGGAATAATCCGAGAGCCATGCTTTGATGTCGGCATCGGTGACGCGGGTGAAGACGGCCATCTGTTCTCGCCCGTTAAAAAGTGAACAACACCCAGCGCGGCACGCGCATTCCGGAATCCAGACTTTCCTGCCGCGCGAACTTGCCGTCGCCGCGCTCGTCCACCAGATAGTAGGGCACACCGTGTTTCGGTGTGATCTTGATCATGTAGAGCTTGCCGTTGGCGCGGTATTCCTCCACCTGTTGCCCGGCTTCCTGCGAGATAGTCACTTCCGGCTGTCCGGCGGAGTCACCGTTGGCTCCGGGTTGGGTTGGGGGTTTTTCGGCGGCCAGAGCGAATGGAGTCAGCAGGCAGGCGAGAAGCAATAAAAGAGTGCGCATGAGGGCTTTCGTGATCAAAGGTTAAGTTGTATTTCGCGTTCCGCCGCCGAGGGCTCGAAACCGCGTGTTTCGTAATGCTTGAAGATGGCATCCACGACCTGTTCCGGTTTGTCTATGATCTTAATCAGATCCAGATCGGTGGCGGCAATCATTTTTTCCTCGAGCAGGGCGCTTTTGAACCACTCTACCATGCCTCCCCAGAAGTGGCTGCCAACCAGAATAATCGGGATGCGTCGCGTTTTGCCGGTCTGCACCAGGGTCAGGGCTTCCATCAGTTCGTCCAGGGTGCCAAAGCCGCCGGGCATCACCACATAGGCGCTGGCGAATTTGACGAACATCACCTTGCGCGTGAAAAAGTGATGGAAGGTCTGGCTGATGTTCTGGTAGGGGTTTTCGTGCTGTTCGTGCGGCAATTGGATATTGAGGCCGACACTGGGCGATTTGCCGTAGAACGCCCCCTTGTTTGCCGCTTCCATGATGCCGGGCCCGCCGCCGGAGATGACCGAGAAACCGGCATCCGACAGCAGGCGCGCGATCTCTTCGGTGAGCTGGTAATAGGCATGATCGCGCCGGGTGCGCGCGCTGCCGAAGATGCTGACGGCGGGATGGATGTTATTCAGGCGTTCGGTTGCGGAGACGAATTCTGACATAATGCCAAAAACCCGCCACGACTCCTTCGACTGCATCAATTCGGGTGATTGTGTTGGCGGTAAATTCACATCGTTGTTCATGGCGGATCCCTGAAAGATGAAAACCCTGCTGCTGGTGGACGGCTCGTCCTATTTGTACCGCGCTTTCCACGCCATGCCCGACCTGCGCAGTCTGCAGGGCGAGCCGACAGGCGCGATTCACGGCGTGCTCAACATGCTGCGCAAGCTGCGCGCCGATTTCCCGGCGGATTATAGCGCCTGTGTGTTCGATGCGAAGGGGAAGACGTTTCGTGATGACTGGTATCCGGAATATAAAGCGCACCGCCCGCCGATGCCGGAGGATCTGCGCCTGCAGATCGAACCCCTGCACGAGGCGGTGGCCGCCGCCGGCTGGAACATCCTGATGGTGGACGGCGTGGAGGCCGACGACGTAATCGGAACCCTGGCACAACAGGCTTCCGAAAACGGCGTGCGCTGCATTGTCTCCACCGGCGACAAGGACCTCACGCAGCTGGTCAATCCACAGGTCACACTGGTCAACACCATGAGCAACGAAGTGCTGGATGAGGTGGGCGTGCTGGCCAAGTTTGGGGTGCCACCCGCGCGCATCGTTGATTACCTCGCACTGGTGGGCGATACCGTGGACAACGTGCCGGGTGTGGCCAAGTGCGGCCCCAAGACTGCGGTGAAGTGGCTGACCGAATACGGCACGCTGGACAACCTCATCGCGCATGCTGACGAAGTGAAAGGCGCGGTCGGCAACAACCTGCGCGACGCATTGGCATGGCTGCCCATGGGCAAGCAGCTGGTCACCGTGAAATGCGATGTTCAGATTCCCAAACGTTTCGACGAACTGGTCGCCCCCGCCGCCGACACCGGGAAACTGAAAGCCCTGTACGAGCGCTTCGGCTTCCGCAGCCTGATGCGTGAACTCACCGGCGAATCCCTCCCCTCGCCCGCAAGCGGGAGAGGGGCCGGGGGAGAGGGTCGTTCCGGCGATGCCTCCCGTTCAAGTACATCTGGCCGCGACTTCTCACTGCCTGAGCCTCCGCAAGACCTGTTCCAGAATGACACCTCCAACTACGAATCTATTCTCAGCGAAGCGCAGCTTGAGACCTTACTGGCCAAACTGATGGCCGCACCGCTGGTAAGCATCGACACCGAAACCACCGGCCTCGATCCCATGGTCGCGCAGCTGGTCGGCATTTCCGTCTCGGTAGCGCCGCACGCAGCCGTATACATCCCGCTGGCGCATCACTATCCCGGCGCACCGGATCAGATCGGCTTTGCGCGTGCGCTGGAAATGCTCAAACCCTGGCTGGAAAGCGAGCAGCACAAAAAGCTCGGCCAGAACCTGAAATACGACCAGCACATCTTCGCCAACCACGGCATTGCGCTACGCGGCATCGCCGAAGACACGCTGCTGCAATCCTACGTGCTGGAATCGCACAAGCCGCACGAGATGGGCAACCTCGCGCTGCGTCATTTGGGCATGAGCACCATCAGCTACACCGACCTGGTGGGCAAGGGTGCGAAGCAGATCGGCTTTGATCAGGTCGATGTCGAAACGGCCACCAAGTACGCCGCAGAAGATGCCGACATCACCCTGCAATTGCACCAGACCCTGTCGCCGCAACTGCAAGGCAGGCTGGCCGAGGTGTACCGCGACATCGAGCTGCCGGTGCGCGAAGTGTTGTTCAAGATGGAGCGCAACGGCGTACTCATCGACAGCGGCAAACTGTCACGGCAAAGCCACGAACTGGGTCTGCGGCTGAACGAGATCGAGCAGCAGGCGTTTAAGCTGGCCGGGCAACCGTTCAACCTCGCCTCACCCAAACAATTGCAGGAGATCCTGTTCGACAAACTCGGTATCCCGTCCAAGAAGAAGACCGCCACCGGCGCGCGTTCCACAGACGAAGAAGTGCTACAGGAACTCGCCCTCGACTACCCGCTGCCCAAGCTGCTGCTGGAACATCGCGGCATGGCGAAACTCAAATCCACCTACACCGACAAACTGCCGCTGATGGTGAACACCAAAACGGGCCGTGTGCACACCAGCTACTCGCAGGCCGTCGCCGTCACCGGACGTCTGTCATCGAGCGATCCCAACCTGCAGAACATCCCCGTGCGCACCCCCGAAGGCCGCCGCATCCGCGAAGCTTTCATCGCACCCGCCGGCTCGCGCATCGTTTCCGCCGACTATTCGCAGATCGAACTGCGCATCATGGCGCACTTGTCCGGCGATGAAGGCTTGCTCAAGGCGTTCGCCAACAATGAGGACATTCACCGTGCCACTGCCGCCGAGGTATTCAGCGTGCCGCTGGCTGACGTAAGCAGCGAACAGCGCCGCTACGCCAAGGTCATCAACTTTGGTCTCATCTATGGCATGTCCGCCTTCGGCCTGGCGAGCCAGCTCGGGATCGAGCGCGCGGCGGCGCAACAATACATCGACCTTTATTTCGCGCGCTACCCCGGGGTGAAACGTTACATGGATGACACACGCGAACAGGCGAAAGCGCAAGGCTTCGTCGAGACTTGGTTCGGGCGCCGCCTGTGGCTACCCGAGATCAACGGCGCCAATGGCATGAGAAGACAGGCGGCCGAGCGCGCCGCCATCAATGCGCCGATGCAGGGCACGGCGGCGGATTTGATCAAGCTGGCGATGATTGCGGTGCAGGACTGGCTGGAAAAGGAAAAGCTGGAAACGAAGCTCATCATGCAGGTGCATGACGAACTGGTGCTGGAAGTGCCGCAAGCGGAGTTGGTGCTGGTCAAAGCAAAAGTGCGTGCACTGATGTGCAATGTTGCACAACTCAAAGTGCCGCTGGAAGTGGGGCTGGGTGAAGGTCAGAACTGGGATGAGGCGCATTAGCGCCGGGCGCTATCGACCTGACCGCCCAAGCCGCCGGGGCGGCAGGGTATGCCATAATCCCCGCCGGATGTTTTGCTGAATACCGTTGCATCGGTGGATCGCGGGCACATCCTTTCCCGCGCCGTTCACGGAATCAAACCGAATGGGGCCAATTGCTTGTTCAACTCCCGCCAGATAAAAATGGGCATGACCGGGGGACGCCGCTCTTTGTTGCGGCGCTACCTGCTGGCCTGTTATGGGCTGATGATCATTTATGCCAGTCTGTCACCGTTTGCGGGTTGGCAAGTTCCGACAGGTCATTTCTGGCAGGTGATGACATCACCGCTGGTACGGACTTATACCCCCTTCGATGCCCTGATCAACTGGCTGGCCTACCTGCCATTTGGTTTGTTGTGGGCGCTCACCCTGATGGCGCGCCATCACGTGTTGCGTAGCCTGCTTCTCGCCACTCTGGGCGGGCTATTGCTGTCGCTGGCAATGGAATACGCGCAGGTATTTTTGCCTTCCCGCGCCAGCACCGGTATCGATGTGCTGACCAATACGGCGGGTGCTTTTTGCGGTGCGCTGCTGGCCGCCACCATCGCCCCCCAGCCTTGGTTTAAGCGGGCCACGCGCTGGCGTATCGAGTTGTTTCAACGCGGAGCGGGTGTGGATTTTGGTTTGGCGCTGGTGCTGCTGTGGATGTTCGCGCAGATCAATCCGTCATTGCCGATGCTGGGCAATGTCTTCATCAGCATCGCCCCGGCATTTTCGACCATGCCTGACATGGCGGTCAGTCTCTGGGGCGGCCTTGCCGTGACGCTCAACCTATGGCTGGCCGGATTGTTATTGCTGACCCTATTTCGCAGCAAGCGGGATGCCGCGGGGGGATTGTTGTTCACCGTGTGTCTGGTGGCGCTGGGCAAGTTCATCATGGCGGCGGTGTTGCTGAAATCCTGGGCGCTCATGCTGTGGTTGAATGGCGAGGCCATGCTGGGGTTGCTGCTGGGCATGGCGCTGCTGGGGGTGAGTGCCTGCTTGAGGCCCCCGCAGTTGCTGGCATTGATGATTCTGGTGGCGGGAGCTTACATGCTGCTGGTATTCAGGCTGATGGACAGCAGCGCGCCATCGGCGGCCATGCAGCTTTATCATTGGCACTATGGACACCTGCGCAATCTCAACAATATGGCGCAGGTTGTGTCGGTACTGTTTCCGCTGTTGGTGTGGCTGTATTCGAGCCTGGCTTTCAGGCGGATTCTCAACCAAGACAAGGGGTTCTGATGGCACCGTATTACGACAAGCACGTATTTTTCTGCACCAACCAACGCGAGGACGGCAGTGCCTGCTGCAATAACCACGGCGCGCAAAAGATGCGCGATTACGTGAAAGACAAGGTCAAGACGCTTGGCCTCTCCGACCGGCAGAACAAGATACGCATCAACTCGGCGGGTTGCATGAATCGCTGCGACGAAGGGCCGGTGCTGGTGATCTATCCCGAAGGGACGTGGTACACCTACGTCGATGAAAGCGATCTGGACGAGATCATCGAAGAGCATCTCAGGCTCGGCCGAGTCGTGGAACGCTTGAAGATCTGATGGCGATTACCCTGCAAAAATTTTCTCTGGCGGGCCCGGCCGGTAATCTTGACGGCGTCGCGCACGTGCCGACCGAACTGCCAATTGGCATTGCGGTCGTGGTGCACCCGCTACCGACCATGGGCGGCACGATGGAGAACAAGGTGACGGTAACGTTGGCCAAGACTTTTGCCGAGCTCGGTTGTGTCGTGCTGCGCTTTAATTTTCGCGGTGTCGGTGCGAGTGGGGGTGAATACTCCGGCGGCGACGGGGAAACGGAGGATCTGCTCGCTGTCGTGCATTATGCACAGGCGCAGTTTGGGGAGGAATTGCCGCTACTGCTCTCCGGTTTTTCTTTCGGCGGCTATGTCGCTGCGCGTGCCGCAGAACTTCTGAAGCCGCAACACCTGGTACTGGCCGCACCCGCGGTGGGCCGCTTTGCCATGCCGGCGGTGTCGCCCGACACACTGGTCATCCACGGCGAACAGGATGATGTGGTGTCGCTGGCCGATGCTTTCGAGTGGGCGCGACCGCAGCACCTGCCGATCGTGGTGCTGCCCGGAGCCGGCCACTTTTTTCATGGCCGATTGACGCAGTTGCGCGACATCGTGAAGCGGCATTTCAATGGAGTCGAGCTGTGAGTCAAAAACAAATTAGCCACAGAGAACACAGAGCGCACAGAGAAAAACCCGTCACAGACCTCTCTGTGTTCTCTGTGAACTCTGTGGCAAAAAGGTTCTACGAATGAATGCGGTAATCAAAGCTTCGGGCCTGCAAAAGTCCTACGCCGGGCAGCGCGTGGTGGATGGCCTCGACCTGTCCATTTATAAGGGCGAATGCTTTGGGATGCTCGGTCCCAACGGCGCGGGCAAGACCACAACCCTGCGCATGCTGCTGGGATTGATCGCGCCGGATGCGGGTACGGCCACCCTGCTCGACCTGCCGGTACCGCAGGCCGCGCGCGAGGCGCGTATCCGCGTCGGTGTGGTGCCGCAGATGGACAACCTTGATCCTGATTTCACTGTGGCGGAAAACCTGCTGGTCTATGGCCGCTATTTCGGCATGCCGGACAGCGAGATCGAGGCACGCATCCCGGCGCTGCTGGAATTCGCCAGTCTCTACCACAAGCGCGATGCCAAAGTGCCGGCGCTGTCCGGTGGCATGAAACGCCGGCTGACCCTGGCGCGCGCGCTGGTGAACGATCCAGACGTGATCTTTCTGGACGAACCCACCACCGGCCTTGACCCGCAGGCACGCCACCTGATCTGGCAACGGCTGCGTGAGTTGACGCGGCAAGGCAAGACGCTGCTGCTCACCACCCATTTCATGGACGAAGCCGAGCGGTTGTGTCATCGCCTCGCCGTGCTCGACAATGGGCGCCTGATTGCCGAGGGCAGTCCGCGCGCCTTGATCGAAACGCACATCGAGCCGCAGGTGGTGGAGGTGTACGGCGAGGATGCCGGATCGTGGGCGCGGGAGCATGCAGCGGGTTATGCGCAACGCTTTGAAGTGAGCGGTGAATCCGCTTTCTGTTACGTGCAGGACGCGCAGCCTCTGGTTACGCATCTGCAAACACAAGGCGCATTGCGCTATCTGCACCGCCCGGCAAATCTGGAAGATGTGTTCCTTAAATTGACCGGCCGTGAAATGAGGGAGCGAGCATGAGTCATTATGCGCTGCCCGTTTTAAGCATGCGCTTCCTGCCGATCTGGCGGCGCCACTGGCTGGTCTGGCGCAAGGTCGCGGCACCTTCCATCCTCGGCCATCTGGCCGACCCGGTCATCTACATGCTGGGCTTGGGTTACGGCCTCGGTAGTTTGTTGCCGGAGATCGGGGGTGTGTCCTACATCACCTTTCTCGCCGCCGGTACGCTGTGTTATTCGTCGATGAACAGCGCCAGTTTCGAGGCACTCTATTCCGGCTTCGCGCGCATGCACGAGCAGCGCACGTGGGAGGCGATCCTCAACACGCCGGTCACGCTGGATGATGTCGTGTTGTCCGAGATCCTGTGGGCGGCAACCAAAAGCCTGATGTCGGGAGTGGCGGTGCTGCTGGTGATCTGGCTGCTCGGTCTGACGCATTCGCTGCTGACGCTGTGGATGATTCCGCTGGCGCTGTTGATCGGCCTGACCTTTGCTGCCATTGGCCTTATCATCACCGCGCTGGCACCTGCCTACGATTTTTTCATGTACTACTTCACTCTGGTCATCACGCCGATGATGCTACTATGCGGCGTTTTTTTTCCGGTCACCCAGTTGCCGGAAAGCATGCAGGTAGTTGCCGGCATGTTGCCGCTGACGCATGCCGTGGAGCTGGCGCGTCCATTGATGAGCGGCCTTGTGCCGCCGCAGACCGTGCTGCATATCGCGGTGCTGTTGGCGTATACGCTGGCCGGTTTTTATGTGTCGCTGGTGTTGTTCCGGCACAGGTTGTCGAGGTAGTTTTGTAGGGGCGAATTAATTCGCCCAATGCCAGGGTGACGATTGTAGTGTGAATAAATTCGCACCTACAAACCCTGGATTGCACATATTGTTGAGGAGCAATCCATGTTGTGGCTGAAAGCATTTCACATCTTTTTTGTTGTAAGCTGGTTCGCCGGCCTGTTTTATCTGCCGCGCATCTTTGTCAATCACGCGATGGCGGAAGAGCCGGCGGTGCGCGAGCGTTTCAAACTGATGGAGCGCAAGTTGTACAAGTTCGTCACGCCCATCGGTGCGCTGGCCGTCATCACCGGTCTGTGGCTGTGGTTCGCTTACGGTTTCAGCGGCGGCTGGCTGCATGTGAAGACCGCATTGGTTGCAGGATTGGTGGGTTATCACCTGTATTGTGGTCATTTACTAAAAGTGTTTGCACAGGATCGCAATACCCGCAGCCACGTCTGGTTCCGCTTCTTCAATGAAGTGCCGGTGTTCGTTCTGCTTGCTGTTGTTATCCTTGTCGTTGTGAAACCTTTCTAACATGCCGGATTTCTTTGCCACCTGTCCGCGCGGGCTGGAAAAACTCCTCGCCGATGAACTGACCTCGTTCGGCGCCGCCGATGTGCGCATCAGCGCCGGCGGTATCGCCTTCGCGGGTGACTGGCCGACCTGCTACCGCATCAATCTGCAAAGCCGTCTTGCCTCGCGCATTCTGTGGCGGGTAAAGGACGCCGCGCCGTTCCGCAATGAGCAGGACGTCTATCAAGCCGTATACGATCTGCCCTGGGGGCGCTGGTTCGACGTAAGCTGCACCATCCTGGTCAAGGTCACCGCGATCAAATGCCCGCTCAAGAGTCTGGAGTTCATCACCCTCAAGATCAAGGACGCGGTCTGCGACAAGTTCCGCGCCGAGAAAAATGCGCGTCCCAGTGTGGCCAAGCTCGATCCCGACATGCGTATCCACGCCTTTTTCGAGGGCGAAGAATTTACCCTGTATCTGGATACTTCCGGTGATGCGCTGTACAAGCGTGGCGTGCGCCTGCACACCAACATCGCCCCGCTGCGCGAAAATCTTGCTGCGGGAATCCTGAAGATGAGCGGCTGGCAGCCCGGCATCCCGCTGCTCGACCCGATGTGCGGCAGCGGCACTTTTCTCATCGAGGCGGCGCAGATCTCGCTCAACATCCAGCCCGGCATCGCGCGCCATTTCGCTTTCGAGAAATTGAAGAACTTCGACGCCAAGACCTGGAACGCGCTGCGCGAAGCCGCTATCGCCGCGCAACTGCCGGTGAGCGAACTGCCGATCTACGGCAGCGACCTGTATGGCGACGCGCTCAAGGCCGCGCACCAGAATCTGGATGAAGCGGGTATCCGCGAAACCGTGGATCTGAAACAGTGCAACGTGCTGGAAGCGTCGCCACCCGAGAAAGAAGGTGTCTTGGTCGCCAACCTGCCCTATGGCGAACGTATGGGCGATGAAGATGAATTGGCAGAACTGTATCCCCAACTCGGCAATGTGCTGAAAAAGAAATTCGGCGGCTGGAGTGCCTACCTGTTCACCGCCGACCTGCGCATCATCAAGCTGATGCGGCTGGTCCCCTCCAAGCGCACACCGCTCTACAACGGCGCGATCGAGTGCCGTTTATTCGAGTACAAGATCGTGGCGGGAAGCAATCGTCCGAAGTAAGGGCAAGCGCCCCGTCTGACACGCGCAGAGCCATTTCCCGGAACTAATCCAATGAAAACAAGAGCGCCTGGACCAATCTTTCAGTCAAGAAACTTTATGATATTCGCCATCGTCATGGCGATGCTGTCCGCGCTCGGCGGATATCAATTGTCGCAGCTGGTTTCCCAGGTGAACGACTCGTCGGCCCGGCGCAGCGTGCAACTGCTGGAGATCGAGGAGGATCTGGATGATGCAGCTATCGGTCTGGGCAGGCAGGTTCAGGAATGGAAAGACATGCTGCTGCGTTCCAGTGACCGGGGGGTGTATGACAAACACCAGCAGGGCTTCAAGGAAGCCAGTATTGCCGTGCAATACGCCTTGCTGAAGGCAAAAACCGCCATGCAGAACATCGGTATGGATACTGCGGCGATAGACCACCTGATTGGCGAACACAAATCCCTGCTGTCCAAGTATCTGAACGCCCACAGCAAACTGCAAACCATGGACGGAGATTTTCCCGGCGCGGTGGACAAGCAGGTCTTGGGCGTGGACCGCAGGCTGCAAAATGAGATCACTTCAGTCAAAGACGGAATCTCGAATTTTGCCAAGCAGCAGATGTTCCGCGCGCCGGAGACCCAGGGGAACCGCTATCTGATGATGGGTCTGCTGGGCGCGTTCGCGCTGTTCTTCATGGCGCTGCTCGGCTACTCATTCGGCTGCCTTTTGCAAGGCCGTGGTGACCGTGCGGGTCACTGAGGCGGCTGCTTCTCCGGGCGCGGTTTGGCAGGGGGGCGGGTACGTCAAGTCATGCGCAAGCCTTCGGTGCCGCTCATTACATCGCGGTCTTTGGAACCCTGACTCTCCAGTTTTATTCTCAAGCGCAAATCGTTGACCGAGTCGGCGTTCTTCAGAGCCTCCTCGTAACTGATCGCCCCGGTTTCGTGCAAATCAAACAGCGCCTGGTCGAAAGTCTGCATGCCGAGTTCGCGCGATTTCGCCATCACTTCCTTGATCTGGTGTACTTCACCCTTGAAGATCAGGTCGGAGATCAGCGGCGAATTGAGCAGGATCTCAAAGGCGGCGGCGCGTCCTTTGCCGTCGCGTTTGGGGATCAGCCGCTGCGAGATAAGTGATTTGATGTTGAGTGACAAATCCATCAGCAGTTGTTCGCGGCGCTCTTCCGGGAAGAAATTGATGATGCGGTCCAGTGCCTGGTTGGCGCTGTTGGCGTGCAGGGTCGCCAGGCACAGGTGGCCGGTTTCGGCAAAGGCCACCGCGTATTCCATCGTTTCGCGGTCGCGGATCTCGCCGANNGGTGTTCTTCAGTGCGTTGTGCCAGTTGTCGGTATCCACCCCAACTTCGCGGTGGGTGATGATGCACTTGTCGTGGTCATGCACATATTCGACCGGATCCTCAATGGTGATGATGTGGCCAAAGCTGTTGCGGTTGCGGTGGCCGATCATCGCCGCCAGCGTGGNNTTGCCGGAGCCGGTGCCGCCAACCAGGATGACCAGTCCGCGCTTGGTCATCACCACATCTTTCAGGGTGGGCGGCAGGCCGAGCTCTTCAAAGCTTGGAATCTTGGTGGTGATGGTGCGCAATACCATGCCAACGCGCTGCTGTTGCATAAACACATTGACGCGGAAGCGCCCGATGCCGGGCGGGCTGATGGCGAAATTACTTTCGTGCGTGGATTCAAACTCGGAAGCCTGGCGGTCGTTCATGATGCTGCGCGCCAGCTCCTGTGTGTGCTGGGAAGTCAATGCCTGATTCGAGACGGGCGTCATCTTGCCGTCAACCTTGAACGCCGGCGGGAAACCTGCGGTGACGAACAGGTCGGACGCATTCTGCGAGATCATGCCGCGCAACAGATTGTGCACGAGCTCGGTGGCCTGGTTTCTTTCCATGATGTAACTCCTTGATCAGCAGGTTATCAGCCTGGAAACAGTTCCTTGTTTACCGCCTTGCTGCGCGCTTCCGCCGAAGCAACGACCCCGCGTTTGACCAGATCGGTCAGGCATTGGTCCAGCGTCTGCATACCGATGTTGCCGCCGGTCTGGATGGCGGAATACATTTGCGGCACTTTCGCTTCGCGGATCAGGTTGCGGATGGCCGGGGTGCACAGCATGATCTCGTGCGCCGCGACGCGGCCGCTGCCGTCCTTGGTTTTGAGCAGGGTCTGCGAGATCACCGCGCGCAACGACTCGGACAACATCGCCCGCACCATTTCCTTCTCGTCGGCGGGGAACACGTCGATGATGCGGTCGATGGTCTTGGCCGCAGAACTGGTGTGCAGCGTGCCGAACACCAAGTGGCCGGTCTCCGCTGCCGACATGGCGAGGCGGATCGTTTCCAGGTCGCGCATTTCGCCAACCAGGATCACGTCCGGGTCTTCACGCAGCGCCGAGCGCAAGGCATTGTTGAACGACAGGGTGTGCGGGCCGACCTCGCGCTGGTTGATCAGGCACTTCTTCGATTCGTGCACGAACTCAATCGGGTCTTCCACGGTCAGGATGTGCCCCATCTCTTTTTCATTGACATGATTGACCATCGCCGCCAGTGTTGTCGATTTGCCGGAACCGGTGGGTCCGGTCACCAGCACCAGGCCGCGCGGATACTCGGCGATGGGCTCAAAGATCTTGGGCGCCTTGAGGTCTTCCAGGCTGAGAATTTTGGAGGGAATGGTGCGCATCACAGCCGCGGCACCGCGATTCTGGATGAAGGCGTTGACCCGGAAACGCGCCAGATTTGGCACTTCAAACGAGAAATCGACTTCCTTGTTCTCCTCGTAATGCTTGCGCTGGCCGTCGTTCATGATGNNTGTCGTACACCATGGCGTGCACTTCTTTGTGCTCCATCGGCGGCAGATTGATACGGCGCATGTCGCCATGCACGCGGATCATTGGCGGCAAGCCTGCTGAAAGATGCAAGTCGGAGGCCTTGTTCTTCACGCCGAAGGCGAGCAGTTCGGTGATATCCATATATAATTCCCCAGTCGTTAAAACAACCGCCAACATCGCGCAGGCCGCCGGATTATGACTGCAATCCTTTCCAACTTGCAAGCCGTGAAGCTGGCCATTGTGCGGGCAGCCCGCGAGGCCGGACGCAGTGAGGATGCGGTGCAGCTGTTGGCGGTGAGCAAAACATTTGCGGCAGAGGCCGTGCGCGAGGCCTATCATGCCGGACAGCTTGCATTCGGCGAGAACTACCTGCAGGAAGCACTGGACAAAATCGAAGCCTTGCGTGACCTGCCGCTGGAGTGGCATTTCATCGGCCCCATTCAGAGCAACAAGACCCGTCCCATTGCAGAAAATTTTGCCTGGGTACACAGCGTGGACCGGCTGAAAATTGCCGGGCGCCTTGCGGCACAACGTCCGCCCCATCTGCCGCCACTCAATATCTGTCTGCAGGTGAACGTGAGTGGCGAAGAAAGCAAGAGCGGGGTCGCGCCCGAGGCGGTGGCACAGCTGGCGCGCGCAGTGGCGCGGTTGCCCCAGTTGAGATTGCGTGGTTTGATGGCCATCCCCGCGCCGGCCACGGGTTTGCAGCAGCGCGCACCGTTCGCGCGGATGCGCGAGTTGCTGGAAGATTTGAACCGGCAGGGTTTGCAGTTGGACACGCTCTCCATGGGCATGTCGCATGATTTTGCGGCGGCGATTTTGGAAGGCGCGACCATCGTGCGCATCGGTACCGCGATCTTCGGCTCACGCAATTAGGGGGAGAACGAAATGAATATCTGTTTTATTGGCGGCGGCAACATGGCCAAGGCGATGGTCGGTGGAATGGTCAAGCGCGGGTACGCGCCATCCAGGATTCGCGTGGTCGAGCTGGATGAGGCGCGCTGTGCGGCTATCCACCGCAAGTTCGTGGTGCGCGCAACGACAGATATGAGCGATGCGGTCTCGTATTGCGAGATCGTGCTGTTGGCGGTCAAGCCGCAACAAATGCGCCAGGCATGTGCAGATTTGGCCCCCCTGCTTACAGGGCAACTGGTGATTTCGATCGCGGCCGGCATCCGGGCGCAGGACATCGCGCGCTGGCTGGGCACGCACAACGTGGTGCGCGCGATGCCGAACACACCGGCACTGATCCGGCTTGGGGTCACCGGCCTGTACGCGCTGCCCCAAGTGAGGGAAGAAGATCGCGTGCGGGCAGAATCCATCCTCGAGGCGGTGGGCACCACCTTGTGGGTGGAGCAGGAAGTGCAACTGGACGGAGTGACCGCCATCTCCGGCAGCGGCCCGGCTTACGTGTTCTATTTCATTGAGGCCATGCAGCAGGCGGCGATCGAACTGGGGCTGGACGAATCTCAGGCGCGGCAACTGGTGCTCGACACCTTTATTGGCGCCGCCAAACTGGCTGATGACAGCAAAGAAACCGTCCCTGTGCTGCGCTCCAAGGTGACCTCCAAAAATGGCACCACCGAGCGCGCCTTGTTGAGCCTGGAGGCCAATCAGGTGCGGCAGCACATTATTGCGGCAGCACATGCTGCAGCAGCCCGTTCCAAAGAACTCGGCGATGAACTCGGGAAGGATGCATGATGGGTGAAGCCCTGCTGTTCCTGCTTGATGCCTTGCTGCAACCGTTCGCTGCCATTCTGCTGTTTCGTTTCCACGCAGTGTGGCTGCGCGTGCCGATGCGCAACCCGCTGGGTGAATTTGTCATGGCGATCACTGATTTTATGGTACTCCGCGCGCGCCGTTCCGTTCCGGCCGCATGGGGGTTGGATAGCGCCAGCCTGTTGCTGGCGTTTGGGGTGGAATTTTTCTATCTGGTGGCTTTTCTTGGTTTGCAGGGCTACCCCTACACCCATTTCCCGCTGGCCGGATTGCTGCTGTGGACGGCAGTCAAACTGCTTAAATTCAGCCTCTACCTGTTGATCGTCAGCCTGCTGGTCGAGGCGATTCTGTCCTGGGTCAATCCGCGCACGCCGATTGCCCCCCTGCTGGCGGCCGTCAATCGACCCTTTGTACAACCCGTGCGCCGCATCATGCCGCTGCTGGGCCGCGTTGATCTTTCTATCCTGCTGCTGTTTCTCGCCTGTCAGCTCGTGCTCATTATTGCTGTCGGGCCGCTGGAGCAGTTCGCCAAGCACCTGCTGTAACCTGGAAAAAACATTCTCACGCGGAGGCGCGGAGATCGCGGAGAAAACAAAACCAGGAGAGCACTTTTGCGCTGAAGATTTGAGCCCCGCGTTCCACGCGTGATCAATCGTCAGCTCTAAATTTAACCAGCCGGATGTGGCGGAACCAGTCACCGCCAAGTGCCGGCGTGTCGCTCGCCACTCGCAGTTCCGGCGCGGCGCACAACACCTCCTCGAATACCACATCCATGCGCGTCGCCATGCGGCGGGTGAGCACGTTGAACAGACGGCGCAGCGGTGCACTTTGTCCCGGCCGCAAAAACTTGTCGAACAGCAGAATCGTGCCGCCGGGTTTGAGCACGCGCACCGCCTCGGCCAGGCAGCGCGGCGGTTCCGGAACTACCGCCGTGATCAGGTGCAGCACGACGCAATCAAAACTTGCGTCGGCAAATGGCAGCGCCATGCTGTCGCCCAAAATAAAATCCATCTCCAGCCCTGTACTGCGCGGCACGGCGCGCGCCAGCATCGCCGGGTTGAAATCGAGAGCGGTGTAATGGTGCTGAACGGGCAACCAGGGCAGATCGAGTCCGGTGCCGACACCGCTGACCAGTACGCGCATGGTGTCGCCGGCCGGCAAAGCGGCAAGCGAGCGTTTGCGCGCCCCGCGCATCGGCCGCTCGATGACAAAGTCGTAAATCGGTGCGATGAGGCTGTAGCTCAAACGCAGCAGCGGATTCTGGCGGTAGGGTTGATCGTGCATGGTTACTCCAGATGCTGGATGCCGGTCACATCAGCCTGTGCCACCGCCTTTGCCAATGCCTCAATTGCATCATGGCGGGGGAAGCTCTTGCGCCAGGCCAGCGCGATGCGCCGCGCCGGGATCGGCCGGGTGAACGGGATGACACGCAACAGTTTGCTGCGGTAGCGCGCGCTGTTGGCCGAGGCGGGCAGCACGGTGATGCCGAGACCGGAAGCGACCATGTTGCGGATGGTTTCCAGCGAGGTGCCCCGCTGGATATCCGCCCCCCGGCGATGCAATTCCGGGCAGGCCTCCTCGACCTGGTTGCTGAAACAATGGCCGGAATCGAGCAACAGCACTTTCTCCACAGGCAGCTCGGCCGGATTGACGCTGCGGCGCGCCGCCCAGCGATGATTGCTGCTGACCACCACCTCGAATTGTTCGTCATATAAGGGGCGGGTGAGGATACCGCTGTCGCTGAATGGCAGCGCGATGATGATGACATCCAGCTTGCCGCTGCGCAGCAGGACATCCAGATTGGCGGTGATGTTCTCTTCTATTTCGAGGGCCATTCGCGGGGCGACCTTTCTCAACGCGGGAATGAGATCGGGCAGCAGATAAGGACCGACACTGTGGATGATGCCGACGCGGAGGGGGGTGGTGAGCTGGTTCTTCCCCTGGGCGGCAATCTCGCGGATACGCTCCGCCTCTTCCAGCACGCGCTGGGCCTGCTCGACGACGGCGCTGCCGATGGGGGTGACGGTAACATCACCCTTGCCGCGCTCGAATATCTTCAAGCCCAACTCGTCCTCCAGCTTCTGGATCGCCAGCGACAGCGCGGGCTGGCTGATGAAGACTTTTTCCGCCGCACGGCGGAAGTTGCGTTGCTGTGCCACGGCGACGATGAAGCGCAGCTCGTTGAGTGTCATGCCGATCTCCTTATGATTTGCATAATAAATCATATATGTTTGAACAATCAATTGGATTGATATTCCGGCAATACCTATATTGCAGGCCGTGGATGTATCACAGCCATCAACCAACCGGGGCAACATCATGCAACGACCCGATATCAAGGCTCACGCCAATCTGGAAACGGCTCTCGCCGGCGAATCGATGGCACACACCAAATACCGTTATTCCGCAGTTGGCCGTGCTGCCCGCCGACGCTGCCGGAAATTGGCGTATATTGAACGCGGGCGGCGGCGTGAAAATGGCCTTTACCGATGCCGGTTAGTGTATGGACGGATTCGTGCTGACCGGAAGCTCTGCCGCAGAACGCGATGAGATGAGCAAGTTGGTCGGTCTGCCCCGGCTTGCCAAGGCGGCCCCGGTTTAGTGGTGATAGCCCCGTCAGTGTTGAGTGAATGCCTGATGGATTGTTGTGTTTTAGAAACAGGAAAGGAGAACGATCATGAGTAAAATATCCGCTATCAACATCGGCATCAGCGAGAAGGACCGCAAAAAGATCGCCGCCGGTCTCGGCCGGATGCTGGCCGACACCTACACCCTCTACCTCAAGACCCACAACTTCCACTGGAACGTCACCGGCCCCATGTTCCAGACACTGCACTTGATGTTCATGGCGCAATACACGGAAACGTGGAACGCGGTGGACTTGGTTGCCGAGCGTATCCGCACCCTGGGTTATCCCGCACCGGGCAGTTACAAGGAATTCGCCTCGCTCACCAGCATCAAGGAAAGCAGCGGCGTGCCGGGCGCGAAAGAAATGATCAAGCAACTTGTCGAAGGGCAGGAGGCAGTGGCGCGCACCGCCCGCGAAGTGCTGCCCATCGCCGAGAAAGCGGGCGATCAGCCCACTGTCGATCTGCTCTCCGCCCGCATGGAAGTGCATGAAAAGAACGCGTGGATGCTTCGCAGTCTGTTGGAGGAGTGAACTGTTCTGACGGGTATGGCGGCGCTCACGCATTCTTTCGGTGAAGACTCATGCGGCGGTTTCATCACCGCGTGATGTCGGAGCCAAAAGAACGCGTGGATGTTGCGCAGTCTGCTGGAAGAAGGAGAAAGGATTTGTATCTGTCGTCCCACGGTTACCCTATTAAAGGAGTACAGCCATGTACACGTCAAAAATTCAGATTGCTGCTATTTTGGGTTTGGTTCTTTGCACTGCACCGGTCAACGCTGCCGACATCGAGGTCACGATGCTCGACAAATCGGAAACCGGGGGCATGCTTACTTTTGAGCCCAGCTTTGTCAAAGCCAGCGTCAATGACACGATTATTTTTATCCCCACCAACAAAGGGCATAACAGCAGCAGCCTGCTGGTTCCCGATAATGCAAAGACATGGAAGGGTCCGTTCGATGTGGAGTTTCGGGTAAAACTGGAAAAGGAGGGCGTCTATCTCTATGCCTGCGATGCCCATAAACCCATGGGCATGGTCGGTGTCGTGCAGGTTGGCAATCCCGTCAACATGGAAGAAGCCAGAAAGAAAGTGGCCGAGGAAAGTGCCAAAATGAGAATGAACAAGGACCGCTTCACCAAGGCGCTTGAACAGGTGAAATGAGCCTGCCGGCTATCGGAGCCAATAATCTCCCGCCACCCCGGCAAACACCGCCGCCCCGAACCAGTTGTTGTGCAGAAAAGCCGCGAAGCATTTGTCGCGGCTTCTGTCCTTGATGAGGGTGTAGTGATACAGCGCGATGCCTGCCGCGATGACCAAGCCAACGAAGTAAACCAATCCCAAGTCGGCCATCACTCCTGCCAATCCCAGCAGCAGCAGGGTGGCGGTGTAGCACGCCATCACTGCCGCCACATCGTGCTCGCCGAAGAACAGTGCGGAGGAGTGGATGCCGAGATGGATGTCGTCGTCCCTGTCCACCATTGCGTATTCGGTGTCATACGCAAGGGCCCAGAAAACGTTGGCGAGCAACAGCACCCACGCAACGGGCGGTACGTGGCCGAGGGTGGCGGCGAAGGCCATCGGAATGCCGAAGCCGAAGGCGATGCCNNAGGCTTGCGGGACGGCGAAGAAGCGTTTGGTGAAGGGGTAACTCGCCGCAAGAAACAGGGCGGGGAAAGCGAGCAGCCATGTCAATGGGTGCAGCGGCAGGATGAGCGCGAAGGCGAGTAGTGCCAACACGATAGCCAGCCACAGTGTCTCGCGTTCAGTCACTTTGCCGCTGGTGAGCGGGCGGTTCCGGGTGCGTTTCACATGCTTGTCGATGTGGCGATCGGCGTAGTCGTTCATC
>DISA01000074.1 GCA_002421915.1 Gallionellaceae bacterium UBA6222
CCTCCAGCAGCACCACGCGGGTGGAAGCCACATTGAGCGACAAACGCAACAGGGTGGAGATCAACAACACCGCCGGGAACACCGCAAAATCAAGCGGCCGGGTGGTATTCATCGCCACCAGCAGAACCATGATCGCCAGCGCGATATTGAACGTAAACAGAATATCCAGCAGCATTGGCGGCAGCGGCAGCACCATCATCGACAGGATCATCACGATCAACAACGGCCCCGCCATACTGCGCACACCACCGCGCAGTAAAGAAGTCTTCAAGATTTGTAGCATGTCATTCATCTCGCGTCCCGATCTTTGTGCTTTGCCTCCGGGAGTAATGGGATGGAGGCGCATGCGTATTATCGGGAGCGAGGGGCAAAGCAAAGAGGGGAATAGAACGGGAAATGGACGGCTATTTAATCGGCTGCATTATTGTGGGTCGGACTTCAGTCCGACAGCTTCCTGAAGCACATTGTCGGGTTGAAACCCGGCCCACAACCTTCGCGACACCCCCTGTGGGTCGGACTTCAGTCCGACAGCGCGAGAAAAACCTCAACTGCGTCAGTTTTTACCATGACTATGCGTTCCACAAAACAGTCGGACTGAAGTCCGACCCACGAAATCAGCTAGCGCCGCAGGAACTCCCCGAATGCTTCCGCCGTGAGCGGTTTGCTGAAGTAGTAGCCCTGTACTTCGTCGCAGCCCTGCAGGCGCAGGAAGGCGAGTTGTTCCGCCGTCTCCACGCCCTCGGCGATGGTGTGCAAGCCGAGGCTGCTCGCCATGTTAATGATAGCGGTGACGATGGCCTTGTCTTCCGGATCGCTGCCGATGTCGCGCACGAAAGACTGGTCAATCTTGAGCTTGTAGACCTTGAAGCGTTTCAAATAACTCAATGACGAGTAGCCGGTGCCGAAGTCGTCGATGGACATGCGGATGCCGTGTTCGTGCAACCTGTCCATCACTGCCACGGCCCCCTGCGGATCATCCATTGCCACCGCCTCGGTCAGTTCCAGTTCCAGCGCCTGCGCGGGTAAGCCGGTCTCGGCCAGAATGGCCGAGATGCGCAGCAGCAAGTCCGCCTGACGGAACTGCACCGCCGACAGATTGACCGCGATCACCAGCAGCCAGCCCTGATCGAGCCAGACTTTCATCTGCATCGCCGCCGTGCGCAATACCCACTCGCCAACAGGAATGATGAGTCCGGAATTCTCGGCGATCGGAATGAATTCTGCCGGCGAAATCATGCCCAGCTCCGGATGCTGCCAGCGCAGCAAGGCTTCCGCGCCGATCACACCGCCATCATGCATGGCGATCTGCGGCTGGTAGTGCAATTGTAATTCGTTGCGCGCAAGAGCACGGCGCAAATCGGTCGCCAGACGCAGGTTGCGCGAGGAATTGACCTGCATCGCCTGGGTGAAAAAACAGAAGTCGTTGCGCCCCGCCTGCTTCGCCCGATACATCGCCGCGTCGGCATGCTTGGCCAGCGTATCCATGTCTTCGCCGTCATCCGGATAGAGGGCAATACCGATGGATGGTGTAGCGACCAGTTCATGCATATCGTACTGGTAGGGGACGGCAACCGCCTCGATCAGTTTGCGCGCCACCTTGGCCGCACCGTTCGCATCGACACCGGGCAATACCAGGATGAACTCGTCGCCACCCTGGCGCGACACCGTATCTTCCTCGCGCACAGCCTCTTTCAGCCGGCGACCGACTTCCATCAGCAGCTGGTCACCAATATTGTGGCCGAGGGTGTCGTTGATGGCCTTGAAGTGGTCGAGATCAAGGAACAGCACAGCCAACTGTACGTGATTGCGCTGCGCCAGGCTCACGGCAAAGCGGAAGTGATCCTGCAGCAGGATACGGTTGGGCAGACCGGTAAGCTGATCAAAATGGGCGAGATGCTGGATGCGTGCTTCGGCCTGTTTTTTCTCGGTGATGTCATCCTTGATGGTCAGATAGTTTCTGACCACACCCTGCTCGTCACGCACCGGCGCGATGCGCACGGCCTCAACATACTCGCTCCCGTCCTTGCGCAGGTTGATAAGTTCACCTTCCCATCTTTCACCACGTGTCAGATGCGCCCACATGTCGTCATAGGTCGCCCGGGCCGTCTTACCGGAACTAAGCAGGCGCTGGTTCTGCCCCACTATTTCGTCCAAGGCATACCCGGTAACCTTGGTAAAGGTGGCATTGGCATACACGATGTTGGCATCCAGATCGGTGATGACGATGGAGCTGGGGCTTTGCTCGACCGCAAGCGAGAGTTGGCGCAGTGAGTCCTGCATCTGCTGGCGTTCGCGCATATCCGCAAAACGATTTAGCGCGTAACCGATATCCATCGCCATCTCGACCAGCAGATTGCGCGCAAATTCATCGAACGCACCGGCGGTATCGGCATAAAGCGTAAATGTGCCGACCACCACATCCTTGCGTTGCAGCGGCAGTGCGGCAGAAGCCGCCCAGCCGAATGCCGCACCGCGCTCATGCCAGTTTGCAGTCATCGGATCATGCTGGAAATCCTGGCACCAGACCGGCTGATTCTCGCGCAAAGCTATCCCTGTCGGGCCGCGACCCGCCGCCTCATCCACCCTGATCGAAATGTCGATACCCTCAAGATACTCGGTGCCGGCACCGAACGATGCAGCCGGGATGACCTTGTCACCCGTCTCATCCAGCATGCCGATCCACGCCATGCGCATACCGCCAAATTCGACCGCATCACGACAGACCTGCGGAAACAGTTCGTCCTCGTCGGTACAGCGCACGATGGCTTGGTTGCACTGGCTCAACGCGGCATACAGTTTGGTCATGCGCGCCAGTTGCGCCTCGGCATCCTTGCGCCGGGTGACATCGCGCGACAGCACGACAAAACGCGGCACCGCCTGATCTGCCGTGGTTTTCTTCGCCACCGCCAGCTCGTACCAGCGTTTGCCTTGCGGCATGTCAAGCGCATAAATCACACCGCGCGCAATGCCGCGCTCGTTCGCCTCCCTGAGTGCCCCCATGACCAGTTCGGTGACATCAGCCGGCATGATTTCGGCGATGGTTTTGCCCATGAAGGCGGCGACCGGCACCAGTGGTTGATTGTCGTTTGCGGCGTGATAATCATAAAAGCGCCCGTCCAGCCCGACCTCAAACAGCATGTCGGGCAGCGTATTCAGCGTGGCCTGCAAATCGGCACGGCTTTCCGCCAGTTGCCGTGTCCGGCTTCTCACCTGCCAGCGCAGAAACAGCGCGATACCCGTCACACCCAGCAACAGCAATGCAATGAACTGCAGCACACTCCATATGCGGGAAGGTATGGTCTCGTGCCGCAGGTCACCACCCCAGTGCTTGAGGGTAGTGAAATAGGGCGAGGATTCGGACTGCAACCATTCATCCAGATGCCGGTCGATTGCGGCCAGCAGCTCCGCGTTGCGCCCCTGTGCCGCCGCATAGAACAGGCGTGACGGCTGAAAAACGATCGGTGATTCGACCAAATCGAATTCATGCGCGTGGATTTCACCGAAATAACGGTTGGCCACCGTGGCATCCGCCTGCCCGCGTTGTACCTGACGGAACGCCTCCTCCATCGAAGCCGCGGTCGTCATCTTGGCGCGGACACCAAACGCATGCAGCATGGTTTGCAAACCGGCCAGCTGGATCGCACCCTCCAGCACCACAATATGCATGTCCTGCAGATCCGGCGGCGAGGCAAGACTCGTACCCTTACGTGTATAGAGCTGCGACCAGCTATACAGCGCAGGGATTTTGTGGAAATCAAACTGCTTGTCGCGCTCTGCGGAATACGCCACATCCGGCATCAGATCGATCTCACCCACACTGAGATACTTCAGGCAGGGCTGCCACTCGCAAGATACAAACACCAGCTGCCAGTCCTCGCGCACCGCAATCTCGCGCAACAGCTCAACCAGAATACCCGAAGGCTTTCCGTCGACACCGGTGAATATCTTCGGCTCGTTCTCGTACACGCCGACCCGCACTTCGCGCGCCACCGCAGTACCCGCCAGCAGCAGGCACGCCAGCAACAGCGGGCGCAGAATCAAGTTAGAGTGTGTTCGGGGCATCACAAGAACCCTTATCCGTGTGGGCTGCCCGGATTATGGCACACCACCCTTCGCCCGGTTCACGGCACCGCCTGCAATTTGTCGGGCGCGACACATTTAGCAGGTGGCGACGGAGTCTTCCTTCAACCCGGCCGGGCTGCCGCCGGATCAAGTTCCTGCGGCACCGGCAATGCAGTCGGCAGCACCGGTTTTGTGCCACCCTCCTGTTTGTGGCGGCGCAATTGATAGACGTAGGCCAGCACTTCCGCCACGGCGGTGTAGAGCGCTTCCGGGATCGCGGCACCGAGTTCGCAATGTTTGTGCAGCGCGCGCGCCAGCGGGGGGGCTTCGAGGATGGGTACGTTGTGCTGTTGGGCGATTTCCCTGATCTTCGCCGCCAGCAGATGCGAACCTTTGGCCACCACGACCGGTGCGCGCATCCTGTTTTCGCTGTACTTCAGCGCCACCGCATAGTGCGTCGGGTTGGTCACCACCACATCGGCTGTGGGGATGGCAGACATCATGCGGCGCCTGGCCATCTCGCGCTGCATGCTGCGGATGCGCCCCTTGACCTGCGGGTCGCCCTCGGTCTCTTTCGCCTCTTGCCGCACCTCCTGCTTGGTCATCTTCAGTTTTTTGCTGTGCTCGTACAGCTGGAACGGCACATCGATGGCCACGATCAGCAGCATGCCCAGCATGATGGCGGCGAAACTCCACCAGATCAGATTGCTCATGTGCGGAATCGATTGCACCGCCGGCTCGCTCACCAGTTGCAGCACCGCCTCGCGGTTATGCCACACCACCCAGGCACCGATGCCGCCAACAATAATGGACTTGCCAATCGCCTTGACCAGTTCCATCAGGCTGTTGCTGGAGAACATGCGGCCGATCCCTTTGAGGGGATTCAGTTTGCCAAAATTGGGCTGCAGTGGTTTGAACGAGAACAGCCAGCCGTTCATCAGCAGTGGCGAGAACAAAGCAACCAGCAGCAGCAAAAACAGAAAAGGCAAAAAAGTCAGCAACACTTCGCTGCTCAATTCACTCAGGCGCGGCAGCAGCAGGTCGGTATGAAAAGCGAGTTGCCGGTCCAGCGTCAAACCTTCATGCAGCAGGCGCAATAAACCCTGGCCGAGGGCACTGCCCATCACCCACAGTCCGGCACCGCCGGCCAGCAGCACCATGAAAGTGGAAAGCTCGCGCGAACGCGCAACCTGCCCGTCCTCGCGCGACTTGTCCAGCTTGCGTTGCGAGGGTGATTCTGTTTTTTCGAGATCGCTGTCTTCAGACATGTCGTCCGCCCGGGGAGATGTGCCGATTATGCGCAGCCATGGCGTTGGTCAAACATGGAATTAAAGTGTTTTCCCCCGCTTCCTCCGGTGATGACGGGGTGTGCGGCCGGGTTGGATGTGTAGCACGAAAACTCCGGAGGTGCGCCGATCGCCGCTACCGTTTCCCGTACTCGCCGACGACGGTACGGTTGCGTCCACCGCGTTTCGCCTGATACAACGCCGCATCGGCTGACTGCATCAATGTTTCGATTGAGCGCGTATCGTCCGGCAATACCGACACCACGCCACAACTGATCGTGACGAACTTGCTGTCCGTCGCGTAATGCGGGACTCTCAAATCGGCAACCATCTGGCGCACCCGTTCGGCCATCCACAGCACCCCATCCGCATCCGACTCGCCCAACACCAGTGAAAATTCTTCACCGCCATAGCGCGCTGCCAGGTCGCTGGCGCGCGGCGCGGCACGTGCGATCTGCGCCGCCACCTGTTTGAGGCAGTCATCCCCTGCCTGATGACCATATTTGTCGTTAAATAGTTTGAAGTAGTCGACGTCCAGCATCACCAGCGACAAAGGCTTTTCCATGCGCTGGCAACGCCGCCATTCGCGCGACAGAAAATCATCCAGCGCGCGGCGGTTGGCGATGCCGGTCAGGCTGTCGGTGGTGGACAAGCGTTGCAGTTCGGCATTGGCCGCATCCAGCTTGCGCGTAACCTCGACCAGATTGCGCTGCATCCCGACCAGGCGCTGCATGGCGCGCACCTTGGCGTGAAACACCGTTTCGCTCACCGGTTTTACCAGATAGTCGTCGCCGCCGGCCGCGATACCGCGTGCCAGATCCTCGTCGCTATTCATCGCCGTCAGGAAAATGATGGCCGCCCACTCTTCCCCCTGCTCCGCCTTGCGGATTTTGCTTGCCACTTCGAAGCCGTCGATGTCGGGCAGTTTCGCGTCCAGCAACACGATGTCCGGATGTTCGCGGCGAAAAGTGCGCAGTGCCTGGGTGCCGGTTTCCGCGACCAGGGGATTTTCCACGCCCATGCTGGCGAGATAGCCGGTCAGCACCTTGACGGTGACTTTGCTGTCTTCCACCACGAGTATCTTGGGTGTGCTTGTTTGCTGTTTCATCGTTCAGTTCCGGGGTTTGATTGTTGCAGGGTTGCACGCGCCAGACACAGGTCCTGCCAGGCACGGGCTTTCTCCGCCGGGCTGCGCAAAAGGTAGGCGGGGTGGTAGGTAACGATGAGCGGCGTATTTTGATGGTTGTGTATCGCGCCGCGCAGCGAACCGAGTGTGGCTTCGCGCCCGAGCAGGGTTGTGGCGGCGGTCTTGCCCAGTGCGACGATGAGTTTCGGTTTGATCAGCGCGATCTGCTGTTGCAGATAAGGCAGGCAGGTGGCGATCTCGTCCGCTGCCGGCGTGCGATTGCCCGGCGGGCGGCATTTGACGACATTGGCGATATACACGTTGTCGCCCCGTTTCAACTTGATCGCCGCCAGCATGTTGTCGAGCAGCTTGCCCGCCTGTCCCACGAAGGGCTCACCCCGCGCATCCTCTTCCGCGCCCGGCCCTTCGCCGACGAACAGCCAGTCGGCCTGTTCATCACCTACACCGAACACAGTCTGCGTGCAGCCTGCGCGCAGCGCGCAGGCGGTGCACTCGCGCACCTGCTGTTTGAGGGGTGCCCAGTCGGTAGCAACTTGTCGGACTGAAGTCCGACCCGCCAACCCCGCTGCACCCTGTGGGTCGGGTTTGTGCGTGTGTTGTTGGGGCTTTAGCCCCGTACCCCCAAAGGGGGCGAGAACCTCTTCGAGGCAACCACGGCCTACTCCTTGCGGGTATAACCCGACAGCGGATTCCGCCGGCAACGGCGCATCACGCCTGACCCACAGCGGGTACAGGTTCAGCTCGCGCAGCACTTCCTCGTCGCGGATATTCATAACATGCATCCCATCAATATCGCATCCTCGCGTCCATTTTCGGCCGCATAGTAATCACGGCGCAGGCCAATATCGGCAAAACCGAGCTGACGATACAAGCCGATCGCCGCCGTGTTGGAGACGCGCACTTCAAGCACCACGCGCCGCATCTGGTGTCGCCGCGCCAGCCCCAGCATCTCGCCCAGCAACTTTCGACCCCAGCCCTGGCGCTGATGCGCGGCAGCGATGGCGATGTCGAGCAACTCGGCCTCGTCCGGCCCCAGCAGCATCACTGCATATCCCAGCATCTGCTGTGCCGACCCAGCGATCTTGCATTGATAGCCGCTCGCCAGGGCATCGCTGAAATTCCCGCGCGTCCACGGATGTGGGTGCACCTCGCGCTCGATCACCGCCACCGCATCGAGATCAGCCTCGGTCATGTCGCGCAAAATCATCCTGCAGCCCGTTCACGCGTGGTCAGCGCCACCTTGTCGCGCAGATACAGCGGCAAGGCCAGCGCCGCATCGACTGCATGACCCTGGGCGAATTCGAGTGAGGCCAAACGCACGATGGCAGCGGCCTGCGGTACGGCCTCTGCCCCCACACCGCACAACTGTGCGCCGTAACGCGCTTTTAGCCCCTCTCCCTCCGGGGAAGGGGCGGGGGAATTCAGCGCAAATCCGCTGCTGCAGCCGAACCAGCCGGAACCCGCCACGGCAGGCGCCGACTCTGCCGTGCACAAGCAGGGTTCGACCACCGTTTGCCAGGCACCATCCCGTTTTTCGTAGGCGGCAAAATACAACTCGCTCATGCGCGCATCCAGTACCGCGATGACCTTGTCGTGTCCGCTTGCCTCAGCCAATGCGTGCAGCGTGCACACACCGACCACCTTCAGGTCGGCGCCAAACGCCAGCCCTTGCGCCACCCCGCAGGCGATGCGCACGCCGGTGAACGAGCCAGGCCCCTTGCCGAAAGCGATGCCGTCGACGTCTTGCACCGTGCATCCCGCATCCCGCAGCACGCCGTCCACCATTGCCAGCAACATCTCGGAATGTTTCTGCCCCACCCGCTCGCAACGTTCGATGATTGAGCCGTCCTGCCACAGCGCGGCGGAGCAGTATTCGGTGGAGGTTTCTATTGCGAGGATGCGCATCAGTCGGCCAACAACAGCACCACCGCCTGCGCCGCAATGCCTTCGCCGCGCCCGGCGTAGCCAAGCTGTTCGGTGGTGGTCGCCTTCACGTTGACCGCATGTTTTTCCAAGCGCAAGTCGGCGGCGATGTTGGCGACCATCTGCGGGATGTGCGGCGCCATCTTCGGCGCTTGGGCGATGATGGTGGCATCCACATTGCCGACGCGCCATCCCGCTTCGCGCACCAAATGCAGCGTCTCGCGCAACAGGATGCGGCTGTCGATATCCTTATATTTTGCCTCGGTGTCGGCAAAATGGCGCCCGATGTCACCCAACGCCGCCGCCCCCAGCAACGCGTCGCAGATCGCATGCAGCAACACGTCGGCATCGGAATGTCCAAGCAATCCCCTGTCGTATGGAACTTCCACTCCGCCGAGAATGAGCTTGCGGCCAGTGGCCAGTTGGTGAACGTCGAAGCCTTGCCCGATACGCATCGTTATTTCCTCTGTTGAAGCAACAACTCCGCCAGCACGATGTCCTGCGGATACGTCACCTTGAAATTACTGCTATCGCTCGCCACCAGTTTCGGCTGCAAGCCCAGTGCTTCGATAGCCGACGCTTCATCGGTGACGATGTGACAGCGCGCCAGTGCCGCTGCCAGCAGTCCGGCGCGGAACATCTGCGGCGTCTGCGCCTGCCACAACCCTTCACGCGGTTCAGTACAGGCGATGCGTTGCTGTGCGTCGGCACGTTTCAGGGTGTCCGCCACCGGCACTGCAAGGATACCGCCCACCGCGTCGTCGCGCAGTTCACCGATCAATTTGGCGAGAAGCGACTGGGTCAGACACGGGCGCGCCGCATCGTGCACCAGCACCCAATCATCCGCATCCAGTTCGGAGGCCAGCAGACCATTCACCACACTCTCCGCACGTGTGTCTCCACCACAGAATAAAGGCTGCAACTTGTCGCCGAAACGCGACCAATCGTAAATACGGAACTGTGCATCATCGGGGGCCAGCACGACAAACACCGTTTTGATGTCACCACAGGCACACAAGGTTTCAAGGGTATGGGCGAGCATCGGCTTGCCCGCGAGCGGGAGATATTGCTTGGGCAGCTCGTTCCCCATGCGTGCACCGAAACCGGCGGCGGGAACCAGGGCGTGGAATTCTGGCATACCCGAATTGTAAAACAGGAGGACGACCTGCGTGGCTTATAATGCGCGCCTTTGCACCGGCAATCTCCCATGCTTTTCCAGTCTTCCCACTCCCGTCCCCGCTACCGCAATTTGGTTGGCTCATCCGATGCTCTGGCCCTGGCCCAATTTGCACAAAGCCACACGCCCCTGATCATCATCAGTGATAGTGCGCTGGAAGCGCAGCGACTGCTGGAAGAGATTCCATTCTTTGCACCCGAATTGCGCGTGCACCTTTTGCCGGACTGGGAAACCTTGCCCTACGACCATTTCTCACCGCATCAGGACTTGATCTCGGAACGTCTCGCCACGCTGCACCATATCCGCGCGCAAGCCTTCGACATCGTGGTTGTGCCGGTAACCACCGCACTGTATCCGCTGCCACCCGTGGAATATCTGGCGGCCTACACTTTCTTCCTCCAGCGTGGCGGGCAATTGAATATCGACCAGCTGCGCGGACAGATGACACTGGCCGGTTACAGCCATGTGCAGCAGGTGCTCACCCCCGGCGAATACTGCGTGCGCGGCGGCATCATTGACCTGTTCCCGATGGGCAGTGTGCTGCCTTATCGCCTTGACTTGTTCGACAACGAAATCGAGAGCATCGCCACCTTTGATGTTGACACCCAACGCACGCTGTATCCGGTGCCGGAGATCCGTCTGCTGCCCGCTCGCGAATTTCCGCTGGACGAAAAAGGGCAAACCACTTTCCGCCAGAATTTTCGTGACAGATTCGAGGGCGACCCGTCCAAATCACGCATTTATAAGGATGTAAGCAAGGGTATCGCGCCGAATGGTATCGAATATTATCTGCCCTTATTTTTTCAGCAGACCGCCACTCTGTTCGACTACCTGCCGCCCAATGCCACGCTGTGCCTGCACCACGATGTCGATGCAGCCATCCACCAATTCTCCCTGGATGCCGCCTCGCGTTACAGGCTGCTGCGCGGTGATCCGCAGCATCCGGTGCTGGAACCGAAGGAGCTGTTCATGGATGGTGAGCAGTTCTTCATCCGCGTGAAAGATTTTGCGCGTATCGACATCGTTGACCACGTTTCCGTCACTCCCGAACAGGCGGGAGCCCAGTCCAATGCAACACTGGATTCCCGCCTAAGCGGGAATGACGAAAAAACCGGCAAGAGCCTCAACCACTGCCCCACCGCCGCCATCCCCCCCATCGCCGTAGACCGCCGCGCCGAAGTTCCCACGCAAAAATTCGAGGACTTCCTGCGCGGCTATGCAGGCCGCACGCTGCTGCTCGCCGAGAGCTTAGGTCGCCGCGAGATCATGTCCGGCTACCTCAAGGAATATGGCCTCACGCCCGCCGTATGTGAAGACTACGCTGGATTCCTCAACGGCAAAGACAAATTCATGCTCGGCGTCGGCCCCGTCCAAATCGGCTTCGCGTTGCCGGACGAGAGCATCGCCATCGTCACCGAGACCGAGCTGTATGCCGCGCAGCCGCGCAGCCGTGCCAATCGCACCGCGAAAAAGAGCAACGTGGAAGGCATGCTGCGCGACCTGTCCGAGCTCAAGCCGGGCGACCCGGTGGTGCATGAGCAGCACGGCATCGCGCGTTATCACGGCCTGGTGAACCTCGACCTCGGCGAAGGCGAGAACGAATTTTTGCTGCTGGTGTATGCGGGCGACGACAAGCTGTACGTGCCCGTTTCGCAATTGCACGTCATCAGCCGTTACAGCGGCGGCGCACCGGAAGCCGCGCCCCTGCACAAGCTGGGCAGCGGCACTTGGGACAAAGCCAAGCGCCGCGCCATGCAGCAGGTGCGCGACACCACCGCCGAGTTGCTCAACATCTACGCCCAGCGCGCCACGCGCAAAGGCCACGCCTTCAAGCTCACTTATCACGACTACGAGGCGTTCGCCGAAGGCTTCGGTTTCGAGGAGACCGCAGATCAGGCCGCCGCCATCGAAGCAGTGCTGCTCGACCTGCAATCCGGCAAGCCGATGGATCGCCTGATCTGCGGCGACGTGGGTTTCGGCAAGACCGAGGTGGCCTTGCGCGCCGCCTTCGTCGCGGTGATGGATGGCAAGCAGGTTGCCGTGCTGGTTCCCACCACTTTGCTGGCCGAGCAACACTTCCAGAATTTCTCCATCCGCTTCGCCGACTGGCCGATCAAGATCGCCGAGTTGTCACGCTTCCGCTCCACCAAGGAAGTCACCCAGTCGCTAAAAGATCTGGCCGAGGGCAAGCTGGACATCGTCATCGGTACGCACAAGCTGATCCAGAAAGATGTGAAGTTCAATAACCTCGGCTTGGTCATCCTCGACGAAGAACACCGCTTCGGCGTGCAGCAAAAAGAGCGCCTGAAGGCCTTGCGCGCCGAAGTGGATGTGCTTACGCTCACCGCCACACCCATCCCGCGCACGCTGGCGATGTCGCTGGAAGGGCTGCGCGATTTCTCGGTGATCGCCACCGCACCGCAGCGCCGTCTTTCCATCAAGACCTTCGTCAGCAGTTTCAATCAGGGCGTCATCCGCGAAGCCGTGCTGCGCGAGCTCAAGCGCGGCGGGCAGGTGTACTTCCTGCACAATGAAGTCGACACCATCAACAACATGCTGGAAAAACTGGAGACGCTGTTGCCGGAAGCACGCATCCGCGTGGCGCACGGCCAGATGGGCGAACGCGATCTGGAAGCGGTGATGCGCGACTTCACCCACCAGCGCTTCAACGTGCTGCTGTGCACCACCATCATCGAAACGGGCATCGACGTTCCGACGGCCAACACCATCATCATGAACCGCGCCGACCGCTTCGGTTTGGCGCAATTGCACCAGTTGCGCGGACGCGTCGGGCGCTCGCACCACCAAGCCTATGCCTATCTTTTGGTCGATAGCATGGACGGCCTCACCGCGCAGGCGAAGAAAAGATTGGAAGCGATCCAGGCCATGGAACAACTGGGCAGCGGTTTCTTCCTCGCCATGCACGATCTGGAGATACGTGGCGCGGGCGAAGTGCTGGGCGAATCTCAGAGCGGCGAGATGCAGGAGATCGGTTTTAGTCTTTACAACGACATGCTCGCCGCCGCCATCGCCTCGCTCAAGCAAGGCAAAGAACCCGATATGACGCACCCGCTGGGCGTGACCACCGAGATCAACCTGCACACGCCCGCACTGCTGCCGAACGACTACTGCGGCGATATCCACCAGCGTCTGGTCATCTACAAGCGTCTGGCGAACTGCAACACGCAGGAAGATTTGGATGACATGCAGCAAGAACTGATTGACCGCTTCGGTCTGCTGCCCGAACCCGCGCAAACCCTGCTCGACAGCCACCGCCTGCGCATCATGGCGAAGCCGCTCGGCATCAGCAAAGTGGATGCCTCGTCCGATTCCATCGTCATCCAGTTCATCCCAGAACCGCCGATCGACCCGATGAAAATCATCACCCTGATCCAGAGCAAACGGCATATCAAGATGGCGGGACAGGACAAACTGAAGATCGATTTAAAGTATGGCGATTTGCAACAACGCGTGTTGGCGATTAGGAATTTTTTTGGGGAGTTGCAATAAGCAGGATAAAGCCCGGCGTGCCGGGCAGCGCCAGACCCCACACTACACCTAACAGCGACCATCCACACGGGTCCGCACAGACTGACTAGGGTAAAAGTTGCATACTGATTGGGGTGTCCGGCTAAGCGACCGCTGCGCCGGCGGCATGGCGCTCGATCACCTTGTCGATGAAGTTGCGCAGGAAGCCTTCGGTCTGCGCGCTGTGAAAACGGTCGATCTCGACCCCGTGGCTGTAGACGATGACAGTGGGGAAGCCACGCACCTTGTGGCGCCCGGCAATTTTCATGTTTTCGTCAGCATCCACCACGCCGAGGTAGAACTTGCCGTCGTACTCGAACACCATCTTGTGCAGCAGTGGTGCCAGCACCCGGCACGGGGCGCACCATTCAGCGCTGATATCGACCAGTACCGGCAGCTCATGTGAACGCGCCACCACCAATTTATCGAAACTGTCTTCTTCCACGTTGTACGAGTAATCGCTCATCTTTCCTTCTCACTCCGTTGCTCGTTTATAGTAATCCCGCAGGCGGAAACCGAGCGCGAACAGCACACCGAAATATATCACCACACCGCCAAGCACCAGCGCCGAAAGATGGATGACGCGCGGCCAGCCGCCGCTTTCCAGCCAGTGCTGTTCGCTGCCCATACCGAACCACAGCAACAAACCGAGCGCCAGCAGGGCAAGGCCGAGCTTGCCGAAAAACTGCGCCCAGCCGGGTTCAGCTCGATAGATGTCGGCCTTGCGCAGAAAATGGAACAGGACGGCCGCATTGAGACAGGCGCCGAGACCGATCGACAGCGCCAGTCCGGCATGGGCGAGGCCGAGACCAAACACGAAAACCAGATTCATCAACTGGGTGGCGATCAGGGTGACGATACCGATCTTGACCGGCGTGCGGATGTTTTGCCGCGCATAGAAACCGGGAGCGAGGATCTTGACCAGGATCAGTCCGATCAAGCCGATGCTGTAACCGACCAGCGCGCTACGCGACATCAGCACGTCGTGCGCATCGAATGCGCCATATTGAAAGAAGGTCGCCAGCAGCGGTACGGCGATCATGCCCAACGCCAACGCGGCGGGCAACGCCAGCAGAAAGGTCAGGCGCAAGCCCCAGTCAAGCATGCGCGAATATTCCGCCGTGTCATTGTTCGCGTGCAGCTTTGACAGTGACGGCAGCAGTATCGTCCCCAGCGCCACCCCCAGCAGGCCGGTGGGAAATTCCATCAGGCGGTCGGCGTAATACAGCCAGGACACGCTGCCCGCGACCAGGAAGGAAGCGAATACAGTGTTCAGGATCAGGCTGATTTGCGCGATGGAGACGCCGAACGCGGCCGGTCCCATCTGGCGAATGACACGCCGCATCCCTTCATGGCGCAGGTTGAAACGCGGGCGCGGCAGCATGCCGATCTGTTTCAGGAACGGGATCTGGAATGCCAGTTGCACGATGCCGGCGACAAACACCGCCCAGGCCAGCGCCAGGATGGGCGGGTCGAAATACGGCGCCGCCCACAGCGCGCCGCCGATGAAACACAGATTGAGCAGGATGGGCGCGAACGCCGGGACCCAGAATTTGTTGTAGGTGTTGAGGATGCCCGCCGCCACCGCCACCAGCGAGATGAAGAAGATGTAGGGCGAAGTGATGCGCAACAATTGCACGGTAAGATCAAATTGCTCGCCGTTGCGGGCAAAGCCGGGCGCGCTGAGATAGACCAGAACGGGCGCAGCGAGGATGCCGACGAGGGTGACCACGAACAAAATCAGCGCCAGCATGGTGCTGACGTGATCCACCAGCAGGCGGGTCTCGTCAGGCCCCTTGCGGTTGCGGTATTCGCCGAAAATGGGCACGAAAGCCTGCGAGAATGCGCCCTCGGCGAACAGGCGGCGCAGCAGGTTGGGCAGCTTGAAGGCGACGAAGAAGGCATCGGTCGCCATGCCCGCACCGAAGATGCGCGCGATCAGCACGTCGCGGCCGAAGGCCAGCACGCGCGAAACCAGGGTCAGACCGCTGATAGTGGCGAGCGCCTTGAGCAGGTTCATGACGCAATGGTATCGGCTTTGAGGGGGCGTCGCGCAGCTTGCATTCCGGCAGGAAAAGGCCTAAAATGCGCCCCTTTTCCAAGCCTTAGCAGAATTCACATGGCCAATACCGCACAAGCACGCAAGCGTGCCCGNNGGCGAGCGCCTTGAGCAGGTTCATGCCGTAAATCTCCCTGTTTTGATTGCAGCCATGATGCGCCGAGCCCCCGTTTGAACGCCGCGCATCATATCATCCGGCATGTGTGGGAGCCCGATTCATCGGGCAATTGAAATTCATCGCGCAATGCATTGCGCTCCCGCATCGGCGAAAAACAAGGTGTTGCAAAGTACGGCGTGCCTCCCTATAATGCGCGCCTTTTTACGCAAGCCGAATCCCGAGGAGTCATAGATGGCCAACACCGCACAAGCCAAGAAACGCGCACGTCAGGCAACCCAGCAGCACGCGCACAACAGCACATTGCGCTCCGAGATGCGCACTGCGATCAAGAAAGTCATCAAGGCTGTCCAGGCTGGCGACAAAGCCGCAGCGCAGGAAGTGTTCCGCGCCTCGACCAGCGTGGTTGACTCCATTGCCGACAAGAAGATCATCCACAAGAACAAGGCAGCCCGCCACAAAAGCCGACTGTCTGCGGCAATCAAGGCGATGGCATAGACGCCGCTTCGTTCTGATCTCCCAGCAAGCCGGCAAAAATGCCGGCTTGTTTGCTTTGCGGGACAAGATAAGCACCCTCCCCCCACCCCTCTCCCGCAAGCGGGGCAAGGGATCAAAAACCGGGAAGTCATGTTTTCAGCCATTGTTTTCCTTGCCTAGACGGGGCTGTTTGGCTCAATATACGCACCCTGATTTTGCTAACGGCGGCTTGTCCGCCGTCTTTGTNNAAGGCGCGTGGCTGTGGGACACCGAAGGCAAGCGCTATCTGGATGGGCTGGCCGGTATTGCGGTGAACACGCTGGGGCACGCGCATCCGCGTTTCACTGCCGCCCTCAAAGCGCAGATCGACAAACTGATCCATACCTCCAATGTCTATCAGGTGCGCGAGCAGGAACTGCTGGCAGACAAGCTATGTTCACTCTCCGCCATGCAGGAAGTCTTCCTGTGCAACTCCGGTTGCGAGGCGAACGAGGCTGCGATCAAACTGGCGCGCCTGTATGGACATAATCAGGGAATAGACAACCCCGCCATCATCGTGATGGAAAAAGCGTTCCACGGGCGGACGCTGTCCACCCTCTCCGCCACTGGCAACCGCAAGGTGCAGGCAGGCTTCGAGCCGCTCGTTGGCGGGTTTGTGCGTATTCCTTATAACGATCTGGAAGCCGTGCGCCAGGTCGCCAAACACAATCGCGACGTGGTCGCCGTGCTGGTCGAACCCATCCAGGGTGAGGGCGGTATCCGCACGCTGGACATCGAATATCTGCAACAGATTCGCCAGATTTGCGACGAACAAAACTGGCTGTTGATGCTGGATGAAGTGCAGTGCGGCATGGGCCGCACCGGCAAATGGTTTGCTTTCCAGCACACCGGCATCCTGCCGGATGTGATGACGCTGGCGAAGGGGCTGGCGTCTGGCGTGCCCATCGGTGCCTGCCTGGCTGCGGGCAAGGCAACAGGCACCTTCAAGCCGGGAAATCACGGTTCGACCTTTGGCGGCAATCCGCTGGCGAGTACCGCCGGCCTGACCACGCTCAACATCATCGAACAGGACAAGCTGTTGGCACACGCCGACCAGCTCGGCCAGTTCATTCGTTCGGGCTTCATGGCATCGCTACAAAATGTCGCTGGCATCAAAGCGATACGCGGTCAGGGGCTGATGATCGGCATCGAACTGGACAAGCCCTGCGGCGATCTGGTGAAACTGGCACTGGCCAAGGGATTGCTGATCAATGTCACCGCCGACAGCGTGATCCGCTTATTGCCGCCGCTTATTTTGTCGCAGGCGGAAGCACAACAATTGATTGATATCCTGAGCCCGCTCATCAAAGAATTCTTGCAATCCTGATTGGAATCGCATCATGGCAGCAAACATCAAACATTTTTTGCAGTTCAAGGACTTCACCCGCGCAGAGTTTGAATATCTGTTCGAGCGCACGCGCATCATCAAGGAACGCTTCAAGGGCTACCAGAAATACTGGCCACTGGAAGACCGCACGCTGGTGATGATCTTCGAGAAGGCCAGCACGCGCACCCGCCTGTCGTTCGAGGCGGGCATGCACCAGCTCG
>DISA01000046.1 GCA_002421915.1 Gallionellaceae bacterium UBA6222
ATCCTGCCGACCATGGGCGGGCAGACTGCGCTGAACTGCGCGCTCGACCTGGCCAAGCACGGCGTGCTGGAAAAATACAAGGTGGAGATGATAGGCGCATCGCGCGACGCCATCGACATGGCGGAAGACCGCGAGAAATTCAAGCAGGCGATGACGCGGATAGGGCTGGCTTCGGCCCGTTCCGCCATCGCGCACAGTATGGAAGAGGCGCTGCAGGTTCAGCAGGTGATGGGCTTCCCGACCATCATCCGTCCCTCGTTCACCATGGGCGGCAGCGGCGGCGGTATCGCCTACAACCGCGAAGAGTTCGTGGAGATCTGCGAACGCGGCCTCGAAGCCTCGCCGACCAAGGAATTGCTGATCGAGGAATCGCTGCTCGGCTGGAAAGAGTACGAGATGGAAGTCGTGCGCGACCGCAACGACAACTGCATCATCATCTGCTCCATCGAGAACCTCGACCCGATGGGCGTGCATACCGGCGACTCCATCACGGTCGCCCCCGCGCAGACGCTGACCGACAAGGAATATCAGATCCTGCGCGATGCCTCGCTGGCGGTGCTGCGCGAGATCGGTGTAGAGACGGGCGGCTCCAACGTGCAGTTCTCCATCAACCCGCAAGACGGGCGTATGGTGGTGATCGAGATGAATCCGCNNCCACCGGTTTCCCCATCGCCAAGGTTGCGGCCAAATTGGCTGTCGGCTACACATTGGATGAATTGAAGAACGACATCACCGGCGGTGCGACCCCGGCTTCGTTCGAGCCGACCATCGACTATGTGGTTACCAAGATCCCGCGTTTCGCTTTCGAGAAATTCCCGCAGGCCAACGACCGCCTGACNNTGAAGTCGGTGGGCGAGGTGATGGCGATCGGCCGCACCTTCCAGGAATCGTTCCAGAAAGCCTTGCGCGGTCTGGAAGTGGGCGTGAATGGACTGGATACAAAATTCGGTGATCGCGATGCGATCTGCGCCGAACTGGGCAATCCCGGCCCGGACCGTATCTGGGCGGTGAGTGATGCATTCCGTCTCGGTATGAGCGTGGACGAAGTGTTCAACATCTGCAAAATTGATCCGTGGTTCCTGGTACAGATCGAGGATCTGATTCGTCAGGAAAAATTGTTGCTGGGCCGCACCTTGGAAAGTCTGGATGCGGATCATCTGCGTCAGCTCAAGCGCAGTGGTTTTGCCGATGCGCGGCTGGCGGAGTTGCTGGGGACGGATACGGCGGCAGTGCGCGCTTACCGGCATGCACTGGTGATTCGTCCGGTGTTCAAGCGCGTGGATACCTGTGCCGCCGAGTTTGCGACCAATACCGCGTACATGTATTCGACCTACGAGGAAGAATGCGAATCGCAGCCGACCAACAACAAGAAGATCATGGTGCTGGGCGGCGGACCGAACCGCATCGGGCAGGGCATCGAGTTCGACTATTGCTGCGTGCATGCCGCGCTGGCGATGCGCGAGGACGGCTACGAGACCATCATGGTCAATTGCAATCCCGAAACCGTTTCCACCGACTACGACACCTCGGATCGTTTGTACTTCGAGCCGCTGACGCTGGAAGATGTGCTGGAAGTGGTGGCAGTAGAGAAGCCTGTCGGCGTGATCGTGCAGTACGGCGGGCAGACGCCACTCAGCCTGGCGCACGGCCTGCAAAAGAATGGCGTGCCCATCATCGGCACGACGCCGGACATGATCGATATGGCCGAAGACCGCGCGCGTTTCCAGGCGATGTTGCGCGAACTGGATCTGAAGCAACCACCCAACCGCACCGCCAGCAATGTGGCGGACGCGGTCGCGGGGGCAGGTGAGATCGGCTATCCGCTGGTGATGCGGCCCAGCAATGTGCTGGGCGGACGCGGCATGGAGATCATTCATGCGCAGCCGGATCTGGAACGCTACATGCGCGATGCGGAAGCGTTGGCCAAGACCTATCCGGAGCGCATGCCCATCCTGCTCGACCGTTTCCTCAACGATGCGATCGAGGTCGATGTGGATGCGGTGTCCGATGGCAAGCAGGTCATCATCGGCGGCATCATGGAACACATTGAGCAGGCGGGCGTGCACTCCGGCGACTCGGCCTGTTCGTTGCCGCCGTATTCGCTGTCCGCCAAGCTGCAGGATGAATTGCGGCGGCAGACAGTGGCGATGGCGAAATCACTTAATGTGGTCGGCCTGATGAACGTGCAGTTCGCCATCCAGGGGGAGACCGTGTACGTGCTGGAAGTGAATCCGCGTGCCTCGCGTACCGTGCCCTTCGTGTCGAAAGCGAGCGGTGTGCCGCTGGCCAAGATCGCTGCACGCTGTATGGCGGGCCAATCGCTGGCTGCGCAGGGAATAACGAAAGAGGTGGTTCCGCCTTATTACTCGGTGAAGGAAGCGGTGTTCCCGTTTATCAAGTTCCCCGGTGTCGATACCATTCTCGGCCCGGAGATGAAATCCACCGGTGAAGTGATGGGTGTCGGCGAGACGTTCGCCGAAGCTTTCGTCAAATCGCAACTTGCCGCCAGCGTGAAACTGCCAAAGAGCGGCAAAGTATTTATCAGTGTGCGCGAGGAAGACAAGACAGGTGCCGCAGAGGTGGCACGCACCTTGAAACAGCTCGGCTTTACCATTCTGGCGACACGCGGCACGGGATCCGTTATCACCGCCACCGGAGTGGAAGTGACCGTGGTGAACAAAGTGGCGGAAGGTCGTCCGCACATCGTTGATATGATCAAGAACGGCGAGGTCAGTCTGATCATCAATACGGTGGACAGTAAGCCGACGGTGATGAAGGACTCCTATTCTATTCGTCACGCGGCACTGCAAGGTCGTGTAACCTACTACACTACTTTGGCTGGTGCGCGTGCCGCCTGCCTTGGCATGCAGCACCTGACCGAATTACAGGTCTATGACGTGCAGTCCCTGCACGCCAGAATTCAATAAGGAATAAAGTTATGAGCAAAGTACCCTTGACTGTGGTCGGCGCGGAGCTATTGCGCCAGGAGTTGCATCGATTGAAGACCGTGGAAAGACCGTCGGTGATCAACGCTATCTCCGAAGCACGCGCGCAGGGCGACTTGTCTGAGAATGCCGAATACGAGGCCGCCAAGGAGCGCCAGTCTTTCGTCGAGGGGCGTATTGTCGAGCTGGAGTTCAAGTTGGGCAGCGCGCAGATCATCGACCCCAAGACGCTGAACGTGGATGGGCGCTGCGTGTTTGGTACGACAGTGATATTGGAAGACGTGAATAATGGCGATGTGGTGACTTACCAGATTGTCGGCGACGATGAGGCCGACATCAAGCACCGCAAGATTTCCATCAGCTCACCGATCGCGCGGGCGCTGATCGGCAAGTCAGAGGGCGATATTGCCGAAGTGCAGGCGCCCGGCGGGATACGTGAATACGAAGTGGTCGAGGTTCAGTACATCTGAATTGCAGGGCGGGCTTCAGCACGGCTGCCGGGTTGCCTGGAAGAGGTTCTGTGCCCTTTGGGGGAAATTCTGCCTACGATCGTCCCGCAAGCTGCTTCTTGGTGAGCGGCTTTTGGTTTTTTCGCCGCTTGGGTGCTTTGGCGATAGGTGTTTCCAGCGGGCGATAGACGACCAGCGTTTTGCCGATATGCTGCACCGCACCGGCCTTCAGCAGTGTACATATTTCTTGCAACACGGTTTCACGCACTTCCCGTTCGTCGTGCATGACCTTGATCTTCAGCAAGTCATGGCTTTTCAGGCTGTGTTCGATCTCATCCAGTACGGCGGGTGTCAGCCCTGCGTTGCCGATGATAACGACGGGCTTGAGCGCATGGGCGCGCGCCTTGAATTCGAGGCGTTGGGAAACAGAGAGGGATAACATGGCGGGCCTTGTGCAGATGGGGCCGCGATTCTAGCCGATGAAAGCTTCCAAAACCAGCAAACAATGGATGCGCGAGCATGTGAACGATCCCTATGTGCACATGGCGCAAAAGGCGGGTTATCGCGCACGGGCAGCCTACAAGCTGCTCGAACTGGACGAGCGCGACCATCTGATCAAACCAGGGACGGTTGTGGTGGACCTGGGTGCGGTGCCGGGGAGCTGGTGCCAAGTGGTGGCACAAAAGCTTGGCGCACACGGGTGCATTATCGCGCTGGATCTGTTGCCATTGCAGCCCTTGCCACGGGTGGAGTTCATTCAGGGCGATTTCCGTGAAGACGGTGTGCTGGCGCAACTCGAAGAAAAACTGGATGGACGCCAGATTGATCTTGTAATTTCCGATATGGCGCCCAACATGAGCGGCGTGAATTCGGCGGATCAGGCACGCGCCATGTATCTGGCGGAACTTGCACTGGATTTCGCCGTCAAGCACCTTGTCGGCGGCGGCAATTTTGCGGTCAAGGTCTTTCAGGGAACAGGCTTTGAGGACTATCTGAAATTAATGCGTAACCACTTTGCAAAAGTGGTCGCGCGCAAACCCAAAGCATCGCGCGATCGCAGCAGTGAGCAGTATTTGGTGGGGCTGGGCAAACTTGAGAAATAAACCGGGGCGTAGTCTAATGCCCGCTCATTCATGAGGAGCAAGTGTGAATAATCTGTTCAAAAGTATCGGAATATGGCTGGTCGTCGCGATGGTGCTGATGACGGTCTTCAATCAGTTCAATGCGCGCCAGATGCAAACGGCGCAAGTGCAGCTGGATTATTCGCAGTTCCTCGAAGCGGTGCGCGGGGGGCAGATCGATAAGGTGACGATTGAGGGCCGCACGCTGAAGGCGGTTACCACCGACGGCAAGCGGGTGACCAGTTTTGCACCCAGCGATATCTGGCTGGTATCCGATCTGCTGAAGAACGGGGTCAAGGTCGAGGCCAAGCCGGAAGAAGAGCAGGGCTTCCTGACCCAAGTGTTCATCTCCTGGTTTCCGATGCTGTTGCTGATCGGTGTGTGGGTCTTTTTTATGCGCCAGATGCAGGGTGGCGGCAAGGGTGGTGCATTTTCCTTCGGCAAATCACGCGCGCGCATGCAGGATGAAAACAAGGAGCGCTTCACCTTCGCCGATGTGGCCGGGTGTGACGAGGCCAAGGAAGAAGTATCCGAACTGGTTGATTTCCTGCGCGACCCGACCAAGTTCCAGAATCTGGGCGGACGCATCCCGCGCGGGGTGTTGATGGTGGGCAGCCCCGGTACCGGCAAGACCTTGCTGGCCAAGGCTATTGCCGGTGAGGCCAAGGTGCCATTCTTCTCCATTTCCGGATCAGACTTCGTCGAGATGTTCGTTGGCGTCGGCGCGGCGCGGGTACGCGACATGTTTGAGCAGGCGAAAAAACACGCCCCCTGCATCATCTTCATCGACGAGATCGATGCGGTGGGCCGTCAGCGCGGCGCTGGCCTGGGTGGCGGCAATGATGAACGCGAGCAGACATTGAATGCATTACTGGTTGAAATGGACGGGTTCGAGGGCAGTAGCGGCGTGATCGTGATCGCCGCCACCAACCGCCCGGATGTGCTGGATGCCGCCCTGTTGCGTCCCGGTCGTTTCGACCGCCAAGTGGTTGTGCCCCTGCCGGACATTCGCGGTCGCGAGCAAATCCTGATGGTGCACATGCGCAAAGTGCCGTGTGCGCCCGACGTAAATGCCAATGTGCTGGCGCGCGGCACACCGGGTATGTCAGGTGCCGATCTCGCCAATCTGGTGAATGAGGCCGCGCTGTTTGCTGCACGACGCGGCAAGCGTTTTGTCGAGATGGACGACTTCGAGGCTGCCAAAGACAAGATATTCATGGGGGCGGAACGCAAGTCCATGGTGATGCCCGAAGAGGAGCGGCGCAATACGGCCTATCACGAATCCGGCCATGCGGTGGTGGCGAAGTTGATGCCCAAGACCGACCCGGTACACAAGGTCACTATCATTCCCCGTGGCCGGGCGTTGGGGCTGACCATGCAGTTGCCTTCCGAAGACCGCTACAGCATGGATAAGGTTCGTCTCCTTTCGACGATCACCGTGCTCTTTGGGGGGCGTATCGCGGAAGAGATATTCATGAATCAGATGACCACCGGCGCGTCCAACGACTTTGAGCGGGCCACCGACTTGGCGCGCAAGATGGTCACGCAATGGGGTATGTCTGATGCGCTTGGAACGATGGTGTATGGGGAAAATGAGGGTGAGGTATTCCTTGGCCGCTCGGTGACCACACATAAAAACATCTCTGAGGCATCCATGCAGAAAGTGGATGCGGAGATTCGCCGTATCCTCGATGAGCAATACGCACTGGCACGCAAACTGATCGAGGAAAATCGCGACAAGATGGAAGCAATGGCCAAGGCGCTGCTGGAATGGG
>DISA01000039.1:0-10278 GCA_002421915.1 Gallionellaceae bacterium UBA6222
TCCATCAGCGCCAGCAACGGCTTCACGTACAAACGTGTTGGCGCCATGATGCAATCCGCCAGCGTGCGCTCGCCGTCGAATTTGGCGTTCAGGTCCGGTTTGCTGCGGGCGATGATCTTGCGCACCAGCGAGTAGCCGTTGGAATGAGCGCCGTTGGAAGCCAGCCCCAGCACCACGTCGCCCGCCACAATGTGTTCTCCGGTGATGATCCTGGATTTTTCCACCACCCCGACGGCGAAACCGGCAAGGTCGTATTCGCCCACCGGATACATACCGGGCATCTCGGCGGTCTCGCCACCGATCAGCGCGCAGCCGGACTGTTCGCAGCCGTAGGCGATGCCCTTGATGACTTCGGTGGCGGCGGACACATCCAGCTTGCCGCAAGCGAAGTAGTCGAGAAAGAACAGCGGTTCGGCACCCTGCACCAGAATATCGTTTACGCTCATGGCGACCAGGTCGATACCAACCGTGTCGTGGCGATTCAGCTCAAAAGCCAGTTTTAATTTGGTGCCGACACCATCGGTGCCGGATACCAGCACCGGCTCTTTGTATTTTTTCGAGATCTCGACCAAGCCGCCGAAACCGCCGATACCGGACAGGACTTCGGGACGCATCGTGCGCTTGGCAAAAGGCTTGATGTTCTCGACCAACTGGTCGCCCGCGTCAATATCGACTCCGGCATCGCGGTAGGAAAGACTGTGGTTGGACTGGCTCAAGTTGAGTTCTCGCTTTCTTGCAGGTAGAGTTAGGCACGTTTTGTGCCGCGAATTTTACCCGAAATGACTCTCTCCCGCTCTGTTGCCATGCAATGGCTGGCTGTGGCCGTTGCACTGCTGGCGATGCTCTATCTGCTGGCGCCGATACTGGCGCCGTTTGTGGCTGCCGCCATTCTCGCCTATATCTGCCAGCCGCTGGTGGCGCGTCTGTGTGCATGGAAAGTGCCGCGCACGCCGGCGGTATTGTTGCTCATGCTGGGGGCGGCATTGCTGGCGCTGGGACTCCTGCTCATCCTGTTGCCGCTGCTGCAAAAGCAGGTGCTGCTGCTGGCGCAGCGTCTGCCGCAGTGGCTGGATGCCGCGCGCCTGCATCTGTTGCCGCTGTTGCAACAGTGGTTCGGTGCAGAACTGGAATGGGACAATGCCAGCCTCAGGCAGATGCTGCTCGAACACTGGCAGGAGGCGGGTGGCATGGCGACGCAAGTCCTGCCCTGGCTCGGTCAGCGCGGCGGCACGGTGCTGGCCTGGCTCGCCAATCTGCTGCTGATTCCGGTGGTCATGTTTTATCTGTTGCGCGACTGGGATGACCTCTTGGCGCGGCTGGATGCGCTGTTGCCACCCCATCTGCACGCGCAGACGCGGCACATCGCGGGCGAGGTGGACCGCGTGCTGGCCGAATTCCTGCGCGGCCAGCTCGTTGTGATGCTGCTGATGAGCGCGTTTTACGCGATCGGGCTGGCGCTGGTCGGGCTGGAGTTCGCCCTGCCGATCGGCATTGTCGCCGGGATGCTGGTGTTCGTGCCCTATCTTGGCGCCGTGCTCGGCCTTGCTCTGGCCACCTTGGCGGCGCTGATGCAATTCGGTCTTGGCGGCGGGTTGCTGTGGGTGTGGGCGGTGTTCGGCGCGGGACAATTGCTGGAAAGCATGGCCATCACGCCATGGCTGGTCGGCGACCGCATCGGCCTGCATCCGCTGGCGGTGATCTTCGCCCTGCTCGCCTTCGGCCAGTTGTTCGGCTTCTTTGGCCTGTTGCTTGCCCTGCCGTTGGCGGCAGTATTGCTGGTGTTGCTGCGCCATCTGCGCGAGCACTATCTGGCTAGCACGATGTACCGCAAACCATGAGTCAGATGTTGCTGGACATCGCCCCCGAGTGGGTGCCCTCCCTCGATAACTTCGTCGCGGGGCGCAACATCGAGTTGCTGTCCGTTTTGCGCGAGACGACGAGCGCGCAAATCATTTATCTGTGGGGTGCGGCGGGCGGCGGCAAGACGCATCTGTTGCAGGCGATGGTGGCGCGCGCGCGGACAGAGGGGCGGGCGGCGCACTATGCCTGCGGCGTCGTGCCCGAGGCGGTCGAAGTGGTGGCGGTGGACGACGTCGAAACACTGGACGATAGCGCACAGATCGCCCTGTTTGAACTGTACAACCGCATGCGCGAACAGGGCGGACTGTTGCTGGCAAGCGGGGCGCAGGCACCGGCGCACCTAGAGTTGCGCGACGACCTGCGCACCCGCCTCGGCTGGGGGCTGGTGTATCAGGTGCATGCGTTGAACGATGCGGAAAAGGCCGATGCACTGCGCCAACATGCCGGGGCGCGGGGCTTCGAATTGCCGCCGGAGGTCGTGACCTATCTGCTGCGTCATGGCCGGCGCGACTTGCCCAGCCTGCTGGCGCTGCTGGATGCGCTGGATGAACACTGCCTGCGCTTGAAGCGGTTGGCGTCGGTGCCGCTGCTCAAGGAAGTGATACAACAATTATCGGGGTTAAAGTGAACTTGGCGTTATTCGATCTGGACAATACCTTATTGAGCGGCGACAGCGATTTTGAGTGGTCGCAGTTCCTGATCGAGCAGGGCGTACTTGATCGTGAGTTGTTCGAGGCGAAGAACCTGGCGTTCTACGAGCAATACAAGGCGGGGACACTGGACATTCACGCGTTCCTCGATTTCCAGTTGAAGCCGCTGGCGCATCACGCGCGCAAAGTGCTGGATGGCTGGCATATGGAATTCATGGCGCGCAAGATTCGGCCAATGATCGGTGCCAAAGCGCGCGCACTGGTGGCACAGCACAAATCGGCGGGCGACGTGTGCGCCATCATCACCGCCACCAACAGTTTCGTCACTGCGCCGATTGCGCGTGAATTTGGCATCAAACATCTGATCGCCACCGAACCGGAGGAAAAAGACGGCGAGTTCACCGGGCGCGTGGCCGGTATCCCCAGTTTTCGTGAAGGCAAGGTGGCGCGCATGGAAAACTGGCTGGCCGAACAAGGCTGGCATTGGGATAGTTTCGCGCAAAGCTGTTTTTACAGCGATTCGCTCAACGACCTGCCGCTGTTGTCCAGGGTGAAACGGCCGGTCGCGGTCGATCCGGACGCCACCCTGCGCGCGCATGCTGTGCGCGAGGGGTGGACTATCCTGTCCCTGCACTGAAGGGCGGGTATAATCCGCGCCCATTGCCGCGTCTTCGGAAGCGGCGGCACCGGCAATCTCTGACAGCACCATGATTAAAAAATTATTCAAAAAAGTATTCGGCAAATCCCGTGCGGTGACTGCGGCGGGCAAGGCGCATGTGATTCCCTTGCGTGAGCACCGGGTCGCCCGCAACGGCATCAGCGACAGCGCACAGCGCGTGACCGACGGCTTGCAGGCCGCCGGATTCCAGGCTTACGTGGTGGGCGGTGCGGTGCGCGACCTGTTGCTGGATCGCCGCCCCAAGGATTTCGACGTGGCGACCGATGCCACGCCGGAACAGGTGAAGCGCGTGTTTCGCCGCGCGCGCATCATCGGGCGCCGTTTCAAGCTGGTGCACGTGATGTTCGGCAACGAGACGGTCGAGGTCTCGACCTTTCGCCGCGCCATCGAAGCCGACGAGGCGGAGACCGACGCGCATGGGCGCATCCTGCGCGACAACGAATTCGGCGATATGGAGCAGGACGCGGCGCGGCGCGATTTCACCGCCAATGCGCTGTTCTATGATCCGGCGACGCAGGAGATATTCGATTACCACCACGGCTATGCCGACATCCGCGCCAACACCTTGCGCATGATTGGCGACCCGGAAGTGCGCTACCGCGAAGACCCGGTGCGCATGCTGCGCGCGGTGCGCCTGGCGGCCAAACTGGGGATGAAGATCGACCCCGCCACGGTCGCGCCGATCGCCAAAATGAAAGCGCTCTTGCGCAACGTGCCTGAAGCGCGCCTGTTCGACGAAATGCTCAAACTGCTGTTGTCCGGCCATGCGCTGGCCTGCATCAAAAAACTGCGCGCCAAGGGCTTGCACCACGGCCTGTTGCCGATGCTGGACGTGATCCTCGAACAGCCGCTGGGCGAGAAGTTCGTCATGCTCGCCCTGCAAAATACCGACCAGCGCATTGCCGGGGAGAAACCGGCTTCTCCCGCTTTCCTGTTTGCCGCGCTGCTGTGGCACGAGGTGCTGGCCACCTGGAAAACCCGGCAGGAGGCGGGCGAGCGCCCGGTTGCCGCGTTGCACGAGGCGATGGATGACGTGCTGGAACGGCAGCGCGCGCAACTCGCCATCCCGCGCCGCTATGACACGGTGATGAAAGAATTGTGGCTGTTGCAGCCGCGCTTCGAACAACGCGGCGGACAGCGTCCATTCCGCCTGCTGGCCTTGCCGCGTTTCCGCGCCGCATATGACTTCCTGCTGCTGCGCTGCGCCAGCGGCGAGGTCGATACCACACTGGGCGCATGGTGGACCGAGTTCCAGGATGCCAGTGAAGAACGCCGCGCCGAGATGTTGCAACCGGACAACGGCGCACCGAAGAAGCGTCGCCGCCGCAAAAAACCGTCCGCCGCGTTGCAGGCCGAATTGCCGATCGATTGATCGATGGCGGCACATACAGCATTCATCGCCCTGGGCAGCAACCTCGATGATCCGGTGGCGCAAGTGAGCGCCGCGATGGTTGCGCTGGACTCGTTGCCGCAAACGCGCGTGCTGAAGTGCTCATCGCTGTACCGTAGCGCGCCCATCGGCTATCTGGATCAGCCCGACTTCATTAATGCCGTGGCACAGGTGGAGACCGGACTTTCCCCTCGCACCTTGCTGGATGCCTTGTTGGCGCTGGAACTGGAATGCGGGCGCACGCGCGCATTCCAGAACGCGCCGCGCACGCTGGATCTGGATGTGCTGCTGTACGACGATCTGGTGCACCACGAGCACGGCCTGACTGTGCCGCATCCGCAGATGCATCGGCGCGCGTTCGTGCTGCAACCACTGCTGGAAATCGCGCCGGATTGCATCATCCCCGGTGTGGGGGCGGTGGCGGATGCGATGACCGGATGTGCCGGACAACAACTGGAACGTTTGCAACATGCCGCTCAGTAAATATCGCTACATCGTGGTGGAAGGCCCAATCGGTGCGGGCAAAACCAGCTTAACCAAACGGCTGGCGAAATATTGCGACGCGCAGACCTTGCTGGAAAAACCGCAGGACAATCCGTTTCTGGCGCGCTTCTACGAGGATGCGGCGCGCTACGCGCTGCCCACGCAACTGTTCTTCCTGTTCCAGCGCCTCGACGAGGTGCGCGAGCTGACCCAGATGGATATGTTTCGCAGCCGCACCATCGCCGATTATCTGTTCGACAAAGACGATCTGTTCGCGCGCCTGAACTTGAGCGACGACGAATACACGCTGTATCAATCGATCTATCGCAACCTCGCGCCACAGGCGCCCGCGCCCGATTTGGTCATCTATTTGCAGGCCACGGTCGATACCCTGGTTGAGCGTGTGCGTCGGCGCGGCCACCGTTATGAACGCCCCATTCAGGACGAATATCTGGCGCGTCTGGCCGATAGCTATCGTGAATTCTTCCATCACTACAGTGTGGCGCCGGTGCTGGTGGTGAATAGCGAAAACCTGAATTTCGCGGATAATGAGGCCGACTTCAAATTGTTGCTGGACCGCATCGGTCGCATGCGCGGGCAGCGCGAGTATTTCAACGTGGGCAGTGATTAAACAGGTTTTTTACGATTGCTTCCTCTCCCTCCGGGAGAGGATTGAGGTGAGGGAACCCTCGTAAAATCCAAGCCCTCACCCCAGCCCTCTCCCGGAGGGAGAGGGGGCAGTCTGGCAATGGGAGAAAGAAATATGCGTACGACGCTGAGCAAACTCCAATCCATGCGTGACAAGGGCGAAAAGATTGCCGTGCTGACCTGCTATGACGCCAGTTTCGCGGTGCTGCTGGAGAACAACGGCATCGAGGTGCTGCTGGTCGGCGATTCGCTGGGCATGGTGATCCAGGGGCGCGAGAGCACGTTGCCGGTTACCATCGAGCAGATGGCCTATCACACCGCCTGTGTGGCGAGCGGTGCGCAACGGGCGTTCATCATCGCCGACATGCCGTTCGGCACCTCTCAGTTCTCCGCGCGCGAGACCTTCGGGTATGCGGTGCAACTGATGCAGGCCGGTGCCGAAATGGTCAAGCTCGAAGGCGGTGCCGAGATGGCAGAGACGGTCGCCTTTCTCACCTCGCGCGGCATCCCGGTATGCGGGCATATCGGCCTCACGCCGCAATCGGTGCATCAGCTCGGCGGCTATAAAGTGCAGGGCAGGGAAGAGACGGCTGCCAAAAAATTGAAGAAGGACGCGCTTGCACTGCAGAAGGCCGGCGCATCCATGCTGGTACTGGAAGCGATCCCCGCCGTGCTGGGCGCTGAAATCACCAAACAACTTTCCATCCCTACCATCGGTATCGGCGCCGGTGCCGATTGCTCCGGTCAGGTGCTGGTGCTGCACGACATGCTTGGCATCTATCCCGGGAAAAAAGCGCGCTTCGTCAAGGACTACATGCAAGGCGCGGGAAGCATTGCACAGGCCGTGGCGAACTACGTTGCTGAAGTGAAGGCGGGCACCTTCCCCGCGCAGGAACACTGCTTCTGATGCAAGTCATCCATTCCGTTGCCGAACTGCGCGCCCGTCTGGCGCAAGAAAACGCTGTCGCCTTTGTGCCCACCATGGGCAATCTGCACGCCGGCCATGTCGCACTGGTGGAGCAGGCGCGACAGCAAGGCACTTGCGTGGTGGTCAGCATCTTCGTCAATCCTTTGCAGTTCGGACAGAACGAGGATTTCGACCAGTATCCGCGCACGCTGAAAGCGGATTGCGAGAAGCTGCAGGGATTGGCGGATATCGTCTTTGCACCCGCAGTGGATGAGATGTATCCAGAACAGCAGAGCTTCTATGTGGAATTACCGTCTATCGCCAACGAATTGTGCGGCGCGTTCCGTCCCGGCCATTTTCGCGGCATGGCGACGGTGGTGCTCAAACTGCTGAACCTGGTGCAGCCGCAGGTGGCGCTGTTCGGCAAAAAGGATTACCAGCAACTGGCGGTCATTCGGCAGATGGTGAGCCAGTTCAATTTGCCCGTGACCCTCATCGGCGGCGAGACGGTGCGCGCGGCGGACGGGCTGGCCCTGTCGTCGCGCAATCAATATCTCTCACCCGCCGAGCGAACCGAAGCGGCTTTTCTGTATCGAACGTTGACCGAGGCTGCCGCCGCGCTGCACGCCGGCGACAAAGACCATGCCGCCATCGAGCAGAAGGCGGCACAGGCACTTGCCAGTCACGGCTGGCAGGTGGAATATGTGTCCATCCGCGCCCAGGCCGGGCTGGGCAAGCCGGAAGGCGGCGAGCACACACTGGTGATTCTGGCGGCGGCCCGTCTCGGTGCGCCCCGGCTGATCGACAACATCGAGGTTTGTCTTTGAGGAGTCGGCGTTTATAATGCGCGACCCCGCAGTCAGACGGGCTCGAGTGCAAGGATTGCTTTTCGCATTCGTCCTTTCTCCCGCTTGCGGGAGAGAGTTAGAGAGAGGGTAGGAGGTGACCATGCAACGAACCATGCTACAAGCCAAATTGCATCGTGTGCGCGTAACGCAGGCGGAACTGCATTACGAGGGTTCGTGCGCCATCGACGACGATTTCCTCGATGCGTCGGGCATCCGCGAATACCAGCAGATCGACATTTACAACGTCAGCAACGGCGAGCGCTTTACCACCTATGCCATCCGCGCCGCGCGCGGCTCGCGCACCATCTCGGTCAACGGCGCCGCCGCGCACAAGGCCGCTCCGGGCGACATTCTCATCATTGCCGCCTACGCGAACTATTCCGAGCTGGAGTTGCAGAAATATCATCCGTCGCTGGTTTATTTCGATGAGCACAACCGCATCATCGAACAGCGCGTAAATATCCCGGTGCAGGCCGCCGGCTGAAGTTTGTGATTGCCTGAATGAACAAGCCCCGCATCGGCGGGGCTTGTTTTTTGGTGGTCGGGTTTCACCCAAAGGGTGCGAGAACCCCTGTGGGGTAACCCGACAGGTCGGACTGAAGTCCGGCCTGCAGTTCAGCTGTCATTCAGATGCGTTTCGCCAGTTCGGCTGCCTTGCCAATATAAGTCTCCGGGTTCAGTTCCTGCAGACGCTGTTTCTCGGCTTCCGGGATATCCAGCGTCTGGATGAACGCAGCCAGACTTTCGCGGTTGATACCCCCCTTGCCGCGCGTCAGTTCCTTCAGCTTGTCGTAGGCGTTCTCGATGTGGTAGCGGCGCATCACGGTCTGGATCGGTTCAGCCAACACTTCCCAGCTGTTGTTGAGGTCTTCCGCCAGGCGTTGCGGATTGGCTTCCAGCTTGTTTAAGCCCTTCAAACAGGATTCATAGGCGAGCAGGGTGTAGCCCATCGCCACGCCCATGTTGCGCAGCACGGTGGAATCGGTCAGGTCGCGCTGCCAGCGCGAGACCGGCAACTTCTCGGACAGGTGCCGCAACAGGGCGTTGGCGAGACCGAGGTTGCCTTCCGAGTTTTCGAAGTCGATCGGGTTCACCTTGTGCGGCATGGTGGATGAGCCGACTTCACCCGCCACCACACGCTGTTTGAAATAGCCGAGCGAAATGTAGCCCCACAGGTCGCGGTCGAGATCGATCAGGATGGTGTTGGCGCGCGCGCAGGCATCGTACAGTTCCGCCATGTAATCGTGCGGTTCGATCTGGATGGTGTAAGGGTTGAAAGTCAGGCCGCGCGACTCGACGAAGCGTTTGGCGAAATGCTCCCAATCCACCTCTGGATAAGCCGACAGGTGCGCGTTGTAGTTGCCCACCGCGCCGTTGATCTTACCCATGATCTCGACCGCCGCGATGCGCGCATGTGCGCGGCGCAGGCGATACACCACGTTCGCCATCTCCTTGCCAAGCGTGCTGGGCGTGGCGGTCTGGCCGTGGGTGCGGCATAACAGCGGTAGCTCGGCGTGTTCATGTGCCAGCGCCTGCAGCTTGTCGATGATGACGCGCAGCACGGGCAACATCACCTCGTCACGCGCATGGTGCAGCATCAGCGCGTGCGACAGATTGTTGATGTCTTCCGAGGTGCAGGCGAAATGGATGAACTCCAGCGCATCCTTCGTCTCGTTGTTTTCCGCCAGCTTCTCGCGCAGCCAGTATTCAATCGCCTTCACGTCGTGGTTGGTGCGGCGCTCGATGGCCTTGATCTGTTCCGCATCGGTTTCGCTGAAGGCGGCGGCGAGCTGGTCGAGCCATGCGATGGTGGCCACCGAGAACGGCGGCAGTTCGGTGATAGCAGGTTCCGAGCTCAAGGCTTTCAGCCATTCGATTTCGACCAGCAGACGATAGCGGATCAGCCCGTATTCGCTAAAATGCGCGCGCAAGACCTCGACTTTGCCGTGGTAGCGCCCGTCGAGCGGGGAAAGGGCGGTGAGTGCTGACAAGGACATGGTGGGTTCTCTCAAAAATGACCAGGGGATTTTACCGCGTTATTGCTCGATGATGCCGCCGCCAAGACAGATGTCTCCGTCATAGGCGACCACGGATTGCCCGGGTGTTACCGCCCATTGCGCTTCGTCAAAGGCAAAACGGGCAAAGCTTGTATCGGTCAGGGCGATGCGGCAGGTTGCATCCTGCTGGCGGTAGCGTGTCTTGGCGGCATAGGCGCGCGTGGTGTCCGGCGCGCTGCCGCTGATCCAGTGCATGTCCAGCGCATCCAGTTCTGATTTCTGCAACAGCGGGTGGTCGTGTCCCTGCACCACGAGCAGGCGGTTGTTCGCCATATCCTTGCCCGCGACGAACCACGGTTCGCCTGTCGTCTCGCGCGAACCGCCGATACCCAGTCCCTGGCGCTGACCGATGGTGTAGAACGACAGCCCGATGTGATGTCCCACGACTTTCCCCTCCGGCGTCATCATGTCGCCGGGTTTTGTCGGCAGATAGCGGTTGAGAAACTCGCGGAACGGGCGCTCGCNNCGCCGATGAAGCAGATGCCGGTGCTATCCTTCTTGGCATGATTGGCCAGATGGTGTTCGCGCGCGATGGCGCGCACCTGCGACTTCAATATGCCGCCCAGCGGGAACATGGCTTTGCCCAACTGCTGCTGGTTCAGCCGGTGAAGAAAATAACTCTGGTCCTTGCTGTCGTCGTCGGCCTTGAGCAGTTGGAACAGCCCATCCTGTTCGCGCACCTTGGCGTAATGGCCCGTGGCAATTTTCTGCGCACCCAGACGGATGGCGTGGTCGAGGAAGGCTTTGAACTTGATT
>DISA01000039.1:10302-22455 GCA_002421915.1 Gallionellaceae bacterium UBA6222
TATTCGCTGTCGTCATCGTCCTCCCAATTCTTCATGAACAGGCCGATGACCTCATAGCCTTGCTGCTTCAGCAACAGCGCAGTGACAGCAGAGTCAACGCCGCCGGACATGCCGACAACGACACAGGGTTTAGCAGACATGGGATTGCTTCGTCATTCCCGCGCAGGCGGGAATCCAGTCGATCAGACAATACCCCGTGCAACGGGACAACCTGTTTGGTCGTTTCGCGGGATGTTTTACTGCTGGATTTCCGCCTGCGCGGGAATGACGGGGGAGGTTAGCCATAGTGAGTGATGATGTCGAGCGGATAGCGCTTGCCGGCAAGATGGTCTTCCACGCAGCGCAGGATCAGCGGGCTGCGGTGGTGATTCTGCGTGGCGCGGATCTCGTCCGGCGTCATCCACACCGCGCGCACGATGCCAGTGTCCAGTTTACGTTCAGGATGATGGGCGGTGATGCGTCCGCCAAAAGCGAAGCGCAGATAAGTGGTTTTGGAACCGGGCGCGGGCCAGCGGTAAATGCCGATCAGATATTCGGGCACAAAGTCATAGCCGGATTCTTCCAGCGTCTCGCGCACCGCACCGGCGGCCAGCGTCTCGTTCGCTTCCCAGTGTCCGGCGGGCTGGTTGAAACGCAGCCCGTCGCTGGTCTCCTCCTCAACCAGCAGGAATTTCCCCTCTTGTTCGAGGACGGCGGCGACGGTGGCGTTGGGTTTCCAGATCATGTAGCGACCTCAGAAAGAAAAAGGCAGGAGAAACCTGCCTTGAAAATTTGGTGCCGGGGGGGGGAATCGAACCCCCACGCCCTTTCAGGCACCGGATTTTGAGTCCGGCACGTCTACCAGTTCCATCACCCCGGCAAGAGTGCATCCATTGCGCGTCACGGTCTGCTCAGGCAGGACGGCGCGGAAGGGCGCGAATTATCCATGAAACACCCTGCTTCATCAACTACAATGCGCGACCTGGTTTTTCCGGTTGTCTTTGCAGGTATGCGCACCGACCAATTCGAATTCGATCTGCCCGAGCACCTGATCGCCCAGCACCCGCCGGCGCAGCGCGGCGCCAGCCGCCTGCTGCACGTCGGCGCGGCGCGGATCGCCGATCGCCTGTTCGCCGACCTGCCCGCTTTGCTGCGCCCGCACGACGTGCTGGTGCTGAACGATACCCGCGTGCTGAAGGCGCGCCTGTTCGGGCAGAAGGAAACGGGCGGGCAGGTTGAGGTGATGGTCGAGCGTGTCCTCAGCGAACATGAGGTGTTGGCCCAAGTGCGCGCCAGCAAGACGCCGAAAACCGGCAGCCGTTTGCGCTTGGCCGATGCGGTTACCGTGACTGTGCTCGGGCGCGAGGGGGAATTTTTCCATCTGCACTTCGAGGGGGATACGCCGGTGACCGACTTGCTGGAGCGCCACGGCAAGCTGCCGCTGCNNGCGCTACCAGACCGTGTTCGCGCGCAAGCAGGGCGCGGTTGCCGCGCCGACGGCAGGATTGCATTTCGACGAAGCGATGTTGCAGGCCCTGCGCGACAAGGATGTGGGTATTGCTTATGTCACGCTGCATGTTGGCGCTGGCACCTTCCAGCCGGTGCGCGCGGAAAATATCAAGGATCACATCATGCACAGCGAGCGCTACACCGTGCCGCAAGCAACGGTGGATGCGATCGCTCGGGCGCAAGCCAGTGGCGGGCGCGTGGTGTCTGTAGGCACCACCAGTCTGCGTGCGCTGGAAAGCGCGGCGGCAGGCGGCGCATTGCAGGCCGGGTCGGGCGAGACCGACATCTTTATCACGCCCGGTTATCGTTTCAAGGTGGTGGATGTGCTGCTTACCAACTTCCATCTGCCGCGATCCACCTTGTTGATGCTGGTGTGCGCCTTTGGCGGGACGGAACGGATGTTCGCCGCCTACCGCCACGCCGTGGCGCAGGAATATCGCTTTTTCAGTTACGGGGATGCGATGCTGATCGAAAAAGAACAAAAATAAATTTACCACAGAGATCACAGAGAAACCCCGAGGTTTTGCCTGAAAGAAATTTTATGAAATTTACTTTACACAACACCTCCGGCGCGGCGCGGCGCGGCACGCTGGAACTGGCTCACGGCAAGGTCGAGACGCCGGCGTTCATGCCGGTCGGCACTTACGGCACGGTCAAGGCGATGTCTCCGCAGGAGCTGCACGACATCGGTGCGCACATCGTGCTCGGCAACACTTTCCATCTGTGGTTGCGCCCCGGTTTGGAGGTGATAGCGGCGCATGGCGGGCTGCACAAATTCATGGGATGGGACGGCCCCATTCTCACAGACTCGGGCGGCTTTCAGGTGTTTAGTCTGGGCGAATTGCGCAAGATCACCGGCGGCGGCGTGGAATTCCGTTCACCGGTCAATGGCGACAAATGCTTTCTGTCGCCGGAAGAATCCATGCGCATCCAGAAAGTGCTGAATTCCGACATCGTGATGANNTCGTGATGATCTTCGACGAATGCACTCCGTATCCGGCGGATGAGCAGATCGCCGGTTCATCCATGCGCATGAGTCTCGATTGGGCGGCACGCAGCAAGAAGGCGCATGAGGGCAACCCCAATGCACTGTTCGGCATCGTGCAGGGCGGCATGCATGAGTATCTGCGCGACGAGTCGTTGGCGGGACTGAAGGACATCGATTTCGACGGCTTCGCCATCGGCGGCCTGTCGGTGGGCGAGCCCAAGGAGGACATGCTGCGCATCCTCAAGCACACCGCGCCGCAACTACCGCAAAACAAGCCGCGCTACCTGATGGGCGNNGGCACGCCGGAAGACCTGGTGGAGGCGGTGGGGCAGGGTATAGACATGTTCGACTGCGTGATGCCGACGCGCAACGCGCGCAACGGCCATCTGTTCACCCGTTTCGGCGATGTGCGCATCAAGAACGCGCAATACCGCATGGATACGCGTCCGCTCGACCCGCAATGCGCCTGCTATACCTGCCGCAATTTCAGTCGCGCCTACCTGCATCACCTCCACCGTCTTGGCGAGATTCTCGGCGCGCGCCTCAACACCATTCACAACCTGCATTATTACCAGGAACTGATGCGCGACATTCGCGTCGCTATCGAGGCAGGGCGCTATGAGCAATTCACCGTCTCGTTCCATGTGGCGCGCTCTGCGCGCGGTGCGGTGCCCGGTAACTGAACTGCCTTCCTTCCGTGCTAGAATGCGCGCCTTCGTTTTTTGCCCTGTTTATTTTTGGAGAGTAATCAAATGACTTCGATCACCGAATTGTTTATCAGCAACGCCTATGCCGAGGGCGCTCCCGTAGCGCAGGACGGCGGAATTATGAGCTTCCTGCCCCTGATCGCCCTGCTGGCCGTGTTCTATTTCCTCATCCTGCGTCCGCAACAAAAACGTGCCAAGGAACACAAGGCGATGATGGAAGCCCTGCAAAAGGGCGATGAAATTGTCACCCTTGGCGGTGTAATGGGCAAAGTGACCAAGGTGGGCGATGAGATTGTCGCCGTCGAGGTTGCGGACAACGTCGTGGTGCAGGTGCAAAAAGCCGCCGTACAAAACGTGTTGCCGAAGGGCACGATCAAGTCCATCTGATCTTTCGTCAGACCCACGCAAGCAAGGTACTGTCATGAATCGTTATCCCCTGTGGAAATATTTGCTGATTCTGATCGCCGTCGTGGCGGGTCTGGTGTACGCCCTGCCCAATCTTTATGGCGAATCACCTGCGGTGCAGGTACTGCCGTTGCGCAGTCATCTGAAGGCGGATGCCGGGTTGCTGTCACGCGTGGAGACTGCCCTGCAGTCGGCGCAACTTGCGCCGGAAGTGTTGTCGCTTGATATCACCAGCGTCAAGGCGCGTTTCGCCGACACCGACAGCCAGCTCAAGGCCAAGGACGTTTTGCAGGCCGCGCTGGGCGAGGACTATGTAGTCGCGCTCAATCTCCTGTCGCGCTCGCCTGACTGGCTGACCGCGATGAACGCGCTGCCAATGTATCTTGGTCTCGATTTGCGCGGTGGTGTGCATTTCCTGATGCAGGTGGATATGAAGGCGGCGCTGGACAAGGCGCTGGAATCGAATGCCAGCGATATCCGCAGCACCTTGCGCGAGGCAAAGATCGCCTATGCCGGGGTGAGCCGCGACGGCGAAACGCTCACGGTCAGATTCCGCGATGATGAAGCGCGCGGCAATGGTGGGGGCGAGCTGAAAAAACGCTTCGCCGGACTGGAATTGCAGGAACGCGAGGCGGGCAGTGAATATCTGCTGGTCGCCAATCTCAAATTGCAGGAAAAATTGCGCATCCAGGATTCCGCGCTGCAACAGAATCTGGTCACCTTGCGCAACCGCGTCAACGAACTCGGCGTGGCCGAACCGGTAATCCAGCAACAGGGCGCGGATCGCGTGGTGGTGCAGCTGCCCGGCGTGCAGGATACGGCGCGCGCCAAGGATATTCTGGGGCGCACCGCCACACTGGAAGTGCGGCTGGTGGATGATGAACACCAGATCGGCGCCAATGGTGTCGCACCGTTTGGTGCGGAAGTGTTCCGCGAGCGCGACGGCACATCGCTGCTGGTCAAGAAAAGCGTGCTTCTTACCGGCGAGCGCATCAACGATGCACAGCCTGGTTTCGACAGCCGCAACAACGAACCGGCGGTGCACATCAACCTTGATGCGGTCGGCGCGCGCAAGTTCAAGGAAGCGACGCGCGAGAATGTCGGCAAGCGCATGGCGATCATCCTGTTCGAAAAAGGGCGCGGCGAAGTGGTTACCGCACCGGTCATCCGCGAGGAAATCGGCGGCGGACGGGTGCAGATCAGCGGCCAGATGAATACCACCGAAGCGCAGAATATTGCCCTGTTGCTGCGCGCTGGCGCGCTGGCAGCGCCGATGGAAATCATCGAGGAACGTACCATCGGCCCCAGCCTCGGTGCGGACAACATCCAGCGCGGTTTCAATTCCACCAAGATCGGTTTCATCATGGTCGCCGTGTTCATGATCGCCTACTACCTGATGTTCGGCACCATTTCCGTGCTTGCACTGGGCGCCAACCTGCTGCTGTTGATTGCCCTGCTGTCGATGCTGCAGGCGACACTGACCCTGCCCGGCATGGCGGGTATCGCGCTGACTCTGGGCATGGCGATTGACGCCAATGTGCTGATCAATGAGCGCATCCGCGAAGAGTTGCGCAACGGCTTGCCTCCGCAAATGGCGATCCACACCGGTTACGAAAACGCGTTTGCCACCATCCTCGACTCCAACATCACCACCCTGATCGCCGGTATCGCCCTGTTTATGTTCGGCTCCGGCCCGATCAAGGGCTTCGCCGTGGTGTTGTGCCTCGGCATCCTGACGTCGATGTTCAGCGGGGTGATGGTGTCGCGCGCAATGGTCAACCTGATCTACGGACGCCGCGCGCGCCTGAATAAAGTTGCTATCGGTTAAAACCCTCTCCCGCTAGCGGGAGAGGGAACGAAAGCTCTCTCGCCCCACAGGGGAGAGAGTTGGAGAGAGAGGATCTTAAGGAAAAAGAAAATGGACTTCTTCAAAATAAAAAAAGACATCCCCTTTATGAGCTATGGGAAAGTCACCACCAGCATCTCGCTGCTGACTTTCCTGTTCGCCGTGTTGTTTCTGGCGACACGGGGACTGAACTTTGGTGTCGATTTTACCGGCGGCACCGTGATCGAGGTGCACTACAGCACCCCCGCAGATATCAACAAAGTGCGGCAGCAACTGGCGGGCATCCATCTGCAGGATGCGCTGGTGCAAAACTTTGGCAGCAGCCAGGACGTACTGATCCAGGTGCCGCTGAAACAGAACACCATGGGCGCCAAGCTCAGTGAATATGTGGTCGACACCTTGCGCCTGCAGGATGCGAATGTGGAATTGCGCCGGGTCGAATTCGTCGGGCCGCAAGTGGGCAAGGATCTGGTGGAGAACGGCGCGCTGGCGCTGCTGCTGGTCTCGCTCGGCATCGTCGGCTACCTGTGGCTGCGCTTTGAATGGAAATTCGGCTTGGCGGCGATCATCGCCAACCTGCATGACGTGGTCATCATCCTCGGCTGCTTCGCCTTCTTCCAGTGGGAGTTTTCGCTCTCGGTGCTGGCTGCGGTGCTGGCGGTGCTGGNNATCACCCGCACCATGTCGCGCACCATCATCACCCACGGCTCCACCCAGCTGATGGTGTTGGCCATGCTTTTTTTTGGCGGTGAGACCCTGCACTTCTTTGCGCTGGCACTGACCATAGGCATTATGTTCAGCATCTATTCTTCCGTGCTGGTTGCCAGCCCCTTGCTGATGATCTTCGGCGTGTCGCGCGAGGATTTCATCAAGCCGGAGAAGACCGAAGCGGAAGAGGTTCTGCCCTGATGGAGCTGCTGGCCGGTTTGCTCGATATTGTCCTTCATCTCGACGCGCACTTGCTCGCACTGGTGCAGGAATACGGGGTCTGGGTGTATGCCATCCTGTTCTTCATCATCTTTGCCGAGACCGGTCTGGTCGTTGCCCCCTTTCTGCCCGGCGATTCCCTGCTGTTCGTGATCGGTGCGTTGTGCGGTATGGGCTCACTGGACATACAGATTGCTGTGCCGCTGCTGGTCCTGGCCGCGTTCATGGGTGACAACACCAATTACTGGATTGGACGCCTGCTTGGATTGCGGCTGCTTAATCGCGCCAGCCCGCGTTTCATCAAGCATGAGCATCTGGAAAAAACACGCGCGTTCTATGAAAAACATGGCGGCAAGACCGTTATCTTCGCGCGCTTCCTGCCCATCCTTCGCACTTTTGCCCCGTTTGTGGCGGGCGTTGGCACCATGAATTACCGCTTATATGTGATGTTCAGCATTCTGGGCGGAGTGGCCTGGATCGGCAGTCTGATCCTCGCCGGTTATTTCTTCGGCAACATTCCGGTCATCAAGGACAATCTCACCCTGATGATTCTGGTCATCGTCGTCGTTTCCTTCATTCCGGCGCTCCTTGAGTACCTCAAGCATCTCAGGAACAAGAAGACCGCGAGCTAAGCGGGAATCGTTCGTATCCCTTTAAGCCATTCGGGATGCCAGTTCTTCACCGCCCAATCCAGCATCGCCTGCACATCGCCGCCCGCCAGTTCAAGCGGCGGCTCCTGCTTCAAGAATTCCAGAACGCGCAACAGCGTCTTGACTGGTTGTGTAGCATCCGCCGGTGCGGCCAGCGTCTGCTTGCTGAGTTTCTCTCCCGCCTCGTTCACCGCGACCGGCAAGTGTATGTAATGCGGCGTGGGCAGACCGAGCAGCCCTTGCAGACAAATCTGGCGCGGGGTGGAAACGAGTAAGTCGGCACCGCGCACCACGTGCGTGATGCCTTGTGCGGCATCATCCACCACCACCGCGAGCTGATAGGCGAACAGGCCGTCCGCCCGCTTCACCACGAAATCGCCAATTTCACCTTCGAGATGCTGTGTGACGCGGCCTTGTAGCGTATCGTCGAACTCTATTGGGGACGGGGTGAGGTCGGAGCGTACCCGCCACGCCCGTCCTTCGCGCCCCGCCGGAATGCCATGACGGCAAGTACCGGGATAGACCGCTCCCTCAATGCCAAGTAATGCCGAGTCTGAAATTTCCTTGCGTGTGCAGCAGCACGGATAGGCCGCACCATTCGCTTGCAGCTTGTGCAACGCCTGTTCGTATGCTGCCGTGCGCCGGCTCTGGTAGGTGACAGGTTCGTCGCTTTGCAGCCCAAAGGCATCCAGCGTGTGCAGGATGTCGCCTGCCGCTCCCGCCACGCAGCGCGGGGCATCGAGGTCTTCCATGCGCACCAGCCAGATGCCGTGATGATGTTTTGCGTCGAGATAGCTGCCGACGGCGGCGACGAGTGAACCGAAGTGCAGCGGGCCGGTGGGAGAGGGGGCGAAGCGCCCCCGGTATTGCGATTTATGCAGGGACAGCTTCTTCTTCCTCGAATTCCAGCACCACCTTGCCGTCTTTCACATCGACGGTGACCTTGCCGCCATTCGCCAGTCTGCCGAACAGCAGTTCATCGGCCAGCGCGGAGCGGATGGTGTCCTGGATCAGGCGTGCCATCGGGCGGGCGCCCATCAGCGGGTCGAAACCATTCTCGGCGAGATAATCCTTGAGTGCGTCGGTGAAATTGGCCTCCACTTTCTTCTCGTGCAGCTGTTCTTCCAGTTGGATCAGAAACTTGTCCACCACGCGCAGGATGATCTCTTTCGACAGCGAGGCAAATGAAACGATGGCATCCAGCCGGTTGCGGAATTCCGGAGTGAACATCTTCTTGATGTCACCCAACTCATCGCCGGCAGAGTCATTTTTGGTGAAGCCGATCTGCACCTTGTTCAGTGCTTCCGCACCCGCGTTGGTGGTCATGATGATGACCACGTTGCGGAAATCGGCCTTGCGCCCATTGTTGTCGGTGAGCGTGCCGTGATCCATCACTTGCAGCAGTATGTTGAAGATGTCCGGGTGCGCCTTCTCAATCTCATCCAGCAGCAGCACGCTGTGCGGCTGCTTGCTGATGGCCTCGGTGAGCAGGNNTCCATGTATTCCGACATGTCGAAACGGTGCAGCGGCATGCCCATGCTGTAGGCGAGCTGGCGCGCCACTTCGGTCTTGCCGACGCCGGTGGGGCCGGAGAACAGGAAGCTGCCGATGGGTTTCTGCGGGTTGCCGAGGCCGCTGCGCGACATCTTGATGGCGCGCGCCAGTGCGTCGATGGCTTTGTCCTGGCCGAACACGGTGGCTTTCAGGTCGCGGTCCAGATTCTTCAGGGTGTTGCGGTCGTCATGCGATACGGTGCGCGTCGGGATGCGCGCGATTTTCGCAATAATTTCCTCAATCTCGTGCTTGCCGACCACTTTTTTCTGCTTGGACTTGGGCAGGATGCGCTGCGCCGCACCGGCCTCGTCCAGCACGTCGATCGCCTTGTCCGGCAAGTGGCGGTCGTTGATGAAGCGCGCCGACAGCTCGGCGGCGCTGGTAATCGCGGCGGCACTGAACTTGATGCTGTGATGTTCTTCAAAGCGCGACTTCAGCCCCTTCAAAATCTCGACGGTCTGCTCGACCGAAGGTTCGGCCACGTCGATCTTCTGGAAACGGCGCGACAAGGCGGAATCTTTCTCGAAGATGCCGCGATATTCCTGATAGGTGGTGGCGCCGATGCATTTCAGCGTGCCGCTGGACAAGGCGGGCTTGAGCAGGTTGGACGCATCCATGGTGCCGCCGGAAGCCGCACCCGCTCCGATCAGAGTGTGGATCTCGTCGATGAACAGGATCGCCTCCGGCGTATCCTTCAGTTCTTTCAGTACGGCTTTCAGACGCTGTTCGAAATCGCCGCGATATTTGGTGCCGGCCAGCAGCGAACCCATATCCAGCGCATACACCTTGCCGTCGCGCAGAATGTCCGGCACGTCGCCTTCGGTAATGCGCCGCGCCAACCCTTCGGCGATGGCGGTCTTGCCGACGCCGGCCTCGCCCACCAGCAACGGGTTATTCTTGCGCCGGCGGCACAGCGTCTGGATTACCCGTTCCAGTTCCATCGCGCGCCCGATTAGCGGATCGACTTTGCCCGCGCGGGCATGGGCGTTGAGGTCGAGGGTATAACTGGACAGTGCGCTGTCTTCCTTGGCCTGCTGCTCTTCCTCGACTTCGCCCGCCGTCTTTTGAGCTGCCGACTGGGCATCGGCGGTCTTGTTGATGCCGTGTGCGATGTAATTCACCACGTCGAGGCGGGTGATCGCGCGCTGGTTGAGAAAATACACCGCGTGCGATTCCTTTTCGCCGAAGAGTGCAACTAGGATACTGGCACCGGTCACTTCTTTCTTGTTGGTCGATTGCACATGCAGGATGGCGCGCTGGATGACGCGCTGGAAACCGACCGTCGGCTGGGTGTCCACCTCATCCACACCGGGCACCACCGGCGTGTGCGTCTCGATGTGCCGGTTCAGCACCGCACGCAATTCTTCCAGGTCTGCGCCGCACGCACGCAACACATGCGCCGCCGAAGGATTGTCCAGCATGGCGAGCAGCAAATGCTCGACCGTGATGAACTCGTGCCGTCGCTGGCGTGCTTCGACAAAGGCGAGGTGCAGGCTTACTTCCAGTTCTTGTGCGATCATTTAGTTCTCCTCCATGAGGCAACGCAAGGGATGCCCATGTTGTGTTGCATAGCCTGCGACTTGTTGAACCTTGGATTCCGCGATGTCTTTCGGGTACACCCCGCAAACTGCCGAGCCTTCATTGTGCACTTTGAGCATGGTTTGCGTAGCCTGTTCCGTGCTCATGGCAAAAAATACCTGCAACACCTCAACCACGAACTCCATGGTGGTGTAATCATCGTTCAGCAACCTTACCTTGTACAGCCTTGGCGGTTTAGTCGCCTTGCGCTCGAGTAAATTTACATTTTCCTGCCGGGTTGCCATCTTCGTCATTGTCACGCCAAGTTCCACCGCATATTTGACGATTAGCGCGGGTTTTTCAAGCCTGTTGTGAAAATATCCCAAATAAGTGCTTGACGCGGTCATTCAAGGTGGGTTACAAAGCGCGCGGGTGTTTGGATCAAAGTATCTGCAGTACTGGTTTTGCCATGTGCGGTCTTGGATTTCAAACAGTTTAACGGGAATCCACCCGTATTTTTTGTAAGGAAGCAATAGCATGGCAAACGGTACAGTCAAATGGTTCAACGATGCAAAGGGTTTCGGTTTCATCACTCCCGATGACGGCAGCGAAGACCTGTTCGCGCACTTCTCCGCGATCAACATGAGCGGCTTCAAGTCTCTCAAAGAAGGTCAGAAAGTGACTTTCGAAGTTGTGCAAGGTCCGAAGGGCAAACAAGCCTCCAACATCCAAGCGGGTTAATTCCTGTTTGAGGTGTGACAAAAAGCCCGCCACGCAAGTGGCGGGCTTTTTGTTTGCTGCGATGAATCAATCCGATTCGGCTGGTTCGGCTCAAATGGCTGCCAATGCCGCATTGAACGTCGCACTTGGCCGCATCGCCTTTGAGATCTTGTTGAAATCGGGCAAATAGTACCCGCCCATATCCACCGGTTTGCCCTGGATGGCGATCAATTCGGCGGTGATCTTTGCCTCATTCTCGCTAAATACCTTGGCCAGGGGGGCGAAACGCACCTGAATTTCCTTGTCCTTGTTTTGTGCAGCCAGTGCCTGTGCCCAGTACAGCGCGAGATAGAAATGGCTGCCTCGGTTGTCGATCTCACCCACTTTGCGCGCGGGGGACTTGTCGTTGTCGAGGATCTTGCCTGTCGCCTGATCCAGTGTCTCCGCCAGCACTTGCGCCTTGGCGTTGTTGAAGGTCTGCGCCAAATGTTCCAGCGATACGCCCAGCGCGAGGAACTCACCCAGCGAATCCCAGCGCAAATAGCCTTCCTGCTGGAACTGCTGCACATGCTTGGGGGCGGAGCCGCCGGCGCCGGTCTCGAACATGCCGCCACCGTTCATCAGCGGCACGATGGAGAGCATCTTAGCGCTGGTGTTGAGTTCCAGGATGGGGAACAGGTCGGTGAGGTAGTCGCGCAGCACGTTGCCGGTGACTGAGATGGTATCCAGTCCTTTGCGGGCGCGGGCCAGCGTGATGCGGCAGGCCGCTGCCGGTTCCATGATCTGGATATCCAGCCCTTTGGTGTCGTGGTCTTTGAGGTACTGCTGAACCTTGGCGATGATCTGCGCATCGTGCGCGCGGTTCTTGTCCAGCCAGAAGATGGCGGGGGTGTTGCTGAGGCGCGCGCGCGTGACGGCAAGCTTCACCCAGTCCTGTATCGGCGCATCCTTGGTTTGGCATGCGCGGAAGATGTCGCCCTGTTCGACTTTTTGTTCCAGCAATACTTTTCCGGAAGCATCGATGATGCGCACTACGCCGTCGCCCGTCATCTCGAAGGTCTTGTCGTGCGAGCCGTACTCCTCCGCTTTCTGCGCCATCAGGCCGACGTTGGGCACACTGCCCATGGTGGCGGGATCGAGTGCGCCGTTCTTCTTGCAGTCCGCGACGGTGGCGACATAGATGCTCGCGTAGCAGCGGTCGGGGATCATCGCCAGCGTGTCATAGGCCTTGCCGTCGGCCCCCCACATCTTGCCGCCGTCGCGGATCATGGGCGGCATGGAGGCGTCGACGATCACGTCGGAGGGCACATGCAGGTTGGTGATGCCCTTGTCGGAATTGACCATCGCCAG
>DISA01000042.1:0-185 GCA_002421915.1 Gallionellaceae bacterium UBA6222
TAGATGTCGCTCCACGGGCCGAGCAGATCGCGGTTGCGGTAGTGCTCGGGGGCGGCGAAGCCGGGCGTGTACATCGGCTTCAGCATCGGCGTGTCGACCATCAGCGTGTTGCGTGCGGCGCCGAAGTCGATCAGCACCGGCGAGCCGTTGTTGCGCAGGTAGATGTTCGACGGCTTGATGTCCAG
>DISA01000042.1:221-23044 GCA_002421915.1 Gallionellaceae bacterium UBA6222
TGGCGCGGAAGAAGTTGAGCACGCGCACCACGTTCGGGTGATTCAGCCCGGCCAGCGTGCGTCCTTCCTCGAAGAAGCACTTCATGCCATAGCGAAAGGCCGGCAGGAATTCCTCGGGAATCTTCGGCTGGATATGGCCTTCCTCGCGCAGGGCCAGCGCGTTCGGCAGGTATTCCTTGATCGCGACCGGCGTGTTGTCGCGGTCGTGCGCCAGATAGACGATGGAAAACCCGCCCAGGCTCAATTGGCTGTGGATGCGGTACTGGTCCAGTTCAAAGCCCGGCGGCAGGGCGCAATTGACTTGTGGGGGCATTCTGCGGGCCGCTATGATCCTTGTTTCGGCGCGATTCTGGGCGTTTGCCCACAGGCTGTAAAGCTGCCCGACAGTTGCTGTCGGCAGCGTTTGCACGCGTTGATGACTGATGGATCAACAGGGGAAGAACGCGTGGCAGGCAGCATACACAGCATGACGGGTTTCGCGACGGCTGCAGTCAGTGTCGGCGCAGCGACGCTGAACCTTGAGCTCAGAACCGTTAATTCGCGTTTCCTCGACCTGCATTTCCGGCTGCCCGACGAACTGCGTGTGATCGAGCCTCTGCTGCGCGAGCAGATCACCGGCGCGTTGTCGCGCGGCAAGGTCGATTGCCGCGCCGGTCTGCAGGCGAGCGGCGAATCGGCGCGCGAACTGGCGCTCAACCCGCAGCTGCTGGCCCAGCTGGTGGCGCTCGAAGCCGGCGTGCGCGCGGCACTGCCGCAGGCCGCCTCGCTGTCGGTCGCCGAGGTGCTGCGCTGGCCCGGCATGCTGGGCGACGACACGATACCGGCCGAGGCGCTGACCGAAGCGGGCGCACGTGCGGTGCGGCAGGCACTGGCCGACCTCACCGCATCGCGCAGCCGCGAGGGCGTGCGATTGGTCGGCATGCTGATGGAGCGCGTCACCCGCATGCGCGAACTGGTCGCGCAGGTGACACCGCGTGTGCCCGAGGTGGTGCGCGAATACCAGGCCAAGCTCGTGCAGAAGCTGCAGGAAGCCATAGGCAGCGCGGACGACGAACGCATCCGCACCGAAGTCGGCCTGTTCGCGGTGCGCATCGACGTTGCCGAGGAACTGAACCGGCTGTCGGCGCATCTCGATGAAGTGGAGCGCATCCTCGCCAAGGGCGGCAGCGCCGGCAAACGGCTCGACTTCCTGATGCAGGANNGCGAGCAGGTGCAGAACATCGAGTAGCGCATCAGGCCGTTTCTTTTCGTGTCAGCCTCTTGTGAAAAGCCCGTATGCGCGGGCTTTTTTCATTTCATCCCGTTGCACGTCGTCTCACTCAAGCGCAGAATTTCGTTGCACTCACTGTAAGTACATACGGCGCGGTGAGCTTGAGGTTGTGTGTGCACGAAGGTGAGATGGCGGACAGGGGCGAGAAGTTGAAGCTGACGGACCTGCAGGTCAGGAACTGGATCAAGGCCGGCGAGCGCTTCGAGCAGCGGTCAGATGGCGATGTGACAGGCCTCGTGCTGTCCTGGCCGGTCAGGTACGCCAAGCCTTTCTGGCGACTGCGTTATCGGTTCGCCGGCAAGGCTCGGATCATGAACCTTGGCAGCTATGGCGATCTGTCCATCGCCGACGCTCGGGAGACGGCGCGCAAGCTTCGTGCTCGCATTGCGTTGGGTGAGGATGTCGCCGCGTCCAAGCAGAAGGCGAAGGCTGAAGCGCTCGCAGCGATGGATGAGAAGCGCAATGCCCGGACGGTCGGCAAGTTGGCGGACGAATACTTCGAGCGGATGATTCTTGGTCGCTGGAAGCACCCGAACATTGTCCGGGCGCGGATCGAGAAGGACATCAAGCCGAGGATCGGTTCAATGCCGGCCCGCGATGTTCGTCCGCGCCACATTGACGATCTCCTCAAGGCTGTCGTGGCTCGGGGAGCGCCGACGATCGCGAACGATGTCTTGCGATGGGTACGTCGCATCTTCGACTACGGCGTGAAGCGTGAATACGTCGAAATGAACCCGGCGAGCGCCTTCGACCTGAACGACGCCGGAGGCCGGGAAGAGGCTCGGAAGCGTTGGCTGACGCGAGACGAACTGCAAACACTCTTCCGCTCGATGCGCAGTGCCCAAGGGTTCTCTGTCGAGAACGATCTGACCGTACGCATCCTGCTTGCGCTCGCCGTGCGCAAGGGCGAGTTGTGTGCAGCGCGTTGGCAAGAGTTCGACCTGGATGCTGCTGTCTGGTCGCTCCCCGCGGAGCGGTCGAAGACCAACGAGCCGATCGACATTCCTCTGCCGCCCTTGGTTGTCGGTTGGCTGCGGGAACTGAGGCGGCTTGCTTGCGGCTCGGACTACGTATTGCCGGCGCGCAAGATGCAGACAAGCTTCATCCCACATGTGCACGAAGGGACGCTTGGAACTGCGCTGGGCAAGGTCCGCCATGGGTTGGAGCACTTCACTGTCCACGACTTTCGACGGACTGCGCGTACCCACCTCGAAGCCCTGGGGGCGCCGCCGCACGTCGCCGAGCGGTGCCTGAACCACAAGATCAAGGGTGTCGAAGGCGTCTACAACCGGCATGACTACTTCGAGGAGCGCCGGGAGGCGCTCTGCAGATGGGCTGACCTGCTCGACAAGCTCGACCGGGCGACGATGGCGAATGTTGTACCGATACGGGCTGATGCATCTGTTGCTTGAAACCTGTGCCTATACGCTATACACTTTGAAATGATCAAGAGCTTCGAGCACAAGGGGCTGCAGGCCTTTTTCGAGAAGGGCAGCAAGGCAGGCATCCAGCCGCACCACGCCAGCAGACTGGCGAGACAGTTGGCGCGTCTGGATCTGGCGAAGGGGCCAGAGGACATGAACTTGCCGGGTTGGCGCTGCCACGCTCTGGAAGGAGGGCTCCGTGGGCACTTTGCGGTGACCGTGAATGGAAATTGGCGCCTCACCTTCCGCTTCGAGGGCGAGGATGCCGTCTTGGTCGACTATCAGGACTATCACTGAAAGACTGCCGTGACCCGAATGCACAACCCGCCGCACCCCGGCGAAACCATCAAGGATGACATCCTTCCTGCCCTGGGGCTGACCGTTACCGAGGCCGCCGCACAACTCGGCGTCACTCGTGCTGCGTTCTCGCGAGTGCTGAATGGACGAGCGGGTGTTTCGCCAGAAATGGCGCTGCGTATTGAAGCTTGGCTTGGCGTCGAGAACGGAGGCCGGGCCGATGCCTGGATTGCCCAGCAGGCGGCTTACGACCTATGGAAGGCTCGAAGTGCCGGTACGCCGAAGGTGCAGCGCGCACCGTTGGCGACGCCCGCCTAAGAAGTAGAACCGCGCCGGCCGGTCGCCGGCAATGCGGCGGAGCAAGGTGCTGCAACACCCTGCCTCGCCTGACCACGAAGTACCTGAACAGGAGGTAACACCATGGCTGCAGAGAACGTTCGCACGACCTCGACCGATGAGCAAGAGCTCGTCGACATCCGTGACGCCCAGGCGCAGGCGGCAATCCACGTGGCGGCGCTGATCCAGGCCGCCAAGGCCCAAGTGGAAGCCGCGATGTCGGCCGGCACGCAAGACGTGTTGCCGCTCGTCGCCCAGATCCTCGACATGGCCTTCGAGAAGGCCGAGGACGCTATCGCCTGATTTCCCATGCGAGCAGGGGCGCTCAGTCGCCCCTTACCCATATCAACCTGTGCACAGGATGTGCAGGACTTCCCGCGTTGGGCTTCGTAGGATCGGAATGCATCCCGAGATGCACCGGGGACTTCGTCGGGCCGAGTGTCACTTGCTCGGCGAAGCCCGTTCCCATGACAGACAACGACGAGGTGAAAGCGATGAGCGAAGCATCAACGAGGCGCTTGGATGAATCCGCGCGTGCAGCCATTTGGTCCATGCTGCGAGCCGTACCGACATCCCTGCTCAGGAAGGCGTATGAGCAGCGGATCGAGGAGGAGAAACAGCTGGTGGGTTACGGTCCCCCGACCGCGGATGATGTCCGGATCGCAAATGAGGCCGTGCAGAAGCTGATTGTCGTGCAGGCGGCTCAAGGTCAGGCGATGTCCGACAGGGAGGCGCGCGAGGCGTTGACCGTGATGGGTGAAATCATGATCGACGAGGCCAACGCGGGCGTGCTGAGGGCTCTTCACGCCCAAGGCTTCGGATCGCCTCGACCTGGTGTGCCAAGCGAGGTTGAGTGACTCGCTGTTCGGGAGGGTGCTGAGAGACTGTCTGGCATCGGAGACCGTTGCTAGGCAGTGCTCCTCATCGGTTAGGACAGTGGAAACGGATCGAATAATGAAGAAGCCCGCACCAGCGCTCACCGCAGAACGCGCGACGGAACTTGCTCAGCTAAGCGAGCTGCGGCTCGCTCACTTCCAAGAACTGACCGGTGTGCAGCCGGGTGAGATTGGCCCGTACATTGTGAGCGCGGATGGTGTGGTGCCGAATGGTGGCCTTGGGCCATTGCTCAGGTTCCCATGTGACCCGCCTCGACTCATAGCTTTTGCGCACGGGCCTTTATCCCAATTGGTCACGTTACCAACGGAATACGAAGTCGCTGTGAGGGGGCGTGCAGAGTACTGCGCGGCGTGGGATGCGTCGATCCTGGAGGAAAGACTGGCCGAGGTCATCCGGGAAAAGGATCGCCTCCACAAGCCAGAACGGAGGGTGGAAGATAGGCTGCAAGGGCAACAGAATGCGAGCGGTGTAATCGTGGTAGATCAAGAACGACAGGACAACTTGTTTCTTGCTATCAAGAGAGCTTTTGAAGTAGGGGTTTCTCGCGATGTGAGCACTCAAGCCCTGATGGATTACCTGCTGAACCGTGACGACACCGGCTATGTGATCGGAGCGGGTGATCACGATGAGCTCAAGTGGCGGGACACGAAGGGCAATACTCAGATCGCCGACAAGAGTGCCTTGGCCAACCGTCTCTCTCGGTATCGCAGGAGGGGGCTAATCTGACCTTTGATCACACCTATCGCGTCAAATATCACCTTCGTTCATATCTATGCTCGGATCGTTAGTTCTTATAAATCAATAACTTAAAGTGCGTCACGCAACGTTATTGCGTGACGTATCGCGTCAGAACATGCTGTTCTGATTCCGCGGCGTCACCACAGATTGGAGTGGTCATGCCCGAACTGAAGATCCCCCCCGAGTCGCTCTCCGCGCTCAAAAACTTCAACTTCCTTCCCAACGAGGCGCGCGTCCGATTGCCGGTCGTCTGCGCGTTGTTTTCGCGCTCCGCTTCCTCGATCTGGCGCGACATCAAGGCAGGCCGACTGCCGGCCCCGATCAAGATCGGCCCGCGCGCGACCGCCTGGGTTGTGGGGGATTTGCGCAAAGCGCTGGCCCGCGCGGAGGGCTAACAACCATGAAGAGCATCTCCTGCCATTTGTGGTTGCTCGCCTATCGCATCGAGAGTCGTCGTCAGCACGCCGCTGACCGTGCCGAACTGCTCACCGAGGCCTGTTGTTGCGTTGCGTTGGCTTTGCTGCGGAGGTTCCGGTGATGGCGGGCGCTGATTACGAGCAGCATCAGCTCTCCGCAGCATTCCCGGTCATGAGCGAAGAGGGGTTCCAAGCTCTGAAGGACTCTGTCGAGGATATCGGCGTTCAGAACCCGGTGGTGCTCTTCGAAGGCAAAGTCATCGATGGTTGGCATCGGTACTGCGCCGCTCGCGAGCTGGGTGCGAACTGCCCCACGGTGGAACTGCCTGCCGACGTCGATCCCCGTTCCTTCGTCCTGGCGCAGAACCGCGCCCGCCGTCACCTGACCGACAGCCAGGTCGCTTTCGCCGTGGCCGCCGTCTATGAGTGGGCGCCCGCACATCGCCCGCCGACGGATAAGTCCGTCCCGGGGGCGGACTTTCCGAAGACCGCCCCCGAGTTGGCTGAGATCGCTGGAGTTGGGGTCAGGACCATCGAGCGCGCCAAGGCAGTTGTCCGCGACGGTGCTCCCGAAGTGCAGGCTGCTGTGCAGTCGGGTGAGGTCTCCGTCAAGCGCGCCGCCCAGATCGTGAAACGCCCGAAGCCCGAACAGGCGGCAGCGCTGAAGGCAACTGCTGCCCCAAAAGCGAAGGCCGCAGCGCTCGGGGACGAATTGCAGCAGAAGCCGACGATCGATGCGGAGGACGTCCCGCAGGCCGCTGATCTGGCGCGCGAACTGGCCGAAGCCGTCGCCGACAACGAGAGCATGTCGCGGGTTTTCGAGGCAAACGACCAAGTTGCCGCTGCAATGGCCGAGGCGAAACGCTTCCGCGAAGAGAACCGCGTTCTCAACGAACGCATTCATGGCCTGCAGAACGAACTGAACGCTGCGCGGCGTCAGGCGAAGTACTGGCAGCGACGTGCGGAAGGGGGTGCGGCATGAGCTACCTCTTCAGCGTAGACACATTGGCAACGTTCCCTCCGCCGCGCCAGTTCCAGGAGACGGCCCACACGGCACTCCGCGAAGGTCTCAAGGCCGGCCACCGGTGCCAGATGATCATGGCACCCACTGGCGCCGGTAAGACCTACCTGGGCCTGCGTATCGCCCACGAGGCGTTGCAGCGTGGCAAGCGCGCGCTGTTCATCTGCGACCGGGTCACGCTGATCGACCAGACGAGCGAGGCAGCCGACCGCTACGGACTGTCCGACCACGGTGTGATTCAGGCCGACCACTGGCGCCGCGACGCACGCATGCCGCTGCAGATTGCCAGTGCGCAGACGCTCGCGCGTCGCGATGTCTGGCCTGCGGCGGATGTCATCGTGATCGACGAGGCGCACACGCAGTTGAGCGCCTGGACTGAGTACATCCCGACTTGCCGTGCGGCAGTCGTGGGCTTGAGCGCTACACCGTTCAGCCCGGGTCTCGGCAACCTGTTCAGCAACCTCATCAATGCCACGACGATGCACGAGCTCACTGAGGCCGGCGTGCTGGTGCCCATGCGCGTGCTCAGCTGCACACGCGCAGATATGGCTGGTGCTGCAACGTCGGGTGGCGAGTGGACCGACAAGGCGGCTGAAGAGCGCGGTATGGACATCGTCGGTGACGTGGTGACCGAGTGGGTGCGCCACGCCGCCGGTCGCAAGACCATCGTGTTCGGCGCGACGATCGCCCACTGCGAAGAGCTCTGCCGTCAGTTTGTCGAAGTGGGTGTGATGGCGGCAGTCTTCACCTCGCGCACGTCTGCCGCTGAGCGCGAATCGCTGCTGCGGGAGTACCGGAAACCCGACAGTGCGCTGCGTGTCCTGATTTCCGTTGAAGCGTTGGCCAAGGGTTTCGACGTGCCCGACGTGACCTGCGTCTCCGACTGCAGGCCGCTGCGCAAGTCGCTGAGCACGGCAATCCAGATGTGGGGTCGCGGCCTGCGTGCGTCCTCCGCAACTGGCAAGACCGACTGCCTGCTGCTCGATCACAGCGGCAACATCGTTCGCTTCCTCGACGACTTCACCGACATCTACTTCAACGGCCTCGATACGCTCGATGCCGGTGAGAAGCTGGACAAGTCGGCACGCAAGGAACCCGAGGAGAGGGTCGCGAAGGCTTGCCCCGCCTGCGGCTATTCGCCATTCGCACGCCGCTGCATGGCGTGCGGACACGAGATCAAGGCAGCTTCGCTCATCGAAGCGCAGCCCGGCGAGATGACCGAGATCCGGATCGGCAAACGCAAGCTCGCCGATGACAGCCGCCATCTGTGGGAACAGCTGGTCAGCTACACGCGCAACCGCGGGAAGCGCCCGGGCTATGCCGCACACCTCTTCAAGGATCTGGTCGGCACGTATCCGCCCAGCGAGTGGGGCTTCGCCCAGACCCCGGAGGTGCCCGTGACACGCAACGTGATGAATCAGATTCGTCACCGGAACATCGCGTGGGCGAATCGGAGGGCTGCGTAATGGACTTCATCGACTTCGCGCGAATCCACGGTGTGGACGCCCGTGGCGTCATGCCCAGCGATCGCATCCAACGTGTGCCCACGGTGGAAAAGCCGCGTAGCAAGAACGGCGCAGTGCTTTGGGATGGCGTGCGCGGCTGGGTCATGGATTGGGCTGGCGGCGGGGAGATCCACTGGTATGGCAGCGACCAGGCACCCGACTGGACCGACGAGCAGCGGCATGAGTGGGCGCGCAAACGCGAGGCGCAGCGGCTCCGAGACGAACAGAGTCGGCAACGTGCTGCCCGGCGCGCCGCCGATCTCCTGGCCCGAACAACGCTGACCGAACACGGCTACCTGCGTCTGAAGGGCTTTCCTGACCAGAAGGGGCTCGTGCTGCCCGACGAGGTGCTGATGGTGCCGATGCGTGATTTGGAGACCAATGACCTGGTCGGGGCGCAGTTGATCCGGTGGGTCGCGGAGGACCGCCGCTGGGACAAACGGATGCTCACCGGCATGCGTGCGAAGGGTGCTGTGCTGAGGATCGGCGACCGTCGGGCGCGAGAGGTGTGTCTGTGCGAGGGGTTCGCAACGGGCCTGTCGATCGCAGAAGCGGTGCGCGTGCTCCGCTTGAATGCCGCAGTACTGGTGACCTTCAGTGCAACCAACCTCGTCCACGTGGCGGGCCGGCTTAAGAGTCCCGCCTTGGTCGTGGCGGACAACGACGAATCCGGTGTCGGCGAAAGTGCGGCCAAGGCCACTGGTCTGCGTTACTGCATGTCAGACCGCGTCGGCGAAGATGCGAACGACTTGCATCAGCGCGCGGGTGTGTTCTCTCTGGCGCAGATGCTGATGGCGGCAAGGAGGCACGGATGGGCGACATAGCGCGGAAGAAGGGCGACAAGTCACGGAAGGAAAGCGTTACCTGCCTCGGCCTGTACAACCCGTTGCCGCTGGAGTTCCTGCGGTCTCGGGCCTGCGCGGAATTGTCGCCGCACGCGACGAAACTGCTGCTGGACATCCTGGCGCAGATGGGTCCGAACGGATTCCGCAACGGCGATATCAGCCTCGCACCCGCATTGATGGCGGAGCGTGGGTGGACGAGCCGCGCAACCTTGGCCGCGGCATGTGCAGAACTGCGGGAAGTTGGCGTGATCGAGCAGACGCGGCAGGGCGGCCGGCTGGATTGCAGCCTCTGGGCTTTCACCCTGTACGCACTCAATTGCGACCGGAAAAAGATGGACGTGGGCGCTGGGCAGTACGAACGGACGGACTGGATGAAGGCGTCACCGGATGCCGCATCCATCCCCTCCGAAACCAAACCGGCGAAGTGGAAGCGAGCACGAAAACACGATGAAAACGGCATGGTTGCTTGTCCCGTGGCGGAACGATCTCCCGAAGAACCGTTCCGCCACGGAACAAAGTCCGTCGTCGGAACTGCTCCGAGCTCCGACTTTGTTCCGCCGCGGAACGAAATCGCCCTCTTTGGGCCGGGTGATCGTTCCGCCACGGGTCACCTTTCTGAAGTAGCCATTCGTAGTGGTGTGGGAGAGACTGAGGAGGCATTGCTGTGAGTGCTGGTGAAATGGTTGGTAAGCGCGTCGCTGTGGAAGACGGTCTCTGCGAGAGGCATGGCCCGTTCGCTTCCCGAGTGATTGCTCCCGGTGTCGTGCTCGGTTGCCCGGCTTGCTTGGAGGAAGTGCGCCGCGAGCAAGCGGCGTTCGCTGCCCGGGCACGCGTGGAGAACCGCTATCTCGACGCCGGGTTGCCCTTGGGGGTGCAGGATGTGGGCCTCGACAACTTCAAATGCGCCGTGCGGGAGCAGCGTGCTGCTGTCGCTCATGCACGGGGTTTCGTCGAGTGCTACCGCGCCGGTCGCAATCTGATTCTCAGCGGCCCGGCCGAAGGCAAGACGCATCTGTTGGTCGCCGTTACGAAGCACATCGCGGCACGCGGCGCGATGGTCCGGTACCTGAACGCAGCTGACCTGCTGATGGCAATGACGGAGGTCGGCTACGGCCGCCAGTCCGAGAGCGCCGTGTTGCATTGCTTCGTGGGACCGTCGCTGCTCGTCGTTGATCATGTCGGCGATGTGCATTGGACGCGATATCTCCGGACCTTGTTCCTGCGCGTGATCGATGCGCGCTGCTCTGCTGGATTGGCCACCGCCATCGCCTCGCACACTGACGTTGCCCGGCTTCAGGACGACATCGGCGAGCGCACGCTGCGCCGCCTCTGGGCTCACGGCAATGAGCTCGTCACCCTCAACCAGAAAATCCATCGCTCGGGCACGGCGCTGCGCAGCACTGCGGAGTTCGATCGATACCTCAACCCGAGCAAGGAGTAATCCACATGTCCAAGTTTCTCAGTTCCGTACTGAAGGGCATCACCCTGTCCGAAAGCCTGTCGAACCAGCGCGACGAGATGAAGCTGCGCCAGCAGCGCGCCGACCAAGAGGCGGAAGCCTTCAATCTGCAGAAGCAATCCATGCAGGACGCAGCAGACCGCCGGCAGGCCGAGAAGGATTTCGCCGTCGACGCCATGAACATTCAGGGCCGCATCGGCAAGGAGGGCAGCGCTGACGCCGGCCCGCCCGCGCCGGCGCTGAGCGAGCCCGATGCGCTCGACCTGATGGCGAAGTCCGCGTCGCGATTCGGCCTGTCTGACCGCGCCTTCGACTTGGCCGCCAAGGCCGGCATCAAGCGCGACCAGCACCGCCTGATGGGCGCCGTGCTCGGTGGCGACCTGAACCCGATGTTCGAGCGCCTCGGCAGCTTCGGCGTGAAGGCCGAAGAGGGGCAGGATCCGCAGACCGGAAAGCCGTTCATCAGCATCACGCGCAAGGACGGCACCACGAAGCTGATGCCCTTCGACTCGCGCGACCACATGCTCGGCTCCATGGCTTCCCTGCTGGAGGGCAAGTACGCCGACTTCGCGCTGAACATGGCGAAGAGCGGCATGACCCAGGACACCGCGCTGCAGCGCATGTACATGGACAGCGCCTACAAGTTCGGCAACCTGAACCGGCAGATTGCCGAGACCAACGCGCGCATCGACGGCACCTACAACGGTGGTCGCGGGACCGGCGCCGGCGGCAAGCGCAGGTCCGGTAGCGCCGCAAACGATGAACCGGGGCTCTACGGTGAGGGCATCAAGAGCCGGGACGACCTGGACAAGATGCTGAAGGCGCGCATCCCCGACGATGCACCGATCAACCTGCGCCACGAAGGTGCTACCGATGCCGTGAGTCCGCACGAGTACCGGAACCGCCTGGCGGATCACCTCGGTGCGCTGGCGCAAGGTGCCGGTGGCGCGCGTGCGATCGAGGATCTGCTGCCCGTGGCGGAAGAACTGGCGCGGCGCGAATTCGTGGAGCGCCAGGCCGGCGTGCAGCCGCCGGACGGCGTCTTCACGCGCGCCCCGGAGTACGACCCCAAGGCTGGTACGTGGCGCCTGAAGCTGGTGACGCCCGAGGGCGACAGCTTCTACTACGGCCGCCCGGGCGCTGATCCGTCGCGCTTCAACCTGTCGCCGGAGAAGCTGGCTGAGGCCCATCTGCAGAAGGCGGGAGCCGACTACCGCGGCTTCGTGGAAATCATGCGCCCCGAAAACACGGCGGCGCGCCAGCGGCTCATCCGAGAGCAGTTCAAGGGCGACCCCGCCGCATTTGAAGCAGCTGCAGCGATGGCGCTGGGGCGCGTGCGCGAGCTGCAGGCGGAACGTGAGGCCTACGCCGAGAGACGGCGTGAAGCCAGCCGTGCGGCTACCGCACAAGCGCACCGCCAGTCCCGCCAGGTCGATCCGGGCGCGCCGTTCTCAAGCGATGAGCTGGCTCAGGCGAAGTCCCTGGGCGCGTCGCCGCAGTTCTCCATGGCGGAGTTCTTCAAGGAGGCTGTGAGCGGCGTTGTTGATGCCGTCGGTAGAGGCGTGGACTCCAACAGTCGGGCGCTCTTCAACAGAACGCTGAAGAGCACGCGGTCGCGCGGCCGTATCGACTACATCGAAGCGAAGGACATGGCCCGGGCGATCGAGCGTCTGCCGGCGCTCAAGACCGAACTGACCGCGCAGGAACTGAACGCCATCCAGGTGGCCATCGGCCGGCGCATCCAGTAGGAGGAAAACGCGCAGCGGCGAGGTGGGGCGATGACTGGCTTCCGCTGCTGCGCTGGCAGGGGACAGAACGACGTCGTATGTGGCAGACTCACGCACGCCGCTGCACGCTCGGCGAAGCGCGACCCGGTCAACTGGTACGCAAGGTACGCACTGAGGTACGCAAAGCGGTACGCAAATCCGGGGTGGTACGCAGAGGTACGCATGTGAATTCGCGAACCACCCGAATGCGTCGAGGAACGCCGTGCCCTTCACCCCCTACCACTTCGGCGCCGGCGCGCTGGCCAAGTCGATCGCCCCCCGGCACTTCAGCTTCACAGCCTTCGCTGTGTCGAACGTGCTTATCGACGTGGAGCCACTCGTGCGCATGCTGGGCCTGCTCGACGACACCATCCTGCACGGCCCGACGCACACCTTCCCAGGCGCCGTGGTCATCGCGGCGCTGACGCTGCCAGCCGTCCGGCTGTGGGACCGCACTGCGGCTGCGCTGCGCCTCACCGGCCTGCGCCCACCGGCCGTAGCGACCTGGATGGTGCTTACCTCGGCGCTCGTCGGCACCGTGTCGCACGTCATCCTCGACAGCTGGATGCACGCCGACATGGCGGAGCACGTCGCGCGCTACCCCGGCCTTACGAAGGCCGACATACCTCCCCACCAGGTCGAGCTCCTCTGCGTGGAGCTCGCGCAGTACGCACTGTTGATATACCTGGCCCGGTTGGCGTGGCGCGGGGCGGCCCGAGTCATCACCGCCATACGGGACGCCCGTTCGCGTCCACCGTCGGCGAAGGCTGGTGTTGACCGGACGAATTGATCCTCGCCTCGACTGAGCCACGAGACGCGGCATCTTCGTGCGGAACGCGGCTGCGGCGGATCGACGCCGGTATGTCCGCCCGTCCCACACGGCGCTCGTTGGGCGGAGAGGCAGAGTAGTGACGGCGCAACAAGTCGGCTACGCGAGCGCGACGCACTCAGCATGACGAAAGGCTTGGTCCTCTCGTGCAGAATGACGTTTCCGCATCCGCGTGTGAAATCAGGCGCCGAGGTCATCAGACGAGCATGGGCGACACCATTCCTTTCCTTCATCAAGCTCTGGGGCTCACCGCCCTTGCCGTGCTCGCCGTCTATCTCTTCCTGAGGCGCCGCCGCAGGATCCGCGAACGACTCGACTACTTGGTGCTCAACGTCCCGGAGTTCCTGCGCAACCCGAAACTTGGCGAAGACAGCACCGGCTGTCGCGACGTCGATCTGTCCCTCGACATTCACCCATGGGGCGGACGCCCGCGGCGCCCCCCGCCGAAGAACACGCGATAGGCCTATGAGGGGGCGTGGTGCTACCTCAGCGCTTCAGGCAGTTCTCAACGATGAACGCGCACTGTTCGCCTTTCGTGAGCAGGCCACCGGTTCGCCCTTGGTATGAAACCTTCTCGATGGCGCTGTTCTTGAGAACGAACGTTGCCTCGCAGTAGCGACGAGTTGTGGTCTCGGTGCCGACGACAGTCTTCGATGACACAGCGGTAGCTGCGCCGCTGGATACGCTGTCGCCTCCCCCCGAGAATGTCAGAAATTCGAGATCCTCGACACGCTCCTGTCGTAGCGGAACTCCCGCGCAGAGTAGGAGTTCCTTTTTGGACATGCCGATCATTTCCGATTGAGCTCTCTCGGCAAGGTTGGCGCGTTGTACTGCGCAGCCGCCAAGGGTGATAGCAGCCCCGAGTGCTGTTGCGATGATGGCTCGCACTATTTTCTCCGACTATTTGTTTGTCGTAGGTTAAATCTGGCAAATGCGGATGTCTACTCAAGGGTATGGGAGGTGCTCGAAGTGCGCGGCACGCACCCGTGCTCAAGTTCCTGTCATCGCCTTTTCCATGTCAGCTTTTGCGGCATCGGTGAAGCGGTTGCAGACAGCGGTAAAGGGCTCCGACATGGACTGTCGATTCGAGCTGCTGTTGGTCACAATCCAGTCGATCACCTTGATGGCTGAATCGCCAACTTCCGTCGACAGCAACCTGCAGCGGGCCGCGATCGGGACTAGTTGAGCCAGGGTGACGCCCACCGTTTCGTTTGTCAGCTTCTTCTGAAACGCGTCGATCGAGGGCTGGCCAATCGCCAGCAGGAACTCGTTGTAAGTCGTCTGCCTCAGTTCAAACTGCTTTTCTCGCCGCTTGTTTATCCACTCATCACGACGAGCCGACTTGGCAGTGATGTGAGAGATGAGGCCGCCGACCGTCGTGCCAAGAAGTGACGCGACCAAGCCAACGATTGCGACGATGGTTGTTTGCTCCATGTGTTCTCCTCCCCGGTGGTTGATCCTCGCCGCCAACGTGGCGCGATTTCTTCTGGTCACTATTGCGAATCCGGCACAATGTCGCACTGCATCTTGGGTTGGCAACGAGATCGTGTGTGTCGGCGGCGTGCTGCACATAGGAGTGCACGCACATGGTGCGTGAAAGTAGGAATTGGCCCCAGTCATGGAATACAAGTCCAACTGAAGATTCAGGTGCAACATCGAGTGAGCCCGAGTGAGCCGCTTGGCGGCTCCAGATTCACGCCGGCCTGCCGTTGATGCGGTTCCGGCAGATTTCGTCCTTTTCATTGCAAGACATGGCTAAACGCGGCGTACTTTTCATCGTCAGCGCACCGTCCGGTGCAGGCAAGACCACGCTGGTGCGCGGTCTGTTGCGTGCGCTGGGTTACAACGGTCGTGTCAAGAGCCCCACCTACACTTTGCTCGAGCGTTACGAAACAGGCGGCCTGCATTTGTGCCATTTTGATCTGTACCGTTTCCGTGATGCGGACGAATGGGAGTCATCCGGGTTCCGCGACGAATTCGACGGGCGTAATATTTGTCTGGTCGAGTGGCCGCAACAGGCCGCCGGCTTGTTGCCTGCTGCGGACATTACGCTCACGCTGGAAATTCTGAACGAAGGGCGCACACTCACCCTCCATGCGGATAGCACAACAGGACAGGAATGTTTGAACGCCTTATAAAATACGGTCTCTGGCTGGCACTGCTGTGGCTGCTTCCGGCTCAGGCCGAGGTGGCGGTCAGCGCCGCGAGGCTGTGGCCGGCACAGGATTACACCCGCCTCACGCTGGAGTCGAAACAGGCAATCTCCTACAACATGTTTACGCTGGATAACCCGCAACGGCTGGTGGTCGATCTGGAAAATGTTGCGCTCGATGCCACCCTGAACGAGCTGGGCAGCAAGGTCAGCGGCGACGATCCCTACATCGGGAGCTTGCGAATCGGCCGATTCAAGGCCGGAGTGGTGCGCCTGGTGTTCGACCTCAAGGCCGAAATCAAACCGCAATTGTTCAGTCTCAAACCGGTCGGTGATTACGGCCATCGTCTGGTGCTGGACGTGTATCCCGCCATACCGGCTGACCCTCTGATGGCCTTGGCCGAGCAGATGGAACAGAAACTCGGGGCAAGTGCGCCTGCCCCCGGCGTTGTCATTGCCTCACCCGAACCTGCCCAAATACCCGCGCCTGCCCCGCCACCGGAGTTGCGCAACCGCTTGTTCCTGGTGGCGATTGATGCAGGACACGGCGGCGAAGATCCCGGTGCGCGCGGCCGGCGCGGCACGCGCGAAAAAGAAGTGACGCTGGCCATCGCGCGCCGCCTGAAGACGCAGATTGATGCCACCCCCGGTATGCGCGCCATCCTGATCCGCGACGGCGACTATTTCATCCCGCTGGTGGGGCGCGTGGAAAAAGCACGCCAGGCGCACGCCGACTTGTTCGTTTCCATCCATGCCGATGCTTTCATCAAACCCCATGCGCGCGGCTCTTCGGTGTTCGCCCTGTCGGAAGGCGGCGCAACCAGCGCCAGCGCGCGCTGGCTGGCAAAAAAGGAAAACGATGCCGACCTGATCGGCGGGGTGAATCTGGCGGTGAAAGATCCCTACCTCGCGCGCACTTTGCTCGATCTGACGCAAACGGCGACTATCAACGACAGCATGAAACTGGCAAGGCATGTACTGGACGAGTTGCAGGATGTGAATACGCTGCACCGCGGCCATGTCGAGCAGGCAGGGTTTGCGGTATTGAAATCGCCGGATATTCCTTCGATCCTGGTCGAGACCGCCTTCATCAGCAATCCGGAGGAGGAGAAACGCCTGCGCGACGGGGTGTATCAGGACAAGATGGCGCGCGCGATTCTCGACGGTATCAAGCGCTATTTCGCGCAGAACCCGGCACTCTCCAGACAGCGCATCGCCATGGACGACTGACTAAGACAGTCCGGAATGGCATGTTGTCGGGACCGCCCCGGTCAGGCGGGGAAAACTCCGGTGGAAAGATAGCGGTCGCCGCGATCACAGACGATGAACACGATGGTCGCATTCTCGACCTGTTGCGAGATACGCAAGGCGATGCTCAAGGCGCCGCCGGATGAAATCCCGCAGAATATTCCCTCTTCGCGCGCCAGCCGGCGCGTCATTTCTTCGGCATCTTTTTGCCCGACCGATTCGATGCGATCCACATTCTGCGGGCTGTAAATCTTCGGCAGATACGCTTGCGGCCATTTGCGGATGCCGGGAATCTGCGCCCCTTCTTCCGGCTGCGCGCCGACGATCTGGATGGCGGGATTTTTTTCCCTAAAGAAACGCGAGCAACCCATGATGGTGCCGGTGGTGCCCATGCTGCTGACGAAATGGGTGATGCCGCCCCGCGTGTCGCGCCAGATCTCCGGCGCGGTGCCCTCGTAATGCGCGAGCGGATTGTCCGGATTGGCGAACTGGTCGAGGATGATGCCGCGCCCTTCGTCGCACATTCTTTCGGCGGTATCGCGCGCCAGCTCCATGCTGCCGGCTTTCGGCGTCAGCACCAGCTCCGCGCCGAACGCGCGCATGGTCTGGCGGCGTTCCACGCTCTGGTTCTCCGGCATCACCAGGATCATCCGGTAGCCACGCATCGCCGCCGCCATCGCCAGTGCGATGCCGGTGTTGCCGGAAGTCGCCTCAATCAGCGTATCGCCCGGTTTGATCTCGCCGCGCGCCTCGGCGCGCCGGATCATGGATAACGCCGGCCTATCCTTGACCGAGCCCGCCGGATTATTGCCTTCCAGCTTGGCCAGGATGACATTGGAGGTGCCGCCCGGAATGCGTTTGAGTTGCACCAGCGGCGTGTTGCCGACATAGTCTTCCAGCGTCTTGTACATAGTCGATTCCCCACAAAAATCCAAAGCCCGATGGGTCGGGCTTGAGCGTGTGTTGCTGGGGCTTTGGCCCCGTACAACCACGGCCTGCCCCTCGCGGTTGCAATCCGGCAAAGTTAGCTTGGCGGCGTGTTGTCGGACTGGAGTCCGACCCACAAAACTGCTGTGTGCTATGCAGCCTTGGCCAACAGCTGCTGCACGTAGCGCGCCGTGCCCTGCTCCACAGTCAGGAACGGTGCGGCGTAACCTGCACCGCGCAAGGCCGCGATATCGGCCTGGGTGTAGCTCTGATACTTGCCGCGCAAGGCATCCGGGAACGGGATGTACCGGATGATTTCTTGCGCCAGCATCTGCTCCAGCGACAACACACTTTCATTGTTGGCGGCACGTAGGGTGTTGATGGCGGCGACCGCCACATCGTTGAAACTCTGCGCGTTGCCGGTGCCGAGATTGAAGATGCCGGACTGCTCCGGATGGTCGAGGAAGTACATGTTGACCTTGACCACATCTTCCACCGAAACAAAATCGCGGCGCTGTCCGCCGTTGGCGTAGCCGTCACAACCTTCGAACAGTTTCACGCAGCCGTCGGCACGATACTGGTTGAAGAAGTGATAGGCCACCGATGCCATGCGCCCCTTGTGCTGTTCGCGCGGACCATACACGTTGAAATAACGGAAACCGACGATTTGGGATGTGCGCTGATTCCAGCGTTGGCGCACCACCTGATCGAACAGGAATTTGGAATAGGCATAGACGTTGAGCGGCGACTCGTATTCGCGGCTTTCCTTGAACACGCCGCCACCGCCATAGACCGAGGCGGATGAGGCATAGAGGAACGGCACTTCCTCGTCCTGGCAATGATCGAGCAGCGTCATGGTGTAGCGATAGTTGTTCTGCATCATGTAACGGCCGTCGGTCTCCATGGTGTCGGAACACGCGCCTTCGTGCAGCACGGCGGCGATGTCGCCGTCAAAATCGCCGTTGAGCAGTCCTTCGATGAAGTCTTCCTTGTCAAGATAGTCCGCGATCTCGCAATCGGTGAGATTTTTGAACTTGTCGGCCTTGCTCAGATTGTCGACTGCGATGATGTTGGTCTCGCCGCGCTCGTTGAGCGCCTTGACCAGATTGGAACCAATAAAACCGGCGGCGCCCGTCACAACGTAATACATATCATTCCCCCATATCTTCAAGAATTTCTTCGCGCGACACCACGGCCGTGCCCAGTTTGGCCACCACCACGCCTGCGGCCCGATTGGCGACACGCACCGCATCCGCCATGTTCGCGCCGCTCGCCAGCATCACCGCCAGCGTGGCGATCACTGTATCGCCCGCCCCGCTGACATCGAACACTTCGCGCGCCTGTGTCGGTTCGTGCAACACCTCTTGGGCACGGAACAGCGACATCCCCTCTTCGCTGCGCGTGACCAGCAGCGCATCGAGCTCCAGTTCGGCGCGCAGTTTCTGCGCCTTGGCGGTCAACTCCGCCTCGTTCTTCCAGCTCCCTGCCACATCGCGGAATTCGCTGCGGTTGGGCGTGAGCAGGGTTGCGCCGTGATAACGCGCATAATCGTCACCCTTGGGGTCAACCAGCACCGGCTTCCCCGCCGCGCGCGCGAGGCGAATCATCTCGGCGATATGCGTCAGGCCACCCTTGCCGTAGTCGGACAGCAGCACCACATCGCACAGCGGCAAACGCTGGCGGAAATCGGCCAGTTTTGCCTGCAATACTTCATGGCTGGGCTGTGTCTCAAAATCGATCCGCAGCAATTGTTGCTGGCGGGCGATGGCACGCAACTTGACGATGGTGGAGATGCTGTCGTCGCGGTACAACATGGCCTCGACCCTGCCCTGCCCGGTCAACAGCCGCTGCAAACACTCGCCCGCTTCATCCGCGCCGACCACGGAAAGCAAAGTGCAATGCGCCCCAAGCGAGGCGATGTTGCGCGCCACGTTGGCCGCGCCGCCGGGACGCTCTTCCACCCGGCTCACTTTGAGCACCGGCACCGGTGCTTCCGGCGAAATACGGGTCACGTCACCGAACCAGTAGCGATCGAGCATCACATCGCCGACCACCAATACGCGCGCATTATCGAATGATGGCAACTTCATACCACGCCTCCTGTTTCCTTCAGAATATCCTGCAAGGCTTGCAGCGGATCGGGCGCCTGGGTGATCGGGCGGCCAATGACCAGATAGCTAGCCCCGGCCGCCAGTGCAGCGCGCGGTGTCATGATGCGCGATTGGTCATCAACCGCCGCCTGTGCCGGGCGAATCCCCGGTGTGACCAAACGAAAATCCGTGCCGCATTGGCTGCGCAAGACGGATGCCTCCTGCGCCGAACAAACCACCCCATCCAACCCGCTGTCCTGGGTCAGGCGCGCCAGGCGCGACACCATCTGCGCCGGGCTGAATTCGATACCAATATCATGCAGATCGTCCTGCGCCATGCTGGTAAGGATGGTGACCGCGATCAGTTGCGGACGGCGTTCTAAATTCGCCAGCGCCTCGCGCGCCGCTTCCAGCATGCGCCGTCCGCCCAGCGCGTGCACATTGACCATCCACACCCCGAGTGCGGCAGCGGATTTGCATGCTTGCGCCGTGGTGTTCGGAATGTCGTGAAATTTAAGATCGAGAAATACCTCGAATCCCAGCCGCTGCAAACTTTCGACCAGATACGGCCCGGCTGCGGTGAACAATTCCTTGCCCACCTTGAGCCGGCACATGGCGGGCTGCAGTCGCTCTGCCAGTGCGAGCGCGGGTGCAGCCTGCGGATAATCAAGTGCAACGATGATTTTCGGATCATTCACGGTGACACCCCGGTTTCCTCGGTGCGGCGTGGGCGGTAAGAATCCCAGCTGTGGCAAGCGGGACAGTGCCAATAGAACTGGCGCGCCTTGAAACCGCAATGCGAACAGCGGTACATGCCGATGGTGCGGGTACGATCATGGATCAGCTGTTTCACCAGTTCGATGTCGGTGCGGCGCTCGCCGTGGTAGGACAGCAACTGAGCCTCCAGCAGCTTCTCCAGCCCGAGCAGGCTGGGATTGCGCCGCAGTTCGTCGCGCACCAGCTGGTAGGCGGCCTCTGCCCCTTCACGCGCGACAACTGCGTCAAACAGCACGTTCATCAGATCGAGCGACGGGTATTGCTGCAACCAGCCGCGCAACAAGTTTACCCCGGCCTCTTCCCCGCCCAGTTGCCGGTGGGCCAACAACACGCGTTCCGCGACCAGTGGCAAGTATTGCGCATCCTGTTGTTCAATTTTTTTCCAGCGTTCTATCGCATCCGCAGGCTTGCCAGCAGCCAACTCGATATCACCCAACATCATGCTGGCGCGCACATTTTTTGCATCGGCGGAGAGTGCCTGTTCCAGATGGACAACTGCCGCCTCTTCCTGTTTATTTGCCAGTTCGGCGGCAGCCAGTTCACAAAAGAAGAAGGCCGCGAATCGGCCAGGGGACTCTCCCGTCAGCGCCGTCAGGCGCTGGCTGATATCGATCGCCTTCAGCCAATCCTTTTCTTTCTGGTAAAGCTCCAGCAGAAACTCATAGGATTGTTTTTCATAAGGCGTGCCGCGCAGCCGGTGCAGTGCATCTTCCGCACGGTCGAGAATGCCGGCCTTCAGATAGTCCTGCGCCAGTTCGAACAGTGCCTGCTGCTTTCTTTCTTCGTCCAGATCGGCTCGCTCCACCAGGTTGAGGTGCATGCGGATGGCACGGTCCACCTCGCCCCGGCGGCGAAACAGACTGCCCAGCGCAAAGTGCAACTCGATCGTTTGCGGATCAACCTTGACTACTTCGATGAATGCCTCGATCGCCTGGTCCTGCTGTTCATTGAGCAGGAAATTCAATCCCTCGAAATACGAGCGCGGGAGCGCACTCGACTCGGTCAACAATTCCTTGATGTCGATGCGCGCGGCCAGCCATCCCATTCCGAAGAACAGCGGAAACACCAGCAGCATCCAGGGTTCAAAATCCATCGTCTACATTTTCAGGAAGCTTGTTCGGGGCCGGACGGTGTCGCGGGCTGTTGCTGTGCAGTCTGCAATGCACGTTTGGCCTCGGCCAATTCACCGCGCAAACGGAACCAGGGTTGCAGCATGGCGACCACGCCGAACAGCATCCCCAGCGCAAAAAAACCCAATAATGCAACGACCAGCGTGGTATCCCACTCGGAACCGAAGAAATAGCGCAATACAACCGGTTCGTTGTTTTTCATGGCAAAGCCAAGCAGGGCGATAAACAGCACAATGCGCAGCAGCCAGGTCAGGTAACGCATTTCAATTCCCTTGTTGCAAATCGTGGGGCAAAGATAGCACGAACCATGAAAAATTGGCGGCGCACCTCGCGATGCACCGCCAATCGCTCATAGCTAAAGCAGTTCAGGTCTGCGGATAATCCACACGCTCCCGCAACTCCTTGCCCGCCTTGAAGTGGGGCACATACTTGGGAGGGACCTGCACCTTGTCCCCGGACTTTGGATTGCGACCCAGACGGGGTGGACGGTAATTCAGGGCAAAACTGCCGAAGCCCCGAATTTCAATGCGCCCCCCCTGCACCAGGGTCGTCGCCATGCTGTCCAGAATAACCTTGACCGACAGCTCGGCATCCTTCCCCAGCAACTGTGTGTGGCGCTCTGCCAGTCTGGCAATCAGGTCGGAACGTGTCATGGCGATCATTCCCCCTTATTGCGCATCGGCTTTGCTGGAATCCATCTTGGCCTTGAGCAACGCACCCAGATTGGTGGAGCCGGAGACACTGGTGCTTTCCGCCGAGAACTTCCGCATTGCCTCTGCCGTATCCGCCTTGTCCATCGCCTTGATGGAAAGGTTGATGCCGCGATTCTTGCGATCCACGTTAATGATGACGGCCTTGACCGTGTCGCCTTCCTTCATGTGGTTGCGGATATCTTCCACACGGTCCACCGAAACTTCGGACGCTTTCAGATAGGCTTCCACATCGCCGTCCAGCGCAATCACGGCCCCCTTGGCATCCAGCGACTTCACCGTACCGGTGACGATGGCACCCTTGTCATGGCCTGTCACGAAACCGCCGAACGGGTCACCTTCCAGCTGTTTGACACCGAGCGAGATGCGTTCACGCTCCACATCGATGGCCAGCACAACTGCTTCCAGTTCGTCGCCCTTCTTGTAGTTGCGCACCGCTTCCTCGCCCGGCATGTTCCAGGACAGGTCGGACAGATGCACCAGGCCGTCGATGCCGCCGGGCAGGCCGATGAAGATGCCGAAGTCGGTGATCGACTTGATGGCGCCCTTCACCTTGTCGCCCTTCTTGTGGTTCNNCTTGCACTGCTTCATGCCCAGCGAGATGCGGCGGCGTTGCTCGTCGATTTCGAGGATCATGACTTCGACTTCGTCACCCAGCGCCACAACCTTGGACGGATGCACGTTCTTGTTGGTCCAATCCATTTCGGACACGTGTACCAAGCCTTCGATGCCTTGTTCGATCTCGACGAACGAACCGTAGTCGGTCAGGTTGGTCACCTTGCCGAACAGGCGGGTGCCCTGCGGATAGCGGCGTGCCAGACCATTCCACGGATCGTCGCCCATCTGCTTGATGCCGAGAGAAACGCGATTCTTTTCCTGGTCGAATTTCAGGATCTTGGCTTCGATCTCGTCGCCCACCGTCAACACTTCGGAAGGATGCTTCACCCGGCGCCATGCCAGATCGGTGATGTGCAGCAGACCATCGA
>DISA01000042.1:23148-24254 GCA_002421915.1 Gallionellaceae bacterium UBA6222
GAAGGCGCGGATGCCGTTGACCATCGCGGTCAGACCGCCCTTGACCTTGCCGCTCACGTAACCTTCGACGATGCGGCCTTCCTCCATCGCCTGCTCCAGGTCGATCCATGCTGCCAGGCGTTTGGCCTTTTCGCGCGACAGGCGCGTTTCGCCATAGCCGTTTTCCAGTGACTCGATGGCGACGGTAGTGAAGTCGCCCGCTTTCACTTCGACGTTGCCTTGTGCATCCTTGAATTCTTCAACGGGAATATAACTTTCGGACTTCAGTCCGGCATTGACCACAACCACGTTCTGCTCGACGCGAACGACTTGGGCGGTGATCAGTTCACCTGCGCGCATTTCCTTGCGGTTCAGGCTTTCTTCAAACAGGGAGGCAAAACTTTCCATTTCAGCGACAGCGGTCATTTTCGATTTACTTTCAGGTAATCCCAAACTGCACGGGGGTTCGTTTATCAACCCGGATGGCGGGGAGCCATGCTCGGGGCCTAACTCAATGCACGGTAACGTGTCAGCACTGCATCGACCGCTTGCTCGATGTTCAGAGAGGTCGTATCCAGCAGACTTGCACCTTGCGCCTGTTGCAGGGGAGCCACGCTGCGCTGCATATCCCGCTCGTCGCGCGCTTGTATATCCTGCAAAAGGGCGGCGATGTTAGCACCCATCCCTTTTTCTTTCAACTGCTTATAGCGGCGTTCCGCACGCGCCTCGGCCGAGGCGGTCAGAAACACCTTTAATACCGCATCGGGGAACACCACCGAGGCCATATCGCGCCCATCCGCCACCAGCCCGGGCGACTGCCGGAAGGCACGTTGTTTATCCAGTAAAGCCGCCCTCACCTGCGGCAGCGACGCTACTTTGGAGGCAACCGAGCCGGCTTCCTCGCTGCGCAACTCATCCCCCACCCTTTCGCCATCCAGCCAGGTCTCCCCCTTCTCGAAACGGATACCCACCTTGCCCGCCAGCGCAGCCAGACCAGCCTCATCCTCCAGCGCCACGCCGTGCCGCTGCGCAGCCAGTCCCAGCAAACGGTACAGCGCACCACTGTCAAGGTAATGCATCCCCAAGACATCGGCCACGCGCTGCGCCACCGTCCCCTTGCCGGAGGC
>DISA01000042.1:24300-34896 GCA_002421915.1 Gallionellaceae bacterium UBA6222
GCGGTGGTCGTCGTAGGTGTCAATGGCAGCGTGCCGCAACAAACTCCCCTCTCCCGCTTGCGGGAGAGGGGCTGGGGGAGAGGGCGGGGTAATGCGAATGAAATCCGCGCCCTCTTCCACTGTCGCACCGACCTTGCGCAATTCGGTCGCCATTGCGGCGATGCGGTCGGTCTCCTTCACGCGCCAACTGGCGATATTGCGCAGCGTGGTCGTGCCGTCGGCAAACAGGGCTGTTACGGCCAGCGTCATCGCCGCATCGGGGATGTGGTTGCAGTCGAGGTCGATGGCCTTGAACTTGCCACTTTCCGGCGCACGAGCTTCTATCCAGTAGCTCTCGTCATCTCTGTCTATGCGCGCGCCCATGCTCTCCAGCGCATCAGCAAATTTCACGTCGCCCTGCACACTGCGAGGATGAACAGGCCCAACCCGTACCGGGCCACCTCCAATTGCACCCGCAGCCAGGAAATAAGAAGCGGAGGAAGCATCGCCTTCTACATGCATGACCCCGGAACCGGGCGCCGTATAGTGACAACCCGAATCGACTGTAAAGCCGGCCAAGTCAGCTCCATACACAACCCCCACTCCAAAGTGGCTCATCATTTGGATCGTAATTTTGATGTAGGGCTTGGAGATCAGTTCTCCCACCACCTCGACTCTTACCGTGCGATCCAGCAAAGGCAGCGCCATCAGCAGACCGGTGAGAAACTGGCTGGACACATCACCACGCACCTGCGCGGTATCACCGGCCAGTTTGCCCGGAGAGATTTGCAGCGGAGGGAAACCTTCATTTCCCAGATATTTGATATTGGCACCCAATTGGCGCAAGGCATCCACCAGATCACCGATAGGACGCTCATGCATGCGCGGCACGCCGGACAACTCATAGCTACCGCCCGACAAAGCCAAGGCAGCCGTCAAAGGACGGAAAGCGGTTCCCGCATTACCCAGGAACAACTTGGCATCCTTATTGGGGAAATTGCCCGCACAACCGGTGATGCGATAGGCATTGTCACCCAACGACTCCACGCCGATACCCAAGGTAGCCAAAGCCTCCAGCATGCGATCGGTATCGTCCGATTTCAGCAGATCGCGCACAACGGTCACGCCTTCGGACATGGCTGCCAGCAATAACACGCGATTGGAGATGCTTTTGGAACCGGGCAGGCGCACGCTGCCATGCGCGGATATCAAGGGAGGGAGGTCGATAAATTCGTGCTGTAGCATGCGAAAGAATTATTGTTGTGTCCACGCGCTGCGCACTTCGCGCGCCAGACTGAATATCTCTTCCAGTTTTGCGGCATCGTTGCTTTCCAGCGCCTGATGCAAGACATAAAGTTCGGCGGCGTATTGCTGCAATTCACTCATCAGTGCCCCGCGATTGGACATACAGATATCGCGCCACATCTCCGGCGAGCTGGCGGCGATGCGGGTGAAGTCGCGGAAGCCGCTGGCAGCAAACGAGAGTAGCTGGTCGCGGTTGTCGCGCTGCGCCAGATCGTGCACCAGCGCGAACGACAGCAGGTGCGGCAGATGGCTCACGGCGGCAAATACTTCATCATGCTGTTGCGGCGTCATCTCGCTTACGGCAGCACCACACAGTTCCCATGCGCGGCGCACACTTTCCATAGACGCTTTGGAATTTTCAGCCAAGGGTGTCAGCACGACTTTCTTGCCCTGATACAGATCGGCCTGTGCTGCGCCAGCCCCGCTCTTCTCTCCACCGGCAATGGGATGGGCAGGAACGAACTGTGCAAGTTTGTTGCCCAGCGAGGCACGCGCCGCAGCCACCACATCACATTTGGTGCTGCCGCCATCGGTGATCAGTGTGTGTGTACCGAGATGCGGCGCGATGCGCCCCATCAGTTCCGCCATCTGCCCGACCGGTGTCGCCAGCAATATCAAATCCGCATCGCCCACTTCAGCGGCGACATCCTGCCCGATGCGGTCGAGAATGCCGAGCTGCCTCGCCTGCTCCAGCGTGGCCGTGCTGCGCCCGAAACCGACGACTTCCGAAACCGCACCCGCCTTGCGCAGTGCCAGTGCGAATGAGCCGCCGATCAGACCAACACCGAAGATAATGACCTTTTTCAAGTTGGTTCCATGATCTTTACTTGAAAGTCTTCCGCTCTTACTTCACCAATGCCAACGGTCTTGGTGCAGGCGCCCCGTAGAGCATGCCTTCGATACTAATGTCTTCGTCCACATCAGGCCAATGTATGCCAATGCCATCACCGATAATTTCCCAATGACTGCGTTGTTCAGGTGTCGCTTCGGACAATCGCCACGACCATGCAAGCGGCACACTCACGGTTCGACCATCCACCAAGTAAGCGGTGATTTCTATTTCCGAGACACGCAAATCTGAAATTCTGGGTTCAATGACCAACGCCACAGTGTTCATTCCATGCCTCCAGTATTTTGGTGCGATTGGTTTCAAGAAGCTGCCTAATCGCGTTGAGTTCAACTGCCGAAAAGCCATGATTACTCGCTAATGCAATCGGCTCCATCCAATATTTACAGACCTTGCGCTCACGTTGAACATGAAGATATTTTGGTTCGCCACAATCAAAACTAAAGAAGAACAAACGGTAGGAGCCGGAGATTTCTCGTATCGTTGGCATCTGCGCTCCTATCAAATTCTCTTGCGGCGAATTCTACTACGCTAATTACAGCGATCGCCCGATCGCCACGGCGATCGCGCCCAGTGTACCCATGAGTTTCTTCAGCTCGTCCGGGGTCAGCGCCTGATCGGCATCACACCACGCATCGCACGGGCTGGGATGCATCTCGATCAGCAGGCCGTCCGCGCCCGCCGCGATGGCCGCCTGCGACAAGGCGGGCACCATCCACGCCTTGCCGCCTGCATGGGACGGATCGATGATCACCGGCAGGTGGGTTTCCTTTTTCAGCACCGGGATCGCGGTCACATCCAGCACGTTGCGGTAGGCGGTCTCGAAGGTGCGGATGCCGCGCTCACAGAAGATGATGTTGTGGTTGCCGCCCGCCGCGATATATTCCGCCGACATCAGCCATTCGCTGATGGTGGCGGACATGCCGCGCTTGAGGATGACCGGTTTGTTGGTGCGCCCGATTTCCTTGAGCAGATCGAAATTCTGCATGTTGCGGGTACCGATCTGGATCACGTCCACGTCATACTCCATGAACGCATCGATCTGGCGCGCATCCATCAATTCAGTGACGATGGGCAGTTTGAATTTGTCTGCCGCTTTGCGAAACATGTCCAAACCTTCCACGCCGTGGCCCTGGAACGCATAAGGGCTGGTACGCGGCTTGAATGCACCGCCGCGCATCAGGCGGCAACCCGCCTCGTGCACGAATTTCGCCGACAGGTCCATCTGCGCCTGCGTCTCCACCGAACAGGGGCCGGCAATGATCTGGATCTGCTTGCCGCCGAGCGGAATGCCGGCGATGTCGATAATGCTGTCCTGCTTGTGCGATTCGCGCGACACGATCTTGTACTGCTTGGCGATGTGCATCGCCGATTCCACCCCAGGCAACGGAGTGAACATTTCCGGGGTCAACTGCCGCTCGTCGCCGATCGCGCCGATCACGGTGCGCTCGATGCCGCGCGAGATGTTGGCTTTTAGCCCCGCAGCCTCCAGTTTTTTCGTCACCGCCTCGATTTGCCCGTCGGTGACTTCCCTGCCCATTACGATAATCATTTAATCTCTCCAAACGCCTGTTTCAGCGCGGTCAAAAATTTTGCATTTTCACTTTCCAGACCGATGCTGACGCGCAGCCAGTCCGGCATGTCATAGTTCGCGATCGGGCGCACGATCACGCCCAGTTCAAGCAAGCGTCGGTACATCGCGGTGGCACCGCCGATGCGAAATGCCACGAAGTTACCGAACGAAGGAATGTACTCCAGTCCCAGTTTGGTCAGACCATCGGTGATCTGTGCCATGCCGCGCTGATTTAACTCGAAAGTACGCTTCACGAAAGACACATCACGCAAGGCCGCCACCGCCGCCGCCTGCGCCATGCTGTTGACATTGAATGGCTGGCGCACGCGATTCATCATGTCCGTCACCTGCTCGTGCGCCAGCGCGTAGCCCACGCGCAGACCGGCCAGACCATATGCCTTGGAAAAGGTGCGCGAGATGATGAGATTGGGGAATTCCCTCAGCCAGCTCACGCTGTCATAGCGTTTATCTTCCGGCAGGTATTCGTTGTACGCCTCGTCCAGCACCACCAGCATCTCGGGCGGCAAACCGCGCATGAACCTTAACAATTCATCCCCGTCCAGAAAGGTTCCGGTCGGGTTATTCGGGTTGGCGATAAAAATAATCTTTGCCTTATTTTCTTTGGCAGCTTCAAGCATGGCCGGCAGATCGTGCCCAAAATCTTTTGCCGCAGGCACACTGATACCCGTCGCCCCTACCGCCTGCGTCGCCAGTGCATAGACCGCAAATGCATGGGCCGAATACACCACCTTGTCGCCCGGCGTCAGGAACGCGCGCGCCGCCAGTTCGAGCAGATCGTTGGAACCGTTGCCCAGCGTGATATTGGCATGTGCCACGCCGTAGCGCTTCGCCAGTGCCTCTTTCAGCTCGAAACCATTGCCATCGGGATACAGCGCAATGGTTTTGATCGCCTCCTGCATCGCCGCCACGGCGGCCGAGCTGGCACCCAAAGGGTTCTCGTTGGAGGCCAATTTGACGATGCCGGTGATGCCCAGCTCGCGCTCAAGCTCGGCAATCGGTTTGCCCGGCTGGTAAGGCGCGATGGCGCGGATGTAGGAGGGTGCCAAATCACAGTAATTCATTTGATGCCTTGAGCAAAAAAACTAAAAAAACTTCTGTCAGCAGATTACGCAGATTCCACAGATTTGGAAACTAATACCACTATCTGATCATCCGCCTCATGGGGGAACTTCGAATCTGTACAATCAGTGTAATCTGCGGACAAAGGGGTGGGGGTTAAACTACACAGCAACCGGATAAGACCCCAGCACCTTGACGAAAGCGGCGATCTGCCTCAATTGCGCCAGCGCGGCTGCGACTTCCGGATCGGTTTGATGGCCTTCGATGTCGACGTAGAACACGTACTCCCACAAACCGGTGCGCGACGGGCGCGATTCCAGTTTGGTCATCGAGACACCGTGCTGCGCCAGCGGCAGCAGCAGGTTGTGCACTGCCCCCGGCCGATTGGGTGCGGACATAACGAGCGAGGTTTTGTCGCGACCGGAAGGCGCAACATTCTGCTTGCCGATAACCAGAAAGCGCGTGGTATTGCGCGCATCGTCTTCGATGTTTTGTGCCAGCACCTTGAGCCTGAAATTGGCCGCCGCCTGCTCTCCCGCCACAGCGGCGGCAAAAGATTCCTCCGCCGCCAGCCGTGCCGCATCGGCATTGCTGGAGGCGGTGATGCGTTCGGCATGCGGCAGGTGCGCATTGAGCCAATCCTGGCATTGCCCGAACGATTGCGGGTGCGAATACACTTTGCGGATCAGCGCCGGATCGTTTTCGTTCGACAGCAGGCATTGATGCACTTGCAGCAACACCTCGCCGCAGATGTTCAGGTTGCTGTCGAGCAACAGATCAAGCGTGCGCCCGATCGCCCCCTCGGTTGAATTTTCCACCGGCACCATGCCATAGCTGGCCGTACCGTTTTCCACCGCCGTGAACACGCCATCGATGGAATCGGCGGGCACGCCTTCCGTGGCTTGTCCGAAACGCTGGAATACTGCGGCTTCGCTGAATGTACCATGCGGCCCGAGATAGGCCACGCGCAGGGGCGCTTCCAGTGCACGGCAGTGCGAAATGATCTCGGTAAAAACCTGCCTGACCCCGGCATCGGACAATGGCCCGCAATTCGCCTGCAGCAAACGCTGCAAAATCTGTGCCTCACGTTCCGGGCGTAATACCACCTCGCCATTTTTGGCGCGACCGATCAGTTGCGCCAGTTCAGCACGCTGGTTGATGAGCCGCAACAGTTCGTCATCCAGCCGGTCGATCTGTGCGCGGTAGCGCTTCAGCTCATCGCTCATGCGTCTGCCCTCAGCGGCAATGCGCGCACCTTGAGCACGCCGGGAATCGCCGAGATTTCGGCAATCAGTTTCTCCGGTGCCGGACTGTCGATATCAACCAGGGTATAGGCCATTTCGCCGCGCGATTTGTTCATCATATTGTGGATGTTGATCCCCGACGCTGCCAGCGCAGTGGAAATCTGCCCCAGCATATTGGGCACATTGGCGTTCGCCACCGAGAGCCGGGACTTGGACTCGCGCGGCATGGCCACATTGGGGAAATTCACGCTATTGGTGACGTTGCCGTGTTCAAGATAGTCGCGCAATTGCTCCGCCACCATCACGGCACAGTTCTCTTCCGCCTCGGCAGTGGATGCCCCCAGATGCGGCAGTGCGATGACTCTGGCATTGCCGATGGTGTGGCTGCTCGGGAAATCGCACACGTAGTAGTGCAGATGCTGCGCGGCCAGTCCTGCCAGCACTGCTTCCTCGTTGACGATGGCATCACGCGAGAAATTGAGCAGCACACTGCCCGCTTTCATCACCGCCACGAGCTTGTCGTCGATCAGGTTGCGCGTCGCGTCGAGTAGCGGCACATGCAGGGTGACAAAGTCGCTGTGCTTCAGCAGGTCTTCCAGACTGTGCGCCTTGCGCACCTGCGAGGACAGGCTCCACGCCGCATCGACGGTGATCTCCGGGTCAAAACCGATCACTTTCATGCCAAGCCCGATGGCGGCATTCGCCACCAGACGCCCAATCGCCCCCAGACCGACGATCCCCAGGGTACGCCCATACAGCTCGCTGCCGGCAAAAGCCTTCTTGCCATCCTCGACCTGCTTGTGCATGGAGGCATCGTCGCCCTCCAGAGCCGCGGTAAAACCCAGTGCCGGGACGATATTGCGCGAGGCCAGCAGCATGCCGGTAATGACCAGTTCCTTCACCGCATTCGCATTGGCACCCGGCGCGTTGAACACCGGCACGCCGCGTGCGCTCATTTGCTGCACCGGCACGTTGTTGGTTCCGGCACCGGCACGGCCGATGGCCAGCACACTGTGCGAAATCTCCATGTCGTGCATATTGTGTGAACGCACAAGGATCGCGTCCACTTGGGCGCTGTCGTCAGACACGACATACCGGCCGGCCGGCAGCCGTTTTAGCCCAACCGGAGAAATCTTGTTCAGTGTGAGGATGTGGAATTTGCGGTTCATGATGTCCCCTGAATGATCAGCCCTTGCTGCGCGCGAATTCGTTCATGAAGTCGACCAGCGCCTGCACACCTTCAAGCGGCATCGCGTTGTAGATCGAGGCGCGCATGCCGCCCACGGAACGGTGTCCCTTCAATTGCAGCAAGCCGCGCGCATCCGCCTGCTTGAGGAAATCGCCGTCCAGCGCGGCATCCTGCAGGGTGAACGGCACGTTCATGCGCGAACGGTCGGCCTTGTGTACCGGGCAGTGATAGAAACCGTTGCTGGCGTCGATGGCGTCGTACAGCAGTTGCGACTTGGCAATGTTGGTCTTTTCCATCGCGGCAATGCCACCCTGTTTTTTCAGCCACTGGAACACCAGCCCCGCCATGTAGATGGCGAAAGTGGGCGGTGTGTTGTACATCGACTCGGCGTCGGCATGGGTCTTGTAGTCCAGCATGGTCGGCGTACCGGCAGCCACCTGACCGAGCAGGTCTTCGCGCACGATCACCAGTGTCAGCCCGGCCGGGCCGATGTTCTTCTGTGCACCGGCATAGATCAGGCCGAATTTGGAAACGTCGATCTCGCGCGACAGGATGTTGGACGACATGTCCGCCACCAGCGGCACAGCGCCCGTCTCCGGTATCCAGCCGAATTCCACGCCGCCTATGGTTTCGTTCGGTGTGTAGTGCAGATAGGCCGCATTTGGATCGCACTTCCAGCCATCGAAGGACGGCACGTAGCTGCAGTTCTTGTCCTTGTTGTCGGCGACCACGTTCACCGCGCAGAATTTCTTCGCTTCGCCGATGGCCTTCTTCGACCATTCACCGGTATTGACGTAGTCAGCCGATGCCTTGTCGCGCATCAGGTTGAGCGGAATCATGGAGAACTGCAGGTGCGCGCCGCCTTGCAGGAACAGCACTTTGTAGTTGGCAGGGATACCCATCAACTCGCGCAAATCGGCTTCGGCCTGGGCATGGATGCCCATGTATTCCTTGCCGCGATGCGACATCTCCATCACCGACATGCCGCTGCCGTGCCAGTCGAGCAATTCCGCCTGCGCTTGCCGCAACACTTCCTTTGGCAACACCGCCGGACCCGCACTGAAATTGTAGATAGTCATGCTGTTTTCTCCCACGATTAAGGTTTATTCGGATTCTTCTTCCGGATCGGCAATACGGCCCAACCCGGCCAGTTTGTCGCCCTCGTCCAGATTGATCAGCTTCACGCCCTGGGTGGCACGGCTTATCTCGCGGATCTCCTTGACCCGGGTGCGGGTCAGCACACCGTTGTTGCCGATCAGCATGATCTCATCGTCCTTATCCACCAGCGTCGCGGTGACCACCTTGCCGTTGCGCGCCGTAGTCTGGATCGCGATCATGCCCTGTGTGCCGCGCCCGTGACGGGTGTACTCGACGATCGAAGTCCGCTTGCCATAGCCGTTCTCGGTGGCGGTCAGCACGCTCTGCTTCTCGTCTCCCGCCACCAGCAGCGCGATCACCTTGCCGCCCTTGGTCAGCTTCATGCCGCGCACACCGCGCGCCGCGCGCCCCATCGAACGCACGTCGTTCTCGTCAAAGCGCACCGCCTTGCCACCGTCCGAGAACAGCATCACGTCGTGCTTGCCGTCGGTCAGCGCCACCCCGACGAGGAAGTCGCCTTCGTCCAGATTGATGGCGATGATGCCTTTGGTACGCGGATTGGCGAAGTCGGACAACGGCGTCTTTTTCACTGTGCCCTCGCTGGTGGCGAAGAACACAAATTGATCGTCGGCAAACTGGCTCACCGGCAGGATGGCGTTGATCTGCTCGCCCGCTGCCAGCGGCAACAGATTGACGATGGGTTTGCCGCGACTGATGCGCGTGCCCTGCGGCACCTCATAGACCTTGAGCCAATACACGCGGCCGCGATTGGAGAAGCACAGGATGTAGTCGTGCGTGTTGGCAATGAACAGGTTGTCAACGAAATCATCTTCCTTGTTCGAGGCGGCCTGCTTGCCGCGCCCGCCGCGTTTCTGCGCGCGGTACTCGTCCAGTTTCTGCGCCTTCATGTAGCCGCCGTGCGACAGGGTGACCACCACATCCTCCGGTGCGATCAGGTCTTCCATGCTCATGTCCTGCGTGTGCGTCACGATCTCGCTGCGGCGCTTGTCGCCGAACTGCGAACGGATCGTTACAAGTTCATCGCTGATGATCTGCGTCACGCGCGCCGGTTTGGCCAGGATGTCCAGCAGGTCGGCGACCCTGTCCATCACCTCGCGGTACTCACCGACGATCTTGTCCTGTTCCAGTCCGGTCAGGCGCTGCAAACGTAATTCCAGGATCGCCTGTGCCTGCGCATCGGACAGGAAATAACCCTTGCCCTTCACCATGCCGAATTCCGGTGCCAGCCCTTCCGGACGCGAAGCATCACTGACGCGGCTCAACATATCTTCCACCAGCGAAGAACGCCATGATCGCGCCATCAGCTCGCGCTTGGCATCGGCCGGTGTCGGTGCGGCCTTGATGAGCGCAATGATCTCGTCCACGTTGGACAGCGCAACCGCCAGTCCCTCAAGGATATGGCCGCGCTCGCGCGCCTTGCGCAGTTCGAAGATGGTGCGGCGGGTGACCACCTCGCGGCGGTGACGCAGGAAAGCCTCGATGACATCCTTCAGGTTGCACAGCTTGGGCTGGCCGTCGACGATGGCGACCATGTTGATGCCGAAGCTGTCCTGCATCTGCGTGGCTTTGTACAGCTTGTTCAGGATCACGTCGGCGTTCTCGCCGCGCTTCAGCTCGATCACCGCGCGCATGCCGGACTTGTCCGATTCATCGCGGATCTCGGAGATACCTTCCAGCGTCTTCTCGCGCACCATCTCGCCGATTTTCATCAGCAGTGTCGCCTTGTTCACCTGATACGGCAGTTCGTCGATGATGATGGCTTGGCGATCGCCCTTGCCGATGTCCTCAAAGTGGGTGCGCGCGCGCATCACCACACGGCCGCGACCGGTGCGGTACCCTTCCTTCACCCCGGCCAGGCCATAGATGAAACCGGCAGTCGGAAAATCCGGTGCCGGAACCAGTTCGATCAACTGTTCGATGTCCATCTCCGGCTCGCGCAACAGCGCCAGGCAGGCATCCACCACCTCGGTCATGTTGTGCGGCGGAATGTTGGTCGCCATACCCACCGCGATGCCGGAAGAACCGTTCACCAGCAGATTGGGGAAACGCGCCGGCAGCACCAGCGGCTCATGCTCCGAACCGTCGTAGTTTGGACCGAAATCAACCGTCTCTTTGTCGAGGTCTTCCAGCAACTGGTGGGCGATCTTCGCCATGCGGATCTCGGTGTACCGCATCGCCGCCGCGTTATCGCCGTCCACCGAACCGAAGTTGCCCTGGCCGTCGACCAGCGTGTAGCGCATGCTCCACTCCTGCGCCAGTC
>DISA01000042.1:34909-94077 GCA_002421915.1 Gallionellaceae bacterium UBA6222
GCGAACAGCACGCGCCGGTGCACCGGCTTCAGGCCGTCGCGCACATCCGGCAGCGCGCGCCCCACGATCACGCTCATCGCATAATCGAGGTAAGACTTGCGCATCTCTTCTTCAAGGCTGACTGGCAGGGTTTCTTTGGCGAATTGTTGTTCCATGTGCGACCTGATTGATGAGCTGAAGGGGTAAAAAAGCGAAGGTTGCATTCTAGCACAGCAGCCATTCCTGTCGGCTAGCCACCCGTTATCCACCTTGCTATCGGTGTCGCACAGTTGGCAACTTGCGGGCGCAAGGACTCACCCTGCTCAACCCCGCGGGAATAACCCGACGGGATGCGGCTTGCTATTTAGCCGCGAGCCGCCACAGCGAAGTGGTCTCTGCCGCCCGTGCCGCATGGAGCGCGTCGCCGGAATCTGCAACTTTCGGGTGATGCGGCTTCACGTCCATTTTTCCCAGTACCTTCAATCCCGCCGCATCAATCCATCCGAGTAATTCGTCACGGGTACGCAATCCCAGATGTTCGGCCAGATCGGAGAGGATTAACCAGCCCTCGCCCCCCTCATCCAGATGGCCTGCCAGCCCATTGAGGAAACCGCGCAACATGCGGCTATCAGGGTCAAAGATGGCGTACTCGAGTGGCGAGCTGGGGCGTGCGGGGATCCACGGCGGATTACACACGATAAGCGGGGCGCGCCCTTCGGGAAACAGGTCCGCCTGCACCACTTCCACCTGCGCGGCGAAACCGAGGCGTTCCAGATTCTCACGGGCGCAATTAAGCGCACGCGGGTCTTGGTCGGTGGCGACGATGCGCCGAATGCCGCGCTTTGCCAGCACGGCGGACAATACGCCCGTGCCTGTGCCGATATCGAACGCCACAGACTTACCCTTCAACGATACGGGTAGCGGCGCGTCGTTCACCAGCCCGACATATTCGCCGCGTACCGGCGAGAACACGCCGTAGTGCGGGTGGATGCGCGCATCCAGGGCGGGAATCTCCACCCCGTTCTTGCGCCATTCGTGGGCGCCGATCAATCCTTGCAGTCCGCGCAGTGACGCGACATATGGCTCTGCGCCTGCGCCGTAAGCCTCCGTGCAGGCAGCACGCGTATCGGGCGCGCGGCGCAAAGGCACGCTGTGATCCGCCCCGAACGACAGCAACAACATGCCCAAGGTGCGGGCGCGCTGCGATTGGGCCTGGCGGTACAAATGGAAAGCTTCAGTCAAGGTGGCGGGTTGTGGCTTGGCCTTGCGCGGTTTCTCGTCCGCACGGCGCGCCATAGCTTGCAGCAACTGGCGTGCATTCTGAAAGTCACCCCGCCACAACAGCGCAGTGCCCTCGCAGGCCATGCGGTAGGCAACGTCCGCCGTAATACGATCATCGGCCACTTCTACCCGTTTTGGCGGCGGTGTGCCTGCTTCAGAACGCCAGCGTGCAGATCTTTCTTCGCCACCCTCGTTCCAGCGGATGATGGGGAAATCGATCATTGCGACGGAAATGGGGCTTGGAATGAAAGGTTATGTGGCATGACTTGGGTTCGCAACCGGGCTCCGCACCGTATCCACTCGCCCGCCCCCGGTCAATAGGCCAAACAACTCTTTTTAATTCGGCGGGGTTTTGCTACATTCCACGCACGCCTTCATCAACGGTCGATTACCATGTCCAACGCCGATCCCATCGAACTTGAAAAATTCTCGCAGCTCGCCCACAAGTGGTGGGATCCGAACAGCGAGTTCAAGCCCTTGCACCAGATCAACCCCCTGCGCCTGGCTTATATCGACCGCATCGCGCCGCTCTCCGGCAAAAGCGCGCTCGATGTCGGCTGCGGCGGCGGCATCCTGAGCGAGGCACTGGCGGATGCGGGCGCAACGGTGACAGGCATCGACCTCGCCGACAAATCGCTGCAAGTCGCCAAGCTGCATCTGCTGGAGAGCGGCAAACAGGTGGAATACCGCAAGGTGGCAGTGGAAGAGCTTGCCAAAGAACACCCTGCACACTATGACGTGGTGACCTGCATGGAGATGCTGGAGCATGTACCCGATCCGGCGGCAATCGTCGCTGCCTGCGCCAAGCTGGTGAAACCCGGCGGATATGTGTTCTTCTCCACCCTCAACCGCAATCCGAAGTCTTATCTGTTCGCGATCATCGGCGCGGAATACGTGTTAAACCTGCTGCCGCGCGGCACGCACGACTACGCCAGATTCATCAAACCGTCCGAACTGGCGCAATGGTGCCGCGATGCAGGCTTGAATGTGCGCGAGGTCACGGGCATGAGTTACAACCCGCTGGACCGGTCCTATTCGCTCGGACGCGACACCGGCGTCAACTATTTACTCGCCAGCCAACGTGGTTGATGCCGTCCTCTTCGATCTCGACGGCACGTTTGCCGACACTGCTCCCGATCTGGGCGAGGCGCTGAACCATGTCCGCGCCCTGCGCAATCTTCCTCCCCTGCCGTTGGAAGTCATCCGTCCGCAAGCCTCGCACGGCTCGCGCGGTCTGCTCAAACTCGGACTCGACCTCGATCCCGGCACACCGGACTATGACACCCTGCGCGATGCTTTTCTGCAACACTACGAAGAGCACCTGTGCGACCGCACCAAGGTTTTTTCCGGTATGTCTGCATTGCTCAACGAACTCGAACAACGCGACCTGCCGTGGGGCATCGTCACCAACAAACCGCACCGCTTTACCGTGCCACTGATGGAAAAACTCGGTTACGCCGCGCGCGCGGCATGCCTGGTCAGCGGCGACACCTGCGCCGAGGCCAAGCCACATCCCGCACCATTGTTGTACGCCGCCAAATTGATGGGGGTCGCTGCCAATCGCTGCCTTTACCTTGGCGACGACCTGCGCGACATGCAGGCTGCCCGGTCTGCCCAAATGATTGGCATCATCGCTGCCTACGGCTATCTCGCCGCCAATACCGAGCTGCGCGACTGGCCTGCCGCCGGCAGCGTGCAAACTCCGTTTGCTTTGTTGCGCTACCTTGCACTGTGAACCCCGGGCTCCCTCCGGTATGATATCCGCACCGATTGCGAGGATGGCAGCATGAGTGAAAAACAAAGCAACGATACAACGGCAGCCAGCCAAGGCGACATCCAAGCCATCCTGCACAAGGTCATCATCGCCCACCAGCAGGCCCTCGCCCTGCTGCAACAAACCGAAACCGCCTATAGCCGTCTGGTTCCGCACCAGCTGCTCAGCCTGTTGCAGGCCAGAAGTATCGTTGATGTCAAACTGGGCGATCAGGTCGAGCGCAAAATGACCATCATGTTCTCCGATATCCGCGATTTCACACCCCTGTCAGAATCAATGACCCCGGCGGAGAATTTCGAATTCATCAACTCCTACCTGAGCCAGATGGAGCCGGTAATCAGCCGCCACCACGGCATCATCGACAAATATATCGGTGATGCCATCATGGCCCTGTTCGAGAAGGGTGCGGACGAGGCGCTGAACGGCGCCATAGACATGCTGGAAAGACTCGCCTACTACAACGCCGGGCGACAACGCGCCGGCTACCAGCCGATCCAGATCGGCATCGGCCTCAACAGCGGCATGGTAATGATCGGCACCGTGGGTGGCATCAACCGTATGGACAGTACCGTGATCGGCGATGCGGTCAACCTGGCTGCGCGACTTGAAGAAGCAACCAAGATCTACGACACCCCGCTCATCATCAGCCACAATACCCTGTACGATCTCGACACGCCTGCAGCCTACCACTTCCGCTTTCTCGACCGCATCCGCGTCAAAGGCAAATCGCAACCGCTCTCCATTTACGAAGTGTTCGACAACGACGCGCCCGAACTGCGCCAACAGAAAACCGATACCCGGGAGGATTTTGAACAGGCTGTCGCCTACTATCATCTAAAAGACATCACCTTGGCGCTGCCCCGTTTCGAACGCTGTGTCACCCTTTGCCCGGACGACGTTCCTGCCCGTATCTATCTCGAACGCTGCCGGGAATATCAGGCCACGCAACGCCACCTTGGGACAGCCGAACTCGACACCGCCCTTTTGTGGAAAGAAAAATTTGAGACCGGTATCGAACAGATCGATATCGCCCACCAGGCCCTGTTGCAACGTATCAACCAGCTCGCCACCCGCATCCGGCAACACGAAATGATCGATTTTGATGATCTATTCCTCTACATGCAGCGGCACTGCGACACGACCTTCCCCTTCGAGGAAGAATTGATGCGCGAGCACCTTTACCCCTTTATCGATGGCCATATCCATGAACACCTGCACTTCATCGCAAACTATCGTGATCTGCAAAGCCAATTCTCCAGTGGCCTGCATGACCAACGCTACCTCGCCTATCGCACCGAATTACTGCTGCTCGACTGGTTTTCCTCGCATGCCACCAAGGCCGACCGCCATTTCGCCCGCCACATGCAAAACACTCCGCCACGGCAAACTGCTACAATCCCGTCCGCCAAGTAACAAACCGAACCGGGGGCGACCTGGCTTCGACGTGGGTTGCAAAGCAGTGCAGGGCATACCGAGGACCCGCCACCTCGTAAATCAGCTGGAAAACCAATAGTCGCAAACGACGAAAAGTACGCTCTAGCCGCTTAACCGGTTAGACCTCACACCCCGCTTTCCGTGGAGGGGCTCAAGGCCGTAAGGCCGCGATGAGTGAGGTCATTTACACGGAATCGTGTTGTGCAGGGTCACTTTGCACCGCATTAAATTTAGGTGACTCGTCCAGTAGCAGCCTGTCGGTTGGCGTCTGCCGGATAAAATCAAATAACCTGACTAAGTATGTAGAACTGTCTGTAGAGGACTTGCGGACGGGGGTTCAATTCCCCCCGCCTCCACCAATAACCAGTCCGGTGCAATCCGGCGAAGTACACGAAACCCGCACAAAGCCGAGCTTTCTGCGGGTTTTTTGTTTCCTAGCGTCCAATCCCGTACATTGACATCCGGGGGCAACTGGGGGCAACATCGGGGGCAACTGACCTACCGACAGAAGGAGTTGCCCCCATGTCCCTGACCGATACCGCGATCCGCAACGCCAAGCCCGGCATTACGCCGACCGGAAAAGCAACCGCCAAACCCTACAAGATGGGCGATACCGGCGGCCTGTATCTGGAAGTTGCCCCCAGTGGGGGCAAGTGGTGGCGGTTGAAGTATCGCCACGGCGGGAAGGAAAAGCGGCTTTCCCTTGGTGTATATCCTGACGTGAGTTTGAAGGATGCCCGGCAACGCCGCGACGATGCCCGCAAGCTGCTGGCGAACGACATAGACCCGGCAGAAAATCGCAAGGCCGCGAAAGCCGCCAAGGTTGAGCGGGCGGGCAACAGCTTCGAGGTAATCGCCCGTGAGTGGTATGCAAAGAACTCACCCAACTGGGCAGAGAATCACGGCAAGCGCATCCTGCAGCGCTTTGAGCGCGACCTGTTCCCGTGGATCGGTGGCCGCCCGATTGCCGAGATAACCGCCCCCGAACTGCTGGCCGTGTTGCGCCGGATCGAGGAACGCGGCGCGGTGGAAACCGCGCACCGTGCGCACCAGAACTGCGGGCAGGTGTTCCGCTATGCCATCGCAACCGGGCGAGCCGAGCGCGACCCTTCCCCCGACCTCAAGGGCGCATTGCCCCCGGTGAAAGAAAAACACCTTGCCGCCATCACCGACCCCAAGGCCATCGGCGCACTGCTGCGCGCAATTGATGATTACCAGGGGCAGTTTGTAACAAAATGCGCCCTGCGTCTCGCCCCTTTGGTGTTCGTGCGCCCTGGCGAACTGCGCAAGGCCGAGTGGATAGAGTTTGACCTGGACAAAGCCGAGTGGAACATCCCCGCCGAACGGATGAAGATGCGCGAGCCGCACCTGGTTCCACTGGCTGCGCAAGCTGTGGCGATCCTGCGCGAGCTTCATTCCCTTACTGGTGGCGGTAAGTACGTGTTCCCCGGCGCACGTACTACCAAGCGCCCGATGAGCGATAACGCCATCCTCGCCGCCCTGCGGCGCATGGGTTTTGCCAAGGATGAAATGAGCGGCCACGGCTTCCGGGCAATGGCGCGCACCGTACTGGATGAAGTGCTGCAGGTGCGCCCGGATTATATCGAGCACCAGTTAGCCCACGCCGTGCGCGATCCGAACGGGCGGGCATACAACCGCACCGCGCACCTGGACGAGCGCCGCAAGATGATGCAGCTATGGGCGGACTATCTGGACAAGCAAAAAGCCGGGGCGGAAGTCATCCCGCTGCATGGCGCTGCAGCATGATCCACTCCGTTTTGCGTCCCGCCCTTATCAAAAACAGGTGGGGCAGGTTGGGGCAGTCGGGGCAGCCCGCCGTTATTGGGTTCGCGCTGCCCCAACTTTTCCAAACCGAGTTGGGGCAGTTGGGGCAACCTGTCCGAGGGTGTCCAACGCCGTCCGGTGATTCTCCGCAAAACCGATGCGAATGCTCAAAGCCTTATGGAATGGGCGCGCGAAGGGGTTTCCCTGCCGCCCATTCTCACGGCGGAATGCGGGTTGCAGCGCGGTTGCCGATGCAAAATGCAAGATATGATTTAGCCAAACCGGCCAGTTTGCATAAGTAACGCTATAGGTTACAATGTGCCATGATTAAGAGCTTCAAACACAAAGGGCTTGAGCGGCTGTTTACCAAAGGCACGGCCAGCGGTGTGCAAGCCGATTACGCCCCGCGCATCACCATGCAGCTTGATGCCATAGATGCAGCGGAACAGGTGGCCGAACTGGATTTGCCCGGCTTCCGCCTGCACCGGCTGAAAGGCGACAAGCGCAACCTGTGGAGCGTGAGAGTATCGGCCAACTGGCGCATTACGTTTGAGTTTGAAAACGGTGACGCCTACATTCTGGACTTGGAGGATTACCACTGATGAACACATTGCGAAACAAGAACCGCACCCCCACCCACCCCGGCGCATTGCTGCGCGAGGTAGTGTTGCCCGAGCTGGGAATCACGCAGGGCGAATTTGCCGACCGGCTGGGCGTATCGCGCCGTACCGTGTCCGAAATCCTGCACGAACGCCGCCCCATTACGCCCGACATGGCAATCCGCCTGGGCAAGCTGCTGGGCAATGGCGCGGGGTTGTGGCTGCGGATGCAACAGGCCGTGGACGTGTGGACGCTGGAACAGGAAGGCGATTATTCCGACATTCACCAACTCAAAGCCGCATAGAACACCGCGCCCCTGACGCGGCATATTCAGGGAAAGCGAAGCCGCCCGATGCGCTAACATCGGACGGCCTCTAACCGCAACGCAACCTAACCGGAGGTGGCATCATGGCTGCAACGGATTCTAGCATCACACCACAACGCGCCCGAGAGGATCGGGCGATCTATCGAGCCATGCACTTGCTGGAAAAACGCTTGCGCAAGCCTGGCGAATCATTCAACAACCCCAAAGCAGTGCGGCAATATCTTGCCTTGCACTTGGCGGGTTTTGAGCGCGAGGTGTTTTCCGCCTTGTGGCTGGATGCGCAACACTGCTTGATTGCGGCGGAACATTTGTTTGCTGGGACGCTCACCCAAACGTCAGTTTATCCGCGTGAGGTGGCGCGGCGTTGCTTGCAGTTGAATGCCGCCGCTGTCATCTTTGCGCACAACCACCCAAGCGGAATTGCCGAACCCAGCGAGGCGGATTTACTATTGACGCGCGCCCTGATGGATACCCTTGCGCTGTTTGATGCTCGGGTGTTGGATCATTTCATCGTGGCCGGATCGGGTGCGGTATCGCTTGCGGAAATTGGCTTACTGGGCGAGGTGAGTTTTCCAAGCAAAGAAGTGCAACCGGCCGCGCCGAAGAAGAAGCGGAAGCGGGCGAACGCATAACCGAGTTTGCCACCCCTAGCCCGACGGGGCGAAGCGCCGGACACCTTCACCGGCTGGGGTGGCAACCCTATGAAGGCGCACAGCGAAGGGGTGCGAGATGGATTCAAACCAATTCAGGTTTAGCGAAGCACAGCGGCGCGCACTTGCCCTGCACATGAAGCTACTGCCAGTTGACCCGGTGCAATCATTTCTAAATCGCTGCGAATATGCGATTGCGGAATGGCAAGCCGATTGGCCGGTGGAGAAGATGATGGAAGGAAACAAAGGCGCAGGCGACCAACTGCGCGCGGTGAGCACCGCTCTACTGCAAGCCCGGTGCGAAATCATGAAGTTGCAGGAAGGTGCAAGCGCCGCGCTCTGGATCAGACTACACGAAGTGCAAACCGCGAAAAACACAACCAAGCCATGGGCTGTGCGGGATGCCTATCTGTTGCGCCTGCTTGAGCTTGCGCAGATGGCTAGCACTCTAGCCGATGACTTTCGGGCTGGTGGCGTAGTGAAATACTGCGAACGCGATCTAGTGGATAGGCTGGTGCAAGCATTCATTGATTCATCATTTAACCGCGTACCTAGCGCCGCACCCAACGGGATATTTATGCACTTCCTCGGAGAGCTTGAAAACATGCTGACGCTGCCGGGAGGCAAGAAGTTAACGCTAGGCAAAGACATTGTGGCGGCGTCAATTGAGTGTCACAAGCAACAAGCTGCGCAGCTTGAGCAGTGGCAAGCGGGCATGTACGAATTCACGACAAAGCCGAGCAGTTGACCAAGCGTTGACGAAATCAAACTAGGCGGACGGATAGCTATAAATCGCACAACCGCCCGCCTATTCCAGCGCTTTACCCCTTCGCATAATGCCCCCTAACAGTCTAGCCGCATCGGACTGGACGCAATCAGTCCAACCGTTAGGAGCAATCATGCAAAACACAAACACCCCCGCCGGTATTCCTCAAACTGGCTTTGTTCGACTACCTACCATCCTTGCGCATATTCCCGTCAGCCGCTCCACCTGGTGGGCCGGTGTGAAGTCCGGCAAGTATCCAGCCCCAGTAAAGTCATTGGGCGCAAATATCACAGCGTGGCGGGCCGAGGATATACACGCCCTGATAACCAGCCTGTCGCAACCTGCGGCCAAGGCATAAGGGTGGCGATCATGGATAAAGCCGAAGTGATCGAATCCTTGAAATCCGCCTACCTGATGCTGGAGGGTGCAGAGAAAGCCCTGGATATGAAACGGGGCGAAGGCTACGCCGCCGCGCACCCGGAGATTGTTGCGGCCTTCACGCTGACAATCGCCCTTGATTGCCACGCCCGGCAAGTTGCCGGGCCGATGGGCGAGCTTGCCGAATCGCTTGCCCGGTTGTCTGGCGAGTAGCGCCCGCACAGGCGGCAAGCATGGACAGCAAACCCCTTTCGCAACTGCTGCGCCTGCTTGAGTTGGTAAAGGCGCAACCCTTCACCACACTGGATGCGCGAAGCCTGAGCATTATGAATTGCGCCCAGCGGATCAGCGAGCTGCGCAAGCAAGGGCATCCGATAGACACCACCTATACCATCCAGACGGACGAACACGGGCACGCGCACCGCGTGGCGCTGTACGTCTGGAATCCACAACAGAAAAGGCAGGCCGAACTATGGCAATAAACAAAAACGCGCAACCATCGAGGAGAAAGCGCGCACCAGTCAATCGCCGTGCGCGCCTGATGGCATCCGCTCTGCGCAAGCTGGAAGCCGTCCCCGGTGCGCGCTATGAAGAGGTGCTAACCGCCGAGGAATACGGCGAGGCCGTGCAGATGATGCGCGCCCTTGTTTCTCATGTTCAAGGCTATATGGCAACGCAACGCCACAAGGGGAAACGCCCACGCCCACCCGCGCGCTTTTCTTGGCATGGGCGATCTTATCCGCTTCGCTACGGCTTGTTTCTGGGGCAGGTATTCATTGCCAACAAGTCCGGCAAATGTCTCATTGGCAGCGGGTATAACGTGGTATGAGCGCGCCCAATATCAAGCAGGTGGCCGCTGCCGCCCTATCCAGTATCGAGCGCATCCTGTCGCACTGGTTGCCGGAAGGCAAACGCAACGGCCACGAATACCAGGCGATCAACCCCACGCGATCCGATAGCAAGCTGGGTTCGTTTTCGATCAACCTCAACACGGGCGCATGGGCTGACTTTGCCAGCGATGACAAGGGCGGCGATCTGGTGGCGCTGGTGGCTTACCTGGAAGGATCGAAGCAAGGCGAAGCGGCAAAACGGCTTGCCGAGTTTTTGGGGTTGCCGCCGGATAAGCCCGACCCGCCAAAACGCGCCCCAAGCGATTCAAAGAGGGGCGGCGATACCATCACCCCACCCCAACAAAACAAACCCGCGTGGCGTGCGCTGCTGCCTGTGCCGGATGATGCGCCCGCCCCTTTCGCTGCGCACCCGAAACACGGCAAGCCTTCGATGCGCTGGGCGTATCGCAACGAGGCCGGGCAATTGCTTTGCTGGGTGTATCGCTTCGAGCCAAAAGACGAAGGCGAGCGCAAGCAGTTTTTCCCGTTGACCTGGTGCGAGGATGGCACCGGCAAGCGCGCATGGCGCTGGCAGGGTTTACCCGACCCGCGCCCGCTGTATCACTTGGACAAGCTGGCCGCAAACGCAAGCGCGCCGGTTGTGGTGTGCGAGGGCGAGAAGGCCGCCGATGCCGCCGCCCTGCTGTTCCCCGATGCGACCTGCACCACGATGTTGAACGGGGCGCAATCGCCACACAAAAGCGATTGGCGGCCATTGGCCGGGCGCGTGGCGTGGCTGTGGCCGGACAACGACGAAGCCGGGCGCGAGTGTATGGCGAAGGTGGCAACGCTGGCGAAAGAGGCGGGCGCGGTAAGTGTCGAGGCGATTAACCTGGATGCCTTCGCACGTCATCCGGCGGGCGATGTTGACGTGCCGGAATTCCGGCCGGCGCGCCCGCTGCCTGAAAAATGGGACGCGGCGGACGCGGTGGCCGGTGGGTGGACTGCCGGGCATGTTGCGCTGCTGATGCAATCGCATGAACTGTTGCAACCCGTGCCGGTGCACAAGCCTGCACAAACGGAGGATTCACAACGCCATGCCCCAGCCGATGAAGCGAGCGGCGAACGGTTGCCGCACTTTCACTGCAACGAGCAAGGCGTGTGGTATTTCGGCAGGAACGAGCACGGCAACGACATGCCGCCGCTGTGGGTGTGTTCCCGGCTGGAAATCACCGCCAGCACCCGCGATGCAAAAAACGAAAGCTGGGGGCGGTTGCTTGAGTTTGACGATCTGGACGGCACGCGCCACGCTTGGGCGATGCCTATGGAATTACTCAAGGGCGATGGTGCGGAGTATCGCGGCGCGCTGCTTTCGATGGGCTTGCAGATTGCCGCATCCGGCAAGGCGCGCAACCTGCTGACGCAATACATTCAGACGGCACAGGTAGAGCAGCGCGCCCGCTGTGTGGAGCGCACCGGCTGGCATGGCAATGTGTTCGTGATGCCGGATCGAACTATCGGCGCGTGTGATGAGGAACGCATCCTGTTCCAGTCCGCCAGCGCCACGCCCGGCACGTTCCGGCAAAAGGGCAAGCCGTTCACCTGGCAAGCGAACGTGGCCGCACTGTGCGCCGGTAACTCCCGCCTGGTGTTCGCCGTGTCCGCCGCCTTTGCTGCACCGCTGTTGCATATCACCGGCATGGAATCCGGCGGCGTGCATATGCGCGGCGATTCAAGCACGGGCAAAACCACTGCGCTGCGCGCTGCTGCATCGGTGTGGGGCGGCATGGAATATCTGCAACGCTGGCGTGCCACCGATAACGGTCTAGAGGCACTGGCAGCCCAGCACTCCGATTGCTTGCTGGTATTGGATGAGCTATCACAGGTTGACCCCAAGGCAGCGGGCGAAGCGGCCTACATGCTGGCGAACGGTGGCGGCAAGGCGCGGGCGAACCGCAACGGCGGCTTGCGCGATCCCGCGAGCTGGCGCGTGTTGTTTCTATCCAGTGGCGAGGCCGGGCTATCTGAACACATGGCGGAGGCAAAGAAAAAACCGAAGGCCGGGCAAGAGATCCGCCTGCTGGATATTCCAGCCGATGCGGGCGCGGGGTGCGGCATGTTTGAGAAGCTGCACCAGTATGCGAACGGCGCGGCATTCTCTAAGGCGCTGACCGAAGCGGCAGGCAAGCACTACGGCACTGCGGCGCAACCCTACCTTGCAAAGCTGGTGGAGCATCACGACAAGGTGGCGGAGTGGATCAAGAAAGCACAGCGGGAATTTGCGCACGCCCATGTTGATGAGGGCGCGGGCGGGCAAGTGCATCGTGCGGCGTTGCGCTTCGCCTTGATCGGGGCGGCGGGTGAACTCGCAACCAAGTGGCAGATTACCGGTTGGCAACCGGGCGAGGCAATGCAGGCCGCTGTTGCTTGCTACAAGGCATGGCTGGCACAGCGTGGCGGTGCGGGCAACCTGGAAGAGTTGAACATGCTGGCACAGGTGCGGCGATTCATTGAGGCACACGGGGAGGCGCGCTTTACTGATTGGGATAGACCGGCGAGCAACACCGAGGGGCACGCACCCCGCACGATCATGCGCGCCGGATACCGCAAGCATATCCCTGCTGTTGATGATGCGGGCGCGGCGGTTTATGTTGACGGTGTGGGGCGCGCCACCCTTACCGAATACTACATATTCCCCGAAACATTCAAACAGGAAGTGTGCGGCGGGTTTGATTATCGCGTGGTGTGCAAGCTGCTGGCACGGATGGGCTGCCTGATGACCGAGGAAAGCGGCGGAAAGGTAAGCTACACACGCAAGGAGCGGCTGCCCGGCGGCGAGGGGAATGTGCGCTGCTACCGCATCACGCACAAGCTGATGGAAGGCGGCAGCGATGAGTAATCAACAAAAGTATTTTGCAACGCACGGCCACGCAGGAATGCGGCTTGCGTTGCAATATGCCGCCCGCACTACCCCACCATGCCACCATACAACCCGCGCCGTTGCTGCATTTGCACGCGTGCGGAGTTGTGCATCGGTTTTGCGCCCATCCATCAGACGGCATTGCACACCTTCGGACAAGCTGCCCCAACTGCCCCAACTAGCTTTAAAAAAGTTGGGGCAGCTCAAACCCAATAACGGCGGGCTGCCCCGACTGCCCCAACCTGCCCCACCTGTTTTTAATATGAACCGGAACGGAAAAGAAGCGGCGCGGTGTGTGTGGGGTGCGGGCAGAGAATCAACTTCGCGCCAAAAATCGAGGGGTGTGCAACGCAACCGTGCAACTTTAACGGGTCCTCCCCGACCTTTCCCCTCGCGGGTAATCCGAACCTCAATCATTCTGTAGTGTGAGCAATTTTAAACTTAGTCAACTGTTGCAAATGGCGTTGCAAATGCGGTTGACCTATGCAAAAAGGTGAAGTTATGCAGCTTGTTTTTTCAATTGCACGGGAGCGGCTGGCAGATGCGCCGCTGATGAAGCTGGGCGATCTTGTCCAGTGGGCGGAAGTGGATCAGCACATGCAGGCCGAACACTGGCGCGCCGCATTCAGGAAAGGCGGGCGCGCCCCATACGATCACCGGGCGATGTTCCGCGCGCTGCTGATTGCCCGCTGGTATGGCCTGACCTTCCCCGCCCTGGAACACGCCTTGCGGGTGCGCCTAGATTTCCTGCTTTTTTGTGGCTTCGATGGCAATGCAAAGCTGCCCGATGCCAGCACCCTATCCCGTTTCCGTTCCCGGCTGGCGGAAGGCAGCAAGCTGGCGGCCATGTTTGATGAGGTGGATCGGCAGTTGAGCGCGCATGGTGTTGCGCTTTTTATGGCGCGTGGCGCGCTGCTGGATATTGTGGTTAAAACTGGCGGTAGAGTAACTACGAACGCCGGTGCGGTTGAATCAAAAAAACAGCCTACCAATTACGGCAGCATAATCGAGGCGGGGGCAACTTTGGGGGCAACTGATAAATAAAAAAAGCGCAAAGCCCCTTGCCGATTGGCTTGCGTGGCACTATTCGGTAGCCCCCGCCCCACCAATTAAGCATCCAAAGCAATCCAAGGAAGTGCACAAAAGCCCGCCACAGCGGGCTTTTTGCTTTGTTTTGTGTGTTTTCCCGTCCATCCCGATGTATTGACATCCGGGGGCAACTGACCAATATCGAGGAGGAGTTGCCCCCATGCCACTGACTGATACCGCGATCTGCAACGCCAAGCCCGGCATTACCCCTGCTGGCAAAGAAACCGCCAAACCCTACAAGCCGAGCAATACCGGCGGCCTATACCTGGAAGTTGCCCCCAGTGGGGGCAAGTGGTGGCGGTTGAAGTATCGCTAACATGCTCTATACACAAAACGTGTATTGGGCATGTGGATCGAGTCGCCAAGCCAGTAATGCCGGCAGGTTCACAATTGCCTGAGTGTCTCTGATACCAGAGAAGGTTTCTCCGTTGCGTCACATAGCAATGCCTAAGAAAAACTTGACAACCATAGTGAAGTTTCGGAAACTGTCATATATGACACATTCACTACACAAAGCACAGGATGCAATTTTAGATAAGGTGTTTTCAAGCCTTGTTCAAATCGGCATTCCAAACTGCATCTTGGCAGGCGGAACTGCTTTGGCGAGGTATTACCTGCACCATCGGGTGTCTTATGATCTCGACTTTTTTGTGGGAGGAAATCTCTCCCCAGAAAAACTGTCGATAGCGCTGGGCCGCATTGGAATCAACCTGAGTGACGTGCAGATCGAAGCTGGCGGCGTATTCGCGCATCAATTGCATGGATATGCAAACCTCGATGAGTCCACCGTCAAAATCTCGTTTGTTGAAGACGTGTACGAAGGCATGTGGCCGAAGAAACAATTTGGCAATGTGATTACCGAAGAAATCGGCGGCTTGTATCACAGGAAACTGCGCACCATATCTGGTAGCGGTTATGGGAAAGGCACGAAAGGGGCTCGCCAAACCGCGAGAGACCTGTTCGACGCTTATGTGCTTAGCAGCCAAGTGCAGCCCATACATAGTTTTCTAGCTGAGGCGAATCAGCATGGAGCCAACTACCCGCAGGATGCCTTCTGCGCAAATATTCTGAGCATGCCGTGGTTCGACCTGATGGATGAATTTGAAGGACTTGAGTTGCTGTCTCCCTACCTCGGATTGACACTGATTGGAGACATCAAGCCATTGCTGGTGAATGAAGCAATGATGATTCAAAAATTAATTGGAATTGATGATGAAAATCACTGATACACAAATTGAAGCGTGGGAACGCGCCAAGCGCATGGCCTTCTGGGATCAGGGTAAGCTGAACTATGCCCAATGGTTGCCGGCATTCAAATCCGGCAATACCAATGTCATGCGGCAAAGCATCAATTACATGCGAGCCGCAGATTTGATTGATCTGGTCGGCAAGCGTCAGTTCATCAAGGCATGGCCATTATTGCGGAATGCCGATGAGCTTAATGAAAGCAAGAAAGCCATTTTGGATGCCGCTTGGGGATTTTATGTGGCAGGAGATGTTTCATTCCCGGTTTCTGTTTCTGCGACACGCTTTCATCCCAAAAAGCTCGGGACATTACGAGTGTTGGCAAAATCGAGCGGTCACGAATCCATTTACCAAATTGCAAAAATGACGGGCCGTGATTATCGTCGCGTGTACGACGACATCATGGATTTTGTGGCGGATGGAATAGCTGTTATTGCCACAGAGATTAGGAACGGACGTACATCCAAAGTGCCCCGTCTGCATGGGCTTCACATTGCTTAGTTGAGAATCCACAGGACTCCGGTTCAATTCCCGAATGCACCACCAGAAGGAATGAAACAGCCACCCGAAACGGTGGCTGTTTTTTGTCTTTTCACCTTCAACACCATTGCCACTGATTATCGGCTTCGGGGTAAACCGACCACCGGATCGTCGGGCACTTTGCCCAGGTTACAGGTCATGTTGAGTATCTGCTGCCTGGCAACGCGGGCCCGACCCTGACTGGCACTTTCCCGGCTAACACCAGAAGTTCGCTACTTCAGTGCCAGCACGTCCTGCATGTCGTACAACCCCTCCTCGTTCACCTGCAGGAAGCGCGCGGCACGCAGGGCGCCCAGCGCAAAAGTGGCGCGGCTGCTGGCTTTGTGGGTGATCTCGATACGCTCGCCGGTGCCGGCAAAAAGCACAGTGTGATCTCCGACGATGTCGCCGCCGCGCACGGTGGCAAACCCGATGGTGGACGGATCGCGTTCGCCGGTCACGCCTTCGCGGCCGTACACTGCCACCTTGGCGAGGTCGCGCCCCAATGTCCTGGCGACAACTTCGCCCATGCCCAGTGCAGTGCCGGAGGGCGCATCCACTTTGTGCCGATGATGTGCTTCGATGATTTCGATGTCGTAGCCTTCGCTTAACACGCGCGATGCGGTTTCCAGCAGTTTGAATACGAGGTTCACACCCACGCTCATGTTGGGCGCAAACACGATGCCGATGTCCTGTGCGGCCGCGCCCAGTTTGGCTTTTTGTTGCGCATCAAGACCGGTGGTACCAATGACCATGTTGACCTTGAGCCTGCGGCAAATTTCCAGATGATGCAGGGTGCCTTCGGGGCGGGTGAAGTCGATCAGCACGTCCGCACCTTGCAGTGCGGATTCGATGTCGGCGCTGATCCTCACACCGGCTGCCACCGCGTTACCCAGCAATGTGCTACCGCCGTGCTCCAGCGCACCGTGCAGCACCAGATCGTCCGCCTGCGCCACACATTCGAGCAGGATTTTTCCCATGCGCCCGCCACAACCTGCGATAACCACTTTAATTTGCATGTTTACCCTCCTGCGCCAAAGGTTGTGCGAGCGGTGTCGCATCGTCGATGCGGGTCAGTATCCCGTTCTCGAAATACAGAGTGAGGCGCTGATTTTCAGTCACCCGCCCCTTTTCTTGCAGCCGATAAATATAATCCCAACGCTCCGGGTGAAAGACGTCGTTGACGAGCGGCGCACCCAGCGCCGCTTTGACTTGCGCCTTGGTCATCCCCGGCTTGATGCGGTCGCGCATATCCTGGGTAATGAAATTTCCCTGGCGGATGTCGATCTTGTGCGGGGTAAAGGTGGGCAGGTATTGGGAGGGATTGCTGCACGCGGCGAGCAATGCGGAACAAAGAATGAGTACAGTGCGCATGGGTTGGGCTACTTTCAAAAAACAGGGCGGCATCATACCTCAAGCGGCGGCGCCCAATAACTCGGCAGCGTGTTTGCGTGTGGTTGCGGTGATCTTTACCCCGCCCAGCATGCGGGCAATCTCTTCAACTCGCTGCTCGCCCTTGAGCACCTGGATATGGCTGAGGGTGATGCCCTGCTCCACCGCCTTGCTCACTTGCCATTGCTGATCGGCTTGCGCGGCGACCTGCGGCAGATGGGTGACACACAACACCTGGTAACGTTTGCCCAGTTGTTTGAGCAGGCTGCCGACGATCTCCGCCACGCGCCCGCCAATGCCGCTGTCCACCTCGTCGAAAATCAGTGTAGGCACACTGGCGGCATGGCTGGCAGCCACCTGGATTGCCAGACTGATACGCGACAATTCACCCCCCGACGCAACCTTGGCCAGACTGCGCAGCGGCGAACCGGGATTGGCGGAGACTTGCAACTCCACGCTTTCCAGCCCGTACGCATCGCCTGCGGCAAGCGGCAACAAAGCCACGGCAAATTGCCCGCCCTCCATCGCCAACTTCTGCATGGCAGTGGTTATTTCGGTGGAAAGCCGGCCGGCCGCCTTGGCCCGCGCTGCACTCAACTTTCTTGCCAGTGCCAGATATTCGTCGCGCACGGCCGCTTCTTGTCCGGCCAACTCGGCCAGATCGGCACTGCCGCCCAATTCATCCAGGCGCGCCAGGATTTGCACCAGCACTTGCGGCAACTGCTCCGGTTTTACACGGTATTTGCGTGCCGCTTCCATCACATCGGCAATGCGCGATTCCATTTGCTGCAAAGCTTGCGGATCGGTGTCCAGTTTTTCCTGATAGTGGCGAAAGGAATACACCGCTTCCTGCAGTTCGTTCTGCACACTCTCCAGCATGGTCAGCGTGTCCTGCAACGATGCATCGAATTCCAGACCGGCGCGCAAACGTGCCACCAGCGCATTCAGTTGCGCCAGACACGCCGTGTCCGCATCGCTCAAAACCTCCACCCCGAATTGCGCCGTCTCCAGCAAGCCTGCGGCATGCGACAAGCGCGCGTGGTCGGCTTGCAGGGTTTGCCATTCGCCGTCGGAAAAGTTCAATGTCTCCAATTCGCGCCGCTGGAAATTCAACAGCTCACGTTCGGCGGCCACTGCCTCGGCATTCTGTTCGAGCTGCGTGCGGCGGCGCTGCAAGACCTGCCACGCCTTATAGCGCTCGGCGACCTGCTCGCTGTCTTTGCCCAATCCGGCATGGCTATCCAGCAGCTCGCGCTGCGCCCCGGCGCGCAGCAGGGATTGGTGCGCATGCTGGCCGTGAATGTCGAGCAGCAGTTCGCCCGCTGCTCGCATCTGTTGCAGGGTCGCGCTGCTGCCGTTGATGAAACCGCGCGAGCGGCCGGCGCTATCCAGCGTGCGCCGCAGCAGGCAGACGCCCTCATCACCCGCCAGCGCCTGCTCGCGCAGCCAGTCCTGCACGGCAGGCAAAGCACTGATGTCGAATTCGGCGGCGATCTCGGCACGCTCGCACCCGCTGCGCACCATGCCGGCATCGCCGCGCTCGCCCAGGGCGAGCGACAAGGCGTCGATCAGGATGGATTTGCCCGCGCCGGTTTCACCGGTGAGTGCGGTGAAGCCGGCGGAGAATTCAAGCTCCAGGGTTTCAACGATGACAAAGTTGCGGATGGAAAGGTACTTCAGCATGGAGAACTATTTATTGAGCCACGGATGAACACGAATAGACACGGATGAAAGCCACACCTGCCCTTGTCTCTGCGGCAGCCAAGCCTGTCACAAGAATCGGTCGCATATCCATGTTCATCTGTGTTTATCTGTGGCTGATTTTTTCAGGTACGAATCAGAGCGTTTGGTTCCACAGCAGCTTTTCGCGCAGCGTGTGGTAATAGCTGTGTCCCTGCGGATGCAGCAGCAATACCGGTTTGTCGAAGCGGCTGACGACGATCTTGTCGTGCAGTTGCAGGTCGATGTTGGTATGGCTGTCGTAGCGCACACAAATGTCGCCGGTGCGGTGCATTAGCAATTCGATCTCGGAACTACCCCTGACCACGATGGGACGGTTACTCAGCGAATGCGGGCTCACCGGCACCAGTTCCAGCACATCCAGCCCGGGATGAATGATCGCCCCGCCCGCCGACATGGCGTAGGCCGTGGAACCCGTGGGGGTGGAGATGATGAGGCCGTCGGCGCGCTGATTGTAGAGATATTCGCCGTCGATGCGCACCTCAAACTCGACCATGCTGCTGATGTTGCCGCGGTGCACCACCACTTCGTTGAACGCCAGCCCGCTGTAGATTTCCCGATCCTTGCGCAGTACGCGCGCCAACAACAGCAAACGCTGCTCGGTGAGGTACTTTCCTTCCAGCATGGCGCTGATCTCGACCTCCATGTTTCCCGGGGTCAGGTCGGTGAGAAATCCCAGGCGCCCCTGGTTGACGCCGACCAGCGGCACACCATGCGGGGCAAGGGTGCGCGCGATATTGAGCATGGTGCCATCACCACCGATGACAATCGCCAGATCGACCGTGCGCGCGATCTCATCCAGCGACAGCGCGGTGAAGGAATGGTCTTTCAGGTACTCTGCCGCCAATCCGTCCACCACCACGCGCAAGCCGCGCGCGGCCAGGAAATCACCGAGGCGCAGCATAGGCTCTGCCACCTCCGGGGATTTTTGCTTGCCGATGATGGCGATGGTCTGGAAGGGAAATTTCATGGTGCGGGATTAAACCATATTGGACGCATAGCCGCCACGTCATCACCTCCACGCTCTGCTAGAATCGCCACCATGCTCAATGAACGCGCACAGATCCTGCTCAAAACCTTGGTCGAACGCTACATCAGCGACGGCCAGCCGGTAGGATCGCGCACTTTGCAACAATACTCCGGCCTTGAAGTCAGCACCGCCACCATCCGTAATGTGATGTCCGACCTGGAAGAGATGGGATTGGTTGCCAGCCCGCACACTTCGGCGGGCCGAATGCCGACCGCATTGGGCTACCGGCTGTTCATCGACACGCTGATGGTGGTGCAACCACTATCCCCCGCGCGCGTGTTGCAACTCAAGAACCAGTTGCAACCCGACAATCCTTCGCGGGTGCTGTCCCAGGCTTCGCACCTGCTGTCGGAACTCACCCGTTTCGCCGGTGTGGTCGCCACCCCCAAACGCGCCGGCATCACCGTGCGCCAGATCGAGTTCCTGCGCCTGTCGGAAAAACGGGTGCTGCTGATCATCGTGATGCCGGATGGCGAAGTGGAGAATCGCGTACTGCTGACGCACAAGGACTATAGCCAGAGTGAATTGACCGAGGCGGGCAACTTCCTCAGCCATCACTACGCCAATCTGGCTTTTGGCGATATCCACCAGCGTGTGCAGAATGAATTGCGCCAGTTGCAGCACGACATGACCGCGCTGATGTCGGCGGCGATGGCCGCCAGCGACGAGGCGCTGGCGCGCAAGAACGAGGATTATGTGCTCAGCGGCGAACGCAATCTGCTGCACAGCAACGATCTGGCCTCCAACATGGGACAACTGCGCAACCTGTTCAATGTGTTCGAGCAGAAAACCGAATTGCTGCAACTGCTGGATGCCAGCCGCCACGCGCAGGGCGTGCACATCTTCGTCGGCAACGAATCCGGCCTGGCCGGGCTGGATGCTTGCAGCGTGGTCAGCGCGCCCTACACCTCGGACGACGGGCAGATTGTCGGCACCCTCGCCGTGGTCGGCCCGAAACGCATGGATTACGAACGCATCGTGCCCATCGTTGATATCACCGCAAAATTGTTGAGTAACGCACTATCGCAACACTGAGCCAGCCACGGATAAACACAGATGAAACACGGATATAAGACCGAACTCGGCTTCACCCACGGCACGCCGGAGAAAACCGGCATCCTGCTTATCAATCTCGGCACGCCTGATGCACCGACCGCGCAGGCGGTGCGCCCTTATCTGAAAGAATTCCTCGGCGACCCGCGCGTAGTCGAGATCCCGCGCTTCATCTGGTGGTTCATCCTCAACGGCATCATCCTCAACGTGCGACCGAAGAAATCCGCTGCCAAATATGCCTCGATATGGTTGCCCGAAGGATCGCCGCTGCGCGTCTATACCGAAAAACAAGCTGTTTTGTTACAGGGATATTTGAGCCAAAAAACCAAAGCGCCACTGGTGATCGAACACGCCATGCGCTACGGCAACCCGTCCATCCCGTCCGTGCTGCGCAAACTGAAAGAACAGAATTGCCAGCGCATCCTCGTCGTGCCGATGTATCCGCAATACGCTGCCAGCACCACCGCCACCGCCACCGACATCGTATTCAACGAACTGCAACACTGGCGCAACACTCCCGCCCTGCGCACCATCAAGCATTTCCACGATGATCCGGGTTACATCAAGGCGCTGGCGGCCAACGTCAACGACTACTGGATGCAGAACGGGCGTCCGGAAAAGTTGCTGATGAGTTTTCACGGCCTGCCGCGCTACACGCTGGACCGCGGCGACCCCTACCACTGCGAATGCCACAAGACCGCGCGCCTGCTGGCACAGGAACTCGGCCTGCGGGAAGACCAATACGCCCTCAGTTTCCAGTCGCGCTTCGGCCGTGCCGAGTGGCTGAAACCCTACACCACCGCCACCCTCAAGGAATGGGGGGTACAGAAAATACGGCGGGTGGATGTGGTCTGTCCCGGCTTCGTTGCGGACTGCCTGGAAACACTGGAAGAAATTGCGATGGAAGGCCGTGAGGATTTTCAGCACGCCGGCGGTGGCGAGTATCACTACATCCCCTGCCTCAACGAGCGCCCGGAGTGGATCCACGCCCTGACCGCGCTGGTGCTGGACAACCTGCAAGGCTGGCTGCCCGAACCCGATCTTGCCGGACTGGAACAGGGGCGATTGCGCGCACTCGCCCTGGGCGCGCCGGGGTGATCCGCCTCAAGCCAGGCTGATCTTCTCCGCTTCCAACTGGATCATGTAGCGTTGGACGACATTGCCGGCCCCCCGGCTCAGGTCAACGAATTGCAGGCCGATGCGATGCACCAGTCCGCCACTCTTGGTCTGGGTCAAAGACCATATCCCGCACACCCGCAGGCTCACGGGTACCCTGCCGATTTCCGGGAAATCAATGCTGCACCCCTCCAGCACCGCCCCTTGCACGAAAACTTCGTTTTGTACCCCGCGATAGGTGATGCCAACACCACCGATACTCATATCCACCAGTGTTACCTCCAGCACTTCATCCCCGGTCTGAATGTGACAGATGAGCGCCTTGCTCCCCTGCGGCGTGTACAAACGGAAGAACTCCCTGCGCTGGACGCGCTCGATGACCTCCGGAACACGCATGGAAAAGGCCAGCCCGTCCGCCATCGACACCAGTTGCAGATCGCCGGCCTGCCAGCGCACCTTGATATCGGTCTGTGTTGTGAATGAGACATGCTTGCTGTCGATGATCTTCTGATTGATCTCATCGTGCTTGCTGACATCAATGCAGACGTATTTCCTGTCTCCGCTCACATACAGCACCGTCGTCACCAGGCCGATCCCTGCGCCCGCGTCCAGATTGATGACGATGCGATGCTTGGCCAACTCGTTCAGGATGTGCACAATCTCCTTGGGATTGTAGATAGCAAAAGGCGAGTCGTTTTTAGAATGCATCGTGGTAATTTGTTGGGGTTTATTCATCGTCGCCATACCATCCGGCAACCCATATTTGACGCAAGCCCGCAAGGGGCACTGCAATTAAGCGCCGAATACCCGGCACTGTTATTTTCCGCCGCCGATCACCGCAGCGAAACGCCGGCCCAGATCAGGCTGCCCCTCCAAGCCATCCAGCGCGGGTGACATCAGCGGCCCCAGCAACTCCAGACGCTTGTCGAATCCCGGATGGGTCTTGAACATCAGCGCAAGATTGGAGTCTGTCGGATTGACCGATTGCAGGGTTTGCAACACGGCGGGCAAGCCGTAGGGATCATAGCCTGCACGTGCCGCCAGCACCACCCCCATCCGGTCCGATTCAAACTCGTCTTCCTTGTCCAGGCCGCGTGCATACAGCTCGGTGCCAGCGCTAACCAGCTTGCCCAGACGCTCATCACCGCCGCGCGACTTGATCACATCATCGGCAAGACCGGCCAGCAATTCGCTGCGCGCACCTTTCCTGATGGCCTGCAGATGATGCTTGCGCAGTACATGCGAAATTTCGTGTGCCAGCACACCCGCCAGTTCCGCCTCGTTGTTCATGCGTGCCAGCAGGCCCTTGGTGATAAACACATAGCCGCCCGGTGCGGCGAAGGCGTTGATATCCTCATCATCCAGCACCCCGAAGTGCCAGGGCAGGTCGGGGCGCTCACTTTGCAGGGCGATCCAGCGTCCGACCCGGTTGACATAGCGTTGCAGAGCCGGATTGTCGAGCAGCGGGGCCGCGCCCAACAGACTGCCGGCGATGCCGCTTCCGAGCTCAATCTCCTGCGGCTCACTCACCTCGGTATTGGCCTTCTTCACTTGCTGCACCATCTTGGCCGCTTTGTCCCAGTCGATACTGCCAAAGTCGAGTGCGTGCGCCGAAGCGGCCAAGGTCATCGCACATAACAGGATGATCGCTCTCATTTTCCGCCTCCGGCCAGATAATCGACACGTTGCGCCTGCAACTTGCCTTCGGCGGCAAAACGCTGCGCCTCGCGCCGGTCGGCGGCATAGCGCTCAAGCTCCTGCAGCGCCTGCGGATCGGGTTGCGCGTTTTTCAGTTGCTCCTCCGACAGACCGCGCACACCGGTGGTCACCGTGGCGCCGCTGCCACCGCTGCGTGCCACATTGAACAGGGAACGCAATCCGTTATCGGCACGGCGGTCGGTCGCACCCCGCGCCAGTTGCAGGCTCAGCATTTTCACCCAGCCGCTGGTTTCGCCGGACTTGACTTGTGACCAGGATGCGCGCCGCTGCACCACCATCACCTTGCTGCGCTCGGGCAGTGTCATCAGTGTCTGGGCGTCGCTGTAGGGTTTGGCCTTCAATTCGGTAGCGCGGACCGTATAAGCCTCCTCCGCCGCCCACGCACTTGCGGCAAAACCAATAGCACAGCACCACACGAGCAATTTCCTCATTCCAATTTCTCCCCTTTGCGTGACGGCGCGAACAACTCAACCTCCTGTTCGCGCCCCTTGACCTTGAATGAGCCGAATGACTCAAACTCGAACGCATCACCGCACGCCTGCATCGTCTCGCGCGACACCAGGATGCGCGACACGCCCTTGGTCAGCCCTTCGATACGGCTGGCCAAATTTACCGTGTCGCCGATGGCGGTGTATTCGCGCCGCTGTTCTGATCCGATCAGACCAACCACCGCCGGGCCGGAATGAATGCCGATACCCACATCGAAACTAGCATCCGCCTCGCCCAGTTCATGTCTGAAGCGCTGCAACACCTCGACCATCTCCAGCGCCGCCCCGACCGCATGGCGCGCATGCTCCGGGTCGTCGAGTGGCGCGCCCCAGAACGCCATGATGGCATCACCGATGAACTTGTCGAGCGAACCCCCGTGGCGGAAAATCACCTCGACCTGCAGGCTGAAATAACGGTTGAGCAATTCCACCACCTGCTCCGGCGTACGTTTCTCGGACAGGGTGGTAAAACCCCGGATGTCGGAGAACAGCACCGTCACCTGGCGGCTTTCACCGGCGCGGCTCAACCCGCCGTGCGCCACCAGTTCCTGCACCACATGCGGATTGACGAAACGGCTGAACATCTGCACTGCCTGCTCGCGCGATTTGCGTTCGCGCAGATATTCGCGCAGGGCAAAGGTGAAATAGGCCGCCCACGCCAGCAACAGCGGCGACAACACCGGCAGCAACAGCAATTGTCCGGCAGCCAGATACGCGGCCAGCAACAAGACTGCAGTCACCCCAAGCAATCCCTGTCCGATCTTCAATGCATTCACGCCGCGCAGGAAAGCCAGGCTTGACAACCCCAGCAGCAACAGCGCGATGCCCAGCGCGAAATCCCGATTTGCGCGCTGCATGGCACGGCCATTCTTCAGATTGTCGATGGCCGTCGCCAGTATCTCCATACCCGGATACAGGCTCGCCATCGGTGTCACCCGCACGTCGTGCATGCCGGTCGCGGCGGTACCGATGATGACGATTTTATCCTTCAGCTCATCTGCCGGACGGCGGCGCTGTTCGCGATTGAAATCCGCGTACAGATCGGCATAGGAGATGTGCCTGAAAGAATTGGCCTTGCCGCGCCAGGCAAGGATCATGTCCGCCTGTTGCGGCACCGCATAGCCCAGATCCCGCGCCACACGTGCCGGCAGGGACGGGATCATCCAGCCGTAGGCATCGGTGTAGAGCTGGTAACGCCGCCCGACACCGTCCGCATCTTCCACGAAATTGATGGTGCCCACGCGCCAATGCTCGGGGTCGATCGCCAGCGGCGGCAACACGGCAATATGCGCTGCCGCATCGGCCCGCTCGCCGCGTTGCAGGCCGAGCAACGGCGCGATTTCCGCGGCAGACGCACCTTGCGCGTCAAGCGCCGCATCACGCCGCACCATCGGAAAATACACATTGGTCTTGCCTTGCAATGCCCGATTGAATGCGTCGTCACTGTCCGGCCTGAACTGGTCGCGCTCGCTGAACAGGATGTCGAACACGATGGCGCGCGGTTGCTGTGCTGCGATCCCGCGCACCAGTTCGCCGTGAACGGCGCGCGGCCACGGCCAGCGCCCGGCCTCGTCTTCCATCTGCGCCAGACTGGCGTCGTCGATATCAACGATGACGATATCCGGATCGGGTGCCAGTTGTTGCGCCTGCAGGCGCACAAAGGCATCGGACAGACGGCTCTCCAGCGGCGACAGGGTATGCAGGACAAGCAGCTCCAGCGCCGCGAGCAGGACGAAAACCACGCCGATGCGCAGGGTGATCTGATTATCCGCGGACCTGGGTATGTTTTGCATGGCGCTTATTCTGCCCGATTCCGCATGAAATCGGCTACTTTGTACAAAACTCGGCAGCTCACGGTACAGCGATTCATCCCCAACCACTTCCTGCAAAGCCTGCGTCATGCGCAGCATCCACCGGTAATGCCCGGCATCCCAGATGGCGAATGGCAGGTGACGCTGCTTGATATCCTCCACCACCCACAGGAAGTGGAAAGATGCCAAAGAGCCTTAATACTCCAAAATATCTCTTTTTGAGATATACTGCACCCCATGCACATCATCACACACCGCCGTATCGTGACTGCACAGCAGACGCACCCTCAATGTGCAACTGCACTCGAACAGTGGTATCGCTTGTGCAAAAAGGCCGAGTGGCGAAACTTCACTGAAATGAGGGCACTTTTCCCAAGTGCCGATAAAGTCGGCGATGTGTTCGTGTTTGATATTGGGGGAAACAAGCTGCGCCTGATCGCAGCCATCCACTTCAACACCGGACGACTATTCATCAGAGCCGTATTGACACATAAGGAGTATGACCAAGGAGGTTGGAAATGAATGCACGAGTTAGAACAGCGATTCAACATTGGGGTTATGTCGCGCCTCTGCTACAACCTGCGCGCAATGCCAAAGAGTACGCGCAACTGGTCAAGGCGCTCGATGCTGCCATCGACGCTGGCGGCGCCGATGAAAAACACCCACTCGCTCGTCTGGTCGATTACCTTGGCGACCTGGTTGCAGAGTATGAAGCCAAAGACAAGATGCCCAAAGCGGCAACGGGCGCTGAAGCGCTGCGCTATTTGATGCAACGTGACGGATTGCGCCAAATCGACCTGCCAGAGTTGGGAAGCCAAGGAGTCGTGTCTGAATTGCTTTCAGGCCGCCGAGAATTCAATGCGCGCCAAGCGAAAGAATTGGCCGGGAAGTTTGGCGTTTCACCAGCACTGTTCCTGTAGATTTCAATCAACAAAAAATCTTTCTCCCATCTCTTCCAGTCCCACGCTCTGCAACAACTCCTGCAACCGTGCCGCCGCCCGCTGGCGCGGCAGGTCTTTATAGCTGGCAATGATCAGTTCATTCTTCATCGAGTGTTCCCATCCCACCAGCTCGGTCACTGTCACCTGATAGCCGTGCGCTTCCAGTTGCAGGCAGCGCAATACGTTGGTGAGATGACTGCCGAATTCGCGCGTATGGATCGGATGTCGCCACAGTTCGGCGAGCGGGTGCTTCAGTGCCGCGCCCTTATTCTTGCGCAAAACTGCCGCCACCTCCGCCTGACAACACGGCACCAGCACGATGTGGCTGGCCTGCTTGGCCAGCGCAAAACGGATCGCATCGTCGGTCGCGGTATTGCAGGCATGCAAGGCCGTTACGATGTCCACCTTTGCAGGCAATTCGCCCGAAGTGATGGATTCCGCCACCAACAGATTGAGGAACGACATCCCGGCAAAACCCAGACGCCGGGCCAGATCGCGCGAATGGGTGACCAGCTCCTCGCGCGTCTCGATGCCAAAAATATGGGATGCGTCATGCAAAGATTTGAAGAACAGGTCGTACAGGATGAAGCCCAGATACGACTTGCCCGCACCGTGATCCACCAGCGTCAGCACGTTTTTCTCTTGCCGGACTTCTTGCAGCAACGGCTCGATGAACTGGTACAGGTGATACACCTGCTTCAGCTTGCGCCGCGAATCCTGGTTCATCTTGCCGTCGCGCGTCAGGATGTGGAGCTCCTTCAGCAACTCGATGGACTGGCCGGGGCGAATCTCGGGGTATTCGGTGCTTGATGGTTTTTTCATGCTGTGCATTATCCCTGAAGCCCGCCCCTGCGCAACGGCGCCAGCGCGTCCAGCAAATCCTGCGGCAGCGGCGGCAACTGCCCGCACATCATGGCAGTGATCATTTCGCCGGCGATGCCCGCCGTGAGCAGCCCGCGCGTACCGTGCGCCAGACTGCAATATAGCCCCTGATCAACTTTGCCCACCAGCGGCGTCGCCCCCGGCACAGAGCAGCGCACGCCGGCACGCCCATCCAGGTGCGCCACATCCACTTCGCCCAGCGCCTGATACAGGGCCGGCATGTGTGCGGCGATCCGCGTCAGGTTCTCCGCGTGTTCATTCGCACGAAGGTCGGTGCCGGCATCCCCGAAGACCGAGGTCGCGCCCGCCACATGCACCCCGCCCAGAGCCGGCGCACAATAACCTTCGGCGCACAGCACGGCTTTCAGTTTTTCACTTTCAACCGTTGCGGGCAACAGGCTGATCTGGCCGCGCACCGGTTGCAGGGGAAAATCGGAGAATGGCGCCAGGGCTCGCGCCTGATACGCGCAACACACCACCACCTGTTCAGCTTCGAGAGAAAATCCATCGCCACTGGCACACCAGCCGGAAGCGGTGGGTGTCAGCGCAGTGACCGCGCGACCAAGCGCCAAGGTAACCAGCGGATGATCCGCCAGACGGGCGCGGACGTGCGGTGGCACCACCCAGCCACCGGCGGGAAACCACAGTCCGCCGTGGGTCACCGGCAGCCCGGCCAGCGCCGACGCCTCGCCCGCATCCACCACCCGCAACAGATGCGGCGGCCACTCCAGCGCGGCGAGTTTGCGGATGCGCTTTGCCTCCGCCTCGGTTGCAGCCATTTGCAGCAGGCCGCATTCGGCACGATGCACACCATCCGCCGGCACGACATCATCGAGTAGCGCCAGTGCATGGCCGTAAGAGGCGAGCACGAACCGGTGCAGCGCATTCATGCCCGCGCCGAAACGCGCATGCAGCATGCCGCGCAGATTGGCGGGAACAGCGCCGTCCAGTTGCGGTATGCGGTCGATCAGGGTGACGGCGATGCCGCGCTGCGCCAGTGCACGCGCGGTCGCGCATCCGGCGATCCCCGCACCGATGACGAGGGCGGTGCAGGGTGTCCGGCTCGACGCGCCCGGCTCCGGTTGCATCGCAACAGATATTGTCGGACTGAAGTCCGACCCACAGGAGTCGGCGGTGTGCGGTTCGGACTTCAGTCCGACATGTGGCACGGAAACTCTACCCACAACCATCTCGCGTTTATGCCCGAAGCCCGGCACACGCTCGACCATGAATCCTGCCTGCTGCAAGCCGCGCCGCACCCAGCCCGCGCAGGTGTAGGTTGCCAGCGTCGCATCCTCGCGCGAAGCGCGGGCAACACCGGACAGCACTGCCTCACTCCACATCTCCGGGTTCTTGGCCGGCGAGAACCCGTCGAGGAACCAAGCGTCCACAACGGCTTCCGGCAATTGCGGCAGGGCATCCGCCACCTCTTCGATCGCCAGTGTCAGGCGCACGCGCCCGTCGGCAAAATTCCAGCGGTTCCAGCCCGGCACGCGGCGCTGCCAGCGCGCAAGCAACACTTCGGCCTCGGCGTGCAATTCAGGCCACAGTGCAAGGGCGGCACGCAGCCCATCCTGACCGATGGGAAATTTTTCCACGCTGAAGAAATCCAGATTTGCGCCTGCGGGCGCGCACTGCTCGAACAACTGCCAGGTACACAGAAAATTCAGCCCGGTGCCAAAACCGGTCTCGCCGATGCAGAAACTCTCACCTTCACGCAAGACAGCGAAGCGTTGCGCCAGATCATTCCCTCGCAGAAAAACATGGCGCGTTTCTTCCAAACCGGAATCGGCGGAGAAGTACACATCGCCATAGCGATCAGAGTAAGGCTGGTTGTTTTTCCAGTGCAGCATGGAAGGGTCAGCGAGAAGTGCTTGCGGGCGCGGATTATACCCGTCGCTCCCGTGCCCGGAGCGGCGCGGCTATAATCCGCATATGCCTGCCATCCATCTCCTGCCCGATCTGCTCATCAACCAAATTGCCGCCGGCGAAGTGATCGAGCGCCCGGCTTCGGCCCTGAAGGAATTGCTGGAAAACAGTCTGGACGCAGGGGCGACGGAGATCGCGGTGCAACTGGAAGGTGGTGGCATCAAACGCCTTCTGGTGCGCGACAACGGCGGCGGCATCGCGGCGGAACAACTGCCACTGGCACTGATGCGCCACGCCACCAGCAAGATCGCCTCGCTCGAAGACTTGCAGCGCGTCGCCAGCATGGGTTTTCGCGGTGAGGCACTGGCCAGCATGGCGGCGGTGGCGCAGGTCACACTCACCAGCCGCCCGGGGGATGCCGCACACGCATGGAAAGTGGAAGCGATGGACGGCAAGCAGGGCGCCGCGGCTCCCGCCTCCCATGCACAGGGGACCAGTGTCGAATTGCGCGAGCTGTATTTCAACACCCCGGCGCGGCGCAAATTCCTGAAGACTGAAAACACAGAATACGCATGGTGCGCAGAGGTGTTCAAGCGCATCGCGCTGGCGCGGCCGGATGTCGCATTCAGCTTGCAGCACAACGAGAAAACCATCTGGCAACTGCCGAAGCACGAACTGCCGCAGCGCATCAACGCCATCCTCGGTGCCGAATTCGGCCAGCACGCCATCGCCGTCGAACGCCAGATCGGCGCACTGCATCTGCACGGCATCGCCGCCCTGCCCGCCTATTCGTGCTCGACGCGTGACGAACAATATTTCTTCGTCAACGGCCGCTTCGTGCGCGACAAGGTGCTGATGCACGCCGTGCGCCAGGCGTATCAGGACATCCTGCACCACCAGCGCCATCCCGCTTTTGTGCTGTTCCTCGAACTGCCGCCGGAACAGGTGGATGTGAACGTGCATCCCGCCAAGAGCGAGGTGCGCTTCCGCGAAAGCCAGGGCATCCACCAGTTCGTGTTCCATGCCTTGCAGGATGCATTGAGTGCAACGATGGCAGACAAAACGCCCTCACCCCAACCCTCTCCCTTCGGGCGGGGGAGTGAGCCCGCATCCAGTTTCCCAATTCAGCAACAACGCATCCCTTTCGGCGCGGCGCAACAACAAGCGACCTATCGCTTGTGGGAAACGCAAACCGATGCAGGCCGGACTTTAGTCCGACCTGTCGGACTGAAGTCCGACCCACATACCCCCTTTACCCTCCCCGCATCCGAGCATCCGCTCGGCTTCGCCCTCGGCCAGCTCTCCGGCATCTACATCCTCGCGCAAAACCAGCATGGCTTGATCGTGGTCGACATGCACGCCGCACATGAACGCATCGTGTATGAAAAACTGAAGGCTGCCTTCGACGCACAACAGATGCCAACCCAGCCGCTGCTGATCCCGGTCACCTTTGCCGCCGAAGCACTGGATATCGCCACCGCCGAAGAAGAACAGGAAGCGCTTAAACAGCTAGGCTTCGACATCGCCCCCCTCTCCACCAACACGCTGGCCGTGCGCGCCATGCCCGCCATGCTCAAGCAATCGCACGCCGAAGCCGCCGCGTGCGAAGTGCTGCACGAACTGCGCGACTTCGGTGCTTCGCGTACCCTCACCGAACGCCGCAACGAACTGCTCGCCACCCTCGCCTGCCATTCCGCCGTGCGCGCCAACCAGCAACTCAGCCTCCCCGAGATGAACGCCATCCTGCGCGAGATGGAAAGCACCTCCCGCGCCGACCAATGCAACCACGGCAGACCGACCTGGTTCCAGGTCACCATCGCGGAACTGGATGCGATGTTCATGCGCGGGAAGTGATTCCACATACACTTGACATGTGTAGCCCATAGGATACACTTCGCCCATGTGCGTGCTAACCACCGAGGTCTATCGAGACTGGATAAATACTCTCAAGGATCGTACCGGTCGCGCCCGCATCCAGATGCGGGTGGATCGTCTGGTTCACGGCAATCCCGGACAGCATCGCAAGCTGACGAATGGCGTTTCCGAGTTGAAGATTGATTTCGGGCCGGGTTACCGCGTTTATTACACCGAGCGGCATGGCGAGATCATCATCCTGCTGGCAGGTGGCGACAAGTCCAGCCAGCAGCAAGACATCAAGACCGCCATCACGCTTGCCGGGAATCTTTGAGAGGAGTGCAACATGCCCAAGACCAAAGCCACTGCAAAAGCCAAAACTCTGCCCTACGATGTGGCGGAACAACTGCGCACACCGGAGGAAATGGCTGCCTACCTTGACGCATGGCTGATCGAAGCCCCAGAGGATGCCGCCGGCATCGCCCGCGCGCTCGGTGACATCGCCCGCGCCAAAGGCATGTCACAGGTCGCCCGCGATGCGGGACTCAGCCGCGAAAGCCTCTACAAGGCGCTCAGCGAAAACGGCAACCCTAGCTTGGCCACCGTCCTTAAAGTCGCCCGCGCACTGGGTCTTCAGCTTCACGCACAAACAGTCTGAACAACGCCATCAAGATGAACGCCATCCTGTGCCAGATGGAAAGCACCTCCCGCGCCGACCAATGCAACCACGACCGCCCGACCTGGTTCCAGATCACCATTGCGGAGCTGGATGCGATGTTCATGCGCGGGAAATAACAACATGATCTCGACGACCCGCATCGCCTTCGCCAGTTTCATCGGCACCGCCATCGAGTTCTACGATTTCTACATCTACGGCCTCGCCGTGGCGATGGTGATCGGGCCGGTGTTCTTTCCCGACAGCGATCCGGCGGTGCAGGCGCTGAATGCCTTCCTCACTTTCGGCATCGCCTTTGTCGCGCGCCCGTTCGGCGCGCTGCTGTTCGGCCATTTCGGCGACCGCATCGGACGCAAGGCGACACTGGTCGCGTCTCTGCTGGTGATGGGGATTTCCACCACGCTGATCGGCGTGTTGCCGAGTTACGAGATGGTCGGCTGGGTCGCGCCTGTGCTGCTCTGCCTGCTGCGCTTCGGTCAGGGCATCGGCCTTGGCGGCGAATGGGGCGGCGCGGCATTGCTGGCGGCGGAATACGCGCCTGAAGGCCGGCGCGGCTGGTTCGGCATGTTCCCGCAACTGGGGCCCCCGGTCGGTTTCCTGTGCGCGGTCGGCAGTTTTCTGCTGCTGGCGAACACGCTCGATGATGCGGCGTTCCGCGACTGGGGCTGGCGCATCCCCTTCCTGGCCAGCGCGGTGCTGGTCATGCTCGGTCTGTATGTGCGGCTCAAACTCGCCGAAACGCCGGTGTTCACCAAAGCCTTGCAATCCACGCCACCGGCAAAATTGCCGCTGGCAGCTTTGCTGGCAGGCCATGTCCGCCCATTGTTGCTCGGTGCACTGCTGATGGTGGTGTGCTACGCGTTGTTCTACATCACCACGGTGTTCTCGCTGAGCTACGGTGTCGCCACCCTCGGCATCCCGCGCGCGCAGTTCCTGCTCATGCTGTGCATCGCCGTGCTGTTCATGGCTGCCGCCACGCCGCTCGCGGCAATGGCGGGCGACCGCTATGGCCGCCGTCCGGTGCTGCTCGTCGCCGGCAGTGCCGCGCTATTGTCCGGCTTCCTGATGGAACCGATGCTGGGCAGCGGCTCACCTGTACTCATCACTGCCTTTTTGAGCATCGAACTGTTCCTGATGGGCGCGACCTTCGCCCCGATGGGTGCGCTGCTGCCGGAACTGTTTCCGACCCGCGTGCGCTACACCGGCGCCGGCACCGCATATAACCTCGGCGGCATCCTCGGCGCTTCGCTGGCGCCCTACATCGCGCAAAAACTGGTGTCGCACGGCGGCCTCGGCTGGGTCGGCGGCTACATCTCGGTCGCGGCGGCAATCAGCCTGCTCGCCGCATGGCTCGTGCACGAGACACGCGACAGGGAGTTGGCATGAGTCCGGCCCCAGCCATCTTTCTCATGGGACCCACCGCCAGTGGCAAGACAGGCGTGGCTGTCGAGCTGGCGCAACGCCTTCCCGTCGAACTGATCAGTGTCGATTCGGCGCTGGTGTTTCGTGACATGAACATCGGCACGGCCAAACCGGATGCCGCCACCCTCGCCCGCGCGCCGCACCATCTCATCGACATCATCGACCCGACCGAAGCGTATTCCGCTGCCGCCTTTCGCGCCGATGCACTGCGCCTGATGGCGGAGATCACGGCGCGCGGCAGGATTCCGCTATTGGTGGGTGGCACCATGCTGTATTTCAAGGCACTGCGCGAAGGCTTGAGCCCGCTGCCGCAAGCCGATGCCGCCCTGCGCGCCCGGCTGGATGCCGAGATCGCGCAGCACGGCATCCAGCATCTACACCGCAAGCTTGCCGAGGTTGATGCAGTGACCGCCGCACGCCTGCATGCCACCGACACACAGCGTATCCAGCGTGCGCTGGAAATCTACATAGTCTCCGGCAAGCCAATGTCGGAATTGCTCAAAAAACAGAACCCTCTCCCGCCTGCGGGAGAGGGGACGGGGGAGAGGGTTGCCGATGACCTGCCATACAAGATTCTTTCCATCGCACTCATCCCCTCCGACCGCGCCGTGCTGCACCAGCGCATCGCCTCGCGCTTTGCAGAAATGCTGCAGCAAGGATTGGTGGATGAATTGCGCGCGTTGCGTGAAAAGTACCCTTTGCAGCGCAACATGACCTCGATGCGCTGCGTCGGTTACCGGCAGGCGTGGGAATATATGGAAGGTGAGATCAGCGCAACTGAACTGCTGGAAAAAGGCATCGCCGCCACAAGGCAACTGGCGAAACGCCAGCTCACTTGGTTGCGCGGTATGCCGGACAACATCGAGCTGGATTGCCTGTCGAACGACCTGCAGGAACGGATCTTGAGGCTGGCGTCGGACCAAATCCGACCTGCAAGCCCCACCGGTGCCCGTGAGCCGAATTTCAATATGTCATGATCTTGAAAAAAAATAACGCCACCTTCTGCCGAATTCTTCCAGGGTTGCATAGCCGCGTTTGAGCGTCTGTCTCGTCCTATGCTGCAGCAGCATTTTCCGGTTCAACAGAGAGTTTCATGCCAACGGCTTTCAGCACGGCAAGCAGCGTTTTCAGTGTCGGATTCCCTTTGGCAGAGAGTGTCCGGTACAGCGATTCACGGCTGATCCCGGCTTCGGCGGCCACCGCCCCAAGTCCGCCATACGCTTCTGCCACCGTGCGCAGTGCAAGCAGACCGGCGGCGCGGTCATCCGGGTTGTCGAGTGATTCCATGGCGGCTTTCAGGTATTCAACAGCCAACTCGCGATCTGCGCGTAGCTCGGCCACTTCGCGATCATAGTGAGACACCGCAGCTTTCAGTTTCTTGCTCATACCTGCCTCCTTTTCCAATCTTCCCAATACTTCCTGGCGATCTTGATATCTGCCGGTTGCGATTTCTTGGAGCCTCCGCACAGCAGAATCACGGCCGTCTATCCATGGCGTCCAAAGTACACCCGATAACCCGCACCAAGGTGCTCTCGCAATTCCTGCACTCCCTCACCCACTGGATCACAGTCTCCAAAATTCCCCGCCTCCAGACGTTTGAGACGGACACGAATTTTGGCTTGTGCCTGTTTGTCTCGCACGGACTGCAGCCATTCGGTCAATGGCTCCTCGCCCTCTTCGGTCTGGTATCGAAAGACTTCAATCACGGGAATAATGTAGCTTATAAGCTACGTAATGGCAAATCGGTGTGTAAGCGTCGGCCTGGGGGAACGCAAGTCAATGCGGCTGCGCCAGGTCGCACGCATTACCCTCGTCTGGTGCAACCAAGGCCATCGCCTCGCTCGCCGGGATGCGCAACAGATCGCCGATCTCCTGGTAATCATCCGGTAGCGCCGCATCGTTCCAGCCGTTCGCCGAATGGCGTGCCAGATTGACGGCAAGGGTGGCGCAACGCACGCGCGGCCTGGCGGTATTGCCATCATCCATCAGTTCCAGCAGCAACTGCGGCAAACCCCATTCCTTGACCAGCATTTTTTGCAAATCGAGCAGATTGAAACCCAGCACTTGCTCCTGCACCGCACGACTGCGCAGCGTTTTATCCTGTTGTTGCAGCGTGTGAACCTTCAGCATGTCCTGCGGCGCATAACACCACAGCAGCATCTCGGCCAAGTCATGCAGCAAGGCGGCGATCCGCACTTCCTCGTAGTGCATGTCGTTCAGGCGGATCGCCCAGTCGCGCGCGTACTCGGAAGCGCGGTGCGCGCGGTGCAGCACGCGCAACAGCTCGACCAGCGCGTTTGTCTGCCCCCGCAAGGTCTCCTGCACATGGGGTGTGGCAGGAACCTTGTCGTAGAAAGCCTCGACACCCAGCATCAGCAGCGCCTGCTCGACCACGATCACTTCGCTGGTCTGGCTGCGGCGCTTGTGCTGTTGCAGGTAGCGCAAAAGCTTGACGGTCAGCATCGGATCAGCCGCGATCGCATCCGCCACGTTGCGCGCACTGAGCTTGTTCGTATCCTGGCGCAAGGCATCCAGCTCGCGCGCCGTTTGCCTGAGTACGGGAATATCTGTTTGCGAAAGGAAGGCGACCCATGCCGCCAATCCTTTGATGTCTGGTGCTGCCATGATTCCTCCGTTGCAGGTGTGCAGAGGGATTTACGGCAGTTTGCGGATTTTCTTTAGCTTTAGTATGCCCTACTTAAACGTGTAACCCTGTTCACGGAACAGCGCCACGCATGCATCCACCACTTGCGGATCGTAATACTTCCCACGGTTTTTGGTGATTTCATCCAGTGCCGTCTCGATGCCCAAGCCGGCACGATACGGACGGTGTGCCGAAATCGCCTCGACCACGTCGGCCACCGCAAGGATGCGCGCTTCGGGCAAAATGGTGTCGCCTTTGAGCCCTTGCGGATAGCCGGAACCATCCAGCCGCTCATGGTGTTGCAATACCATCTGCGCGATCGGCCAGGGGAAGTCGATGCCTTTCAGGATGTCATATCCTGCCTGCGGATGAATCCTGATCAGGCTGAATTCGATATCGGTGATCTTGCCCGGTTTGCTCAGGATTTCTGCCGGGATCTGGATCTTTCCCAGATCGTGCACTATGCCGGCCAGATGAATGGCATGTACCTGTTCATCGGGCAGCCCCATCTGCCCGGCAATCGTCATTGCCAGGTCTGCCACTCTGACCTGGTGTCCGGCGGTGTAGGGGTCGCGCATTTCGACGATGGTGGCGATTGCGCGCACGGTATCTTCCAAGCTGTCTTGCAGCTGCACCAACTGTTCCTGATTCTTGATCAGAGTGAGATCGCGTTCCTGGCGGACATGCAGGGTGTGCACCCCAAACGCCATGTCCCCGGCCATCTCTTCCAGCAGGGCGATTTCCGAAGCGTCGAAGGCACCAGGTTCCCCGGCATAGACCACAAGTACGCCGAACACCTCACTATCGGCCAGCGGCAGCGCGATGCTGGCGGCATAGCCGCGTTTGAGCGCTTCCTCACGCCACGGCCGATAAGTCGGATCGTGGGCGAGATCACGGCACACCTGGGTCTGCCCGCTGCGGATAGCCCGTCCGCTCGGCCCCATGCCTCGTTCATTTTCGCCCCAGGATATCTGCAAGGTATCCAAGAAGCCCTCCACATGGCCGGCACTCGCCATGACCCTGACTGATTTGTTTTCATCGTGCTGCCGGTAACCCACCCACACCATGCGGTAGCCCTTGTGTTCGACAATGGCACGGCAAATGACGTGCAGCAGTTCATTCTCGTTCGTGGCACGCACCAGACTGCGGTTCACCGTGCTCAATGCGGTGAGTGCGCGGTTGGCGTGTTGAATGGCAATTTCCACCTGCTTGTGTTCCGTAATATCCATCAGGTAGCCGATGTAACCGGTAAAGTTCCCGTCACTGTCGTGGCGCGGACAGCCGTCATCGCGCATCCAGCGGTATTCGCCATCGTGCCGCCGCAGGCGGTAATCCATACTGAACGGTTCGCGCCGATCGAAGGATTCCGTATAGGTCGCAACGCAAGGCGCGAAGTCATCCGGATGCACCCCTTCGGTCCAGCCATTACCAAGTTCCTGTTCGAGGGTGCGGCCGGTAAAATTCAGCCAGGGCTGGTTGAAATAATTACACAGCTTGTCGGTGCCGGAAGTCCAGATCAGCGCCGGTGCAGAATCGGCCAGTGTGCGGTAGTTCTGCTCCTTCTCGCGCAGAGCGGCTACCGCCTTGTAGCGATCAGTAACGTCCCACACCGTGGAGATCATCAGGTTTTGTTCGGGCAGCGGAATGTTGGATGCACTGATGAATCGGGTCTCGCCGCTGGCAGTGACGAGCGGAATGTCGTCCCAGTGCATGCGCGTCGCATCACCGCTGCCGATGTCGGCCATGACCCGCGCGCGGATCTGTTCACGAAACACCGGGTCGCGATAAACCTTCTCGAAGAAATCCTTAATCCTTTCCGGGGTGTCGGATGGTATACCGTAAATTTCGGCGAATCGCCGGCTGACATACGTCATCCTGCCGTCATCCATCGAGTTCATGGCAAATCCGATGGGGGCATTTTCCAGCAGGGTCTCGATCAGTATGTTGTGCTCCCTGAACGCGGTTTCCGTCCGCTTGCGCTCGGTGATGTCGCGGATGATGCCGGTGAAGAACAGGACATTGGCGACTTGCCAGTGCGCCAGCGAAAGTTCCAGCGGGAATTCGCTGCCATCCTTGCGCAATCCGGCCAGCTCAACGGCTTTGCCGATGACATGCGGCGCGCCACCGGCCGCCACCCTCGCCAGACCCTCACGATGCGGATGTTGAAAGCGCTCCGGCATCATTACCGTCAGGGGCTGGCCGATGATCTCGTTTCTGGTATGACCAAACATCCGTTCCGCCGCTGCGTTCCAGTCCACGATGATGCCGGCATCATCGGCAGTGACGACGGCATCCTGTGCCGACTCGCTGATCTTGCGGAATTTTTCCCTGCTCTCATTCAGTGTCGCTTGGGCGCGGCGACTCTCGGTAATGTCTTCAAGGGTATGCACTGAATAAAGGTAAGCACTCTGCTCGTCACGGACGGAAAAGGCGCGCGAGCGGTAGATTGTCTTGCCGACCACAATGTCTTCTTCTTCTTCTTCTTCTTCTTCTGCTTTTTCCATCGCGCGCAGACAGCAGGGCAGCGGCGCGCCGATTTTCGGGAAGACTTCGTAATAGGTCTGACCGATGAGTTCATTGAACGGAATCCCGGCACATTGTTGATAGGCCCTGTTGCAACGCAGGATGCGGAATTCCCGGTCATGCAGGAAGATCGGGTCATTGATCACATCCAGTGCGGCCGTCCACTCCTGGTGCGCCAGCTCTACTTTCCGCCGCTCGTTTTCCAAGTCTTCGAGCATGAACAATAACGCACTACGGTTGTCCTCCAGCTCTTTTGTAACCGCCAGATGTTCGACATCATGGCGTTTGCACCGTGCCTGTGCCTCGGCCACCGCCTCCTGCGTTTCCAGCAGTTGCTGTTGCAGTTTTTCCGGTGAGTCGCTCATGATTTAGCGTTGCCCGGTGGCGCGGCGTCAATCTGCCGGCGCAATTCGGCGTTCTCATCCACCAGTTCTTTCATGCGCAGTTCGCGCCCGACGGTGAGTTTCTGGAAGCGCAACAGCTCGTCAAGCTGTTGTTCCAGTTTTTGCCGGGCACGTTCCCGTTCGGCACTCACGCGGGAATCGCGCCGGTAGGAAATGCCCAGTGCCGCCAGCCCGATCAGCCATATCACTCCGTGGGACAACAACAGATTGTCGCGATGTTCTTGCCTGTGTGAGATAAAACGCCCCATTGCGATGGAGGAACTGATTCCGCCGCGGACATCGCCTGTCTTCTGCCTCGTATGGCATCCCGTGCATTCCTGTTCAACCCTGAGTGGCTTCATCATCCTCAGATGTGGCTGCCCGTTGATCTGCAATATCTCCAGATATTCCCGGCCACCCCGCTCGAAGCTTGCCAATGCCCTGCTCTCCCACTCGTCGGCCGCATTCAGCGGGTTGAGTGGATGCAGGCTGGAGATGCGGCTCATGACGCCATAATCGTCGGGGAAATCCGTCTGTATTTCGCGCAGCACATAGGCGTGATTCATCAGGGTCAGCGCCTTGCCGGTGGTGGTGACCACATCGCGCTCCGGAACATTGAGATAGGGGTTGGGCGGCGTATGCCCGGTCGGACTGACATAGACACCACCATGAGAGTTGACCCATTTGCGCAAACCAAAATCTTTCTGGATATTGGCGCGGACAGTTGCGGCAGCCATCTTCACAGCATCCTGCTTTCCCGCTTGCAGGTTCCACAGCAACGATACGCCCGCCACGACACACCACACCAGCGCCAGCAGACCGTAACGCCGGGGCAGTGAGGTCAACAAAAAGTCGGGGCGGATATCGTTCATTTTCAATGAGTGGAGTCGCGCGCAACGTTGCCTCTGACAAAGTCGTTCAGAGGCCGCAACACTACACCACTGTTGAAAAAATGGGTATATGCCGAAAAATATAGATGCTCCAACCCGCCACAGCGGCCGGAACGGCTACGTTAATGTCATGCCGCCTCGTCTGCCACTGCCAGCGTGCCGGCGCGACCGTCCACTTCGCGCATCACCACTTCATGCAACGGTAGCGTTTCTGCCTTCAGAGTTTGCAGATACTGCCGCATGGAAACCAGCTCGTAGCCCTGCGCCTGCCAACCCTGGAGCAGCTGCTCGAAGATCGGCAGCCATTTCTGCCCTTCCAGTTCGGCATGCAGGGTATAGACGTGGCCGGTCTCCGGAAAAGTTTGCGTCAGGCCCAGAAGGTGTTGCGCCACGTTATCCACGGTGATGTCGTCGCGCCCGATGAGTTCATCCAGCGTCGGCAAGGTGGTGGGCAATTGCGGGCAGGCGATGATCTCGGCCTCCCAAGTCGGGATGAAGGGATGGGTGCCGCGCGTGTCCGAGCTGTAGTCGAAACCCAGATGCTGAGTCTGGCGCAGGGCGTGGCGGTTGGTCTGCCAGCCGGCAGCGGCATGCGCCCTGGGGGCTTCGCCGAAGATTTCCGTGTAACGGTCCACCGCGCGTTGCAGTTCGCGCCGCGTCCACGCCTCGCCCTTCTGCACCACGTGATCCTGCCAGCGGATGTGGTCGTAGCAATGGATACCGACTTCGAATCCCGCATCGCGCACCGAGCGCAGGATATCGGCGCACTTCCTGCCGATGTCCGGGCCGGGCAACAAAGTGCCGTACAACAGCGTCTTGATGCCGTAATGCTCGACCACGGAAGTGCGCGAGACCTTGCTCAAGAAACCGGGACGGAACACACGCTTGATGGCGCGCCCGGTGTGGTCCGGGCCGAGCGAGAAGAAGAACGTCGCCTGCGCCTGATAGCGCTGCAAGGCATCAACCAGGCGCGGCACACCTTCGCGTGTGCCGCGATAGGTATCGACGTCGATTTTCAGGGCGAGTTGTTTGGACATCGCAGATCACCCTCTCCCCCAACCCCTCTCCCGCGCGCGGGAGAGGGGTGCGCGTTAGCGCGGGAGAGGGCTGAAATCAGTCCACCAGACCGCGTGCTTCGGCGATCTGCGTGCGGTATGCGTCAAAGATCTTGCGCAGGGTGTCGGCCATGGTGGTGGTCGGTTTCCAGCCCAGCTCTTCGCAGGTGTTGGTGATCTTCGGCACGCGGTTCTGCACGTCCTGATAGCCCTTGCCGTAGTAGGCGTCGGAAGTCGTTTCGACGATCTTCACCCTCTGGGCGGAATCGCGGTACTCGGGATACTCGTTCGCCAGCTTCAGCATCATGTCGGCCAGGTCGCGGATGGCGAAGTTGTTGGTCGGGTTGCCGATGTTGTAGATCTTGCCGGTGGCGATGCCATCCTTGTTGGCGATGATCTTCATCAGCGCGTCAATGCCGTCGTCGATGTAGGTGAAGGCGCGTTTCTGGTGGCCACCGTCAACCAGACTGATGTTGTTGCCGCGAATGATGTGGCCCAAGAACTGGGTCACCACGCGTGAGCTGCCTTCCTTCGGGGTGTTGATCGAATCCAGACCGGCACCGATCCAGTTGAACGGACGGAACAGGGTGAAGTTCAGGTTGTCCTGCATGCCGTAGCCCCAGATCACGCGGTCCATCAGCTGCTTGGAGTTGGAATAGATCCAGCGCGGTTTGTTGATCGGGCCGCAGACCAGCTCGGAATTTTCCGGGTCAAATTCCTCGTCGTGGCACATGCCGTACACTTCGGAAGTGGACGGGAACACCAGGTGTTTGTTGTACTTCACGCAGGCGCGGACGATGGGCAGGTTGGCTTCGAAGTCCAGCTCGAACACGCGCAGCGGTTGCTTGACGTAAGTGGCCGGCGTGGCGATGGCCACCAGCGGCAGGATCACATCGCATTTCTTGACGTGGTACTCAACCCATTCCTTGTTGATGGTGATGTCGCCTTCAAAGAAATGAAAGCGCGGCTTGCCGATCAGGTCGGAGATGCGGTCGGTGCTCATGTCCATGCCATAGACTTCCCAGTCGGTGGTGGCCAGGATGCGGTTGGACAGATGGTGACCGATGAAACCGTTCACGCCGAGGATCAATACTTTTTTCATTTTTATTTCCTTAACAATTAAATGACATCGTCATTTCGGGCTTGACCAGGAATCCAGTATTTTTATTGGACCGGATTCCCGCCTGCGCGGGAATGACAAAACCTTGGTAGTACCTCATGCAAATTCAAATTTCCCTGCGCCGTGCCTCGCCGCAAATTCTTCTGCGCTCATCCCAACACCGTCCAACTCGAAGCGCACCACGCGCAACACCCCGCTGGCGCAGATCGCATACGCCTTGCCCTCTTTCACGTAGAAGGCGGGGGATTCCCTGCCTTCTGCCGTGCATTTCGTCACCAGCGTCTGCAGGATGCGCATCGGCTTGCCCATCATCCGCGTCATCGCACCCGGATACGGCGGCGCCACGGCACGCACCAGGTTGTGTATTTCCCGTGCCGATCGCGACCAGTCGATGATGCCGTCCTCCGCCTTGCGTCCGCCGAAATACGCGCCCTGGCTCAAATCCTGTTTGATGCGCGGCGCCTTGCCCGCCAGCAGCGCCGGCAACACACCGTTCAGCGCCATCTCCGCTGCGACGGTCACTTTCTGGAACACCTCATGCGCCGTGTCGTTGGGCAGGATGGGCACCGCCTGTTGTGCCACGATGTCGCCGTTGTCCGGTTTCTCGGTCATGTAATGCAGCGTCGCGCCGGTTTCCGTTTCGCCGCGGATTATCGCCCAATTCACCGGCACCCGCCCGCGGTATTTGGGCAGCAGCGAACCGTGCATGTTCAGCGCGCCGCGCTTGGGAATGGCCAGCAGTGGCGCTTTCAACATCTCGCGGTAATAGAAGGAAAAGAAAAAATCCGGCTGCAAGCCGCGTATCTGTTCCACCACCTCCGGCGTATTCGGATTATCCGGGGTGATGGTCGGAATACCATGCAACTCGGCCAACCGCTGCACGCTCTCGAACCAGATGGTTTCTTTGGGATTGTCGCGGTGGGTCACCACCAGTTTGACCTCCACACCGTGCGCCAACAACACCGACAAACAGCGAACGCCAACGTTGTGGTAAGCAAAAACGACAGCGCTACTCATCGTGCTTTTCCAGCACCGCCTCGATCAGGTAGCGCGGGCGGTGGCGCACTTGCTGGTAGATGCGCCCGATGTACTCGCCCAGCAGGCCGATACCAAACAAGGCAATGCCGATGAGGAAGAACATCAGCGCAAACAGGGTGAACAGCCCCTCCGCTTCGGGACCGATCCACAGGCGGCGTATCACCAGGAACACAAAGAAGAAAGCGGACAGCACCGAGATCAGCATCCCCAGCATGGAGAACATCTGCAAGGGCACCAGCGAAAAGCTGGTCATCAGGTCGAAGTTGAGGCGGATCAGGCTATACATCGAATACTTGGATTCGCCCGCCGCGCGCTCCTCGTGCCCCACCACCACCTCGGCCGGATTCTTTGCAAAACTGTAGGCCAGCGCCGGGATGAAGGTATTCACTTCCTTGCAACTGTTGATCGCGTCGATGATGTTGCGGTCGTAGGCGCGGAACATGCAGCCCTGGTCGGTCATCTTGATGCGGGTGATCTTTTCGCGCAGGCCGTTCATCGCGCGCGAGGCGACATGGCGCCACCAGCTGTCATTGCGCTGGCGGCGGATGGAGCCGACGTAATCGTGCCCCTCGTCCATCTTCGCCAGCAGCAGGTGCGTGTCTTCCGGCGGGTTCTGCAAATCGGCGTCCAGCGTGACGATGCGCCGGCCGCGGCACTGCTCGAAACCGGCCATGATCGCCATGTGCTGGCCGAAGTTGCCGTTGAACAGCACCACGCGCGTCACATCGGGGCGTTCCTGGAACTGCCCGCGCAGGATGGCGGCGGAACGGTCGCGGCTGCCGTCGTTGACGAACACGACTTCATAACTGATACCAAGCTTGTCCAGCGCGGGATACAGGCGATCGAACAGGGCCTGCAGGCCCTGTTCCTCGTTATAGACGGGGATGACGACAGAAAGTTGGGGTGAACTCATAGGGGCGGCATTTTAGCGCACAGGGGCAGAATGACGAAATACCTAGATTGCCAGCAGCCTGCGCGCCAACAATGCCTGCATATCACGCCGTCCATCCACGATCAGAAATGTACACGCGCTGTCATATCACGCGGTAAATGACCCGATACGGCTTGAAAAGCGATTCGAGGTCTTTCTCCGCGCCTTCGGTGAGCAAAACCTCGTAGCTCACCTACTTGCCCCCTTGGCGCGCAATCGCTGCACCACGTCGGCAACCGGCTTGGCCTTGCCCTTCTCAATTTCGTGATTGCCCAGCGCCAACACTTTCAGCAACGCCAAGGTTTCCTGCGTTGCCTCGAACGAAGCCACATCCTGAAGCACTGCCTTCGCCTCGCCGTTCTGTGTGATCACCATCGGCTGGCGATCTTCGGCCAATTGGTACAGCACCTCGGCAGCATTAGCCTTGAGATAACTGATGGGTTTTACCTGTGATGAGTAGCGCATAAATACCCCCGTTAATTCAGCAGGACTGAATATAGTTCTTTTATGACCCTATAGTTCTTTTATGATCCTACGGCAAGTTCATGCGCCCGTATCCGGGCAATGGGCTACTGCTATCAAGCCAGCACTTCCCGCACCGCGCCAACCACCCGCCCGACATCCGCTTCGCTCATCTTCGGGAACAGCGGCAGGCTGACGATGCGCCGCCCCACGCTTTCGGCGACGGGAAACATGCCTTCCCGGAAACCTCGCGCGCGGTACATCTTGAACAGGTGGATGGGCGGGTAATGCACGCCGCAGCCGATGTTGCGCGCCTTCATCTTCTCCATGAATTCGGCCCGCACCATGCCTTGCGGCAGCACGATCTGGAACATGTGCCAGTTGGTGTTCCGGAAATCTTTTATCGGAAGTTGCGCACCCGTTTCCCGCTCGAAGTCCGCGCCAAAGGTGGCGAAGTAGTGTTTGACCAGAGCATGGCGGCGCGCGGTGATGGCATCCAGTTGCTGCAACTGATTGAGTCCGATGACGGCGGCAACATCGGTCATGTTGAACTTGCCGCCGAGCACATCGACCTCCATGCCGTCGAAGCCGCTGCGGGTGACACCTTGCAGGCGATATTTTTCCGCCAGACGCGCATCGTCTTCGTTGTTCAGCACCAGGCAGCCGCCTTCGGTGGTGGTGAGGTTCTTGTTGGCTTGGAAGCTGAAGGAAACGAAATCACCGAAGCTGCCGATGCGTTTGCCCTGCCACAGCGAGCCGATGGCCTGCGCCGCGTCTTCCACCACGCGCAAGTTGTGGCGCTTTGCAATATCGTACAGCCGGTCGCGGTCCACCGGCAGGCCGGAAAGATCGACCGGGATGATGGCACGGGTGCGCGGCGTGATGGCAGTCTCGACCTTGTCCAGGTCGATGTTGCGCGTGACCGGGTCGATATCGGCGAACACCGGCGTCGCGCCGACTTCGAGGATGACATTGGAGGTTGCCACCCAGGAGATGGGCGTGGTGATGACCTCATCGCCCGCGCCGATGCCGGCGATGCGCAGGGCGATCTCCATGGTGCAGGTGCCGGAGTTGAAGGTGCGCACCGGACGTCCGCCAAAATAGGCCGAGAGCTGCTTCTCGAACTCCTGTACCTTGGGGCCGCTGGTGATCCAGCCGGAACGCAGCACATCGACGACGGCGGCGATGGCGGCTTCGTCGATGTGGGGTTTGGTGAAGGGTAAAAATTCACTCATAAATTTCCGGCCTATATTTTTTAATCGTTCGTCATGCCGGCTGATCTCACGCCCTCGAAATGATGATGACGCCGAGGATGATGACGCCCATGCCGACCAGCTTGGTCACGCTGAAATCCTCGCCCAGCAGATATTTTGCGGCGATTGCGTTCACCACGTAAGCCATCGACAGCATCGGAAACGCGATGCTGACCGGCACCCGTGACAGCGCGAGGATCCACACCACCACGCTGATGCCGTAGCAGAACAGGGCGGTGACGATGTGCCATTCGGTCATGAGTTTCCAGCCGATGGGGACGACATTCGCCGCGCTGAACTCGAAATGACCGATGACGTTGGTGCCCGCCTTCATCAAGATCTGCGCGGCGGCGTTGAGCATCACGCCGGCAAAGATCAGACTGAAACTGACGAAGTTCATGGTTTGACCACCACCACAAGTTGGTGGTCGCGATAGATTTCCCTCATCTCCATCCCTTTTTCTTTCAGAATTTGCACGGCGAACAGCGGCATGATGGCATATGCTTCTGCATCGGTTTTCCAGCGCACCGCCAGCGCATCGGCATTCGGCAGCCATTTGTGCGGCTCCTGTCCGATGCCGAATGCCATCTCATCCTGAAAATCGACCAGGGTCAGCGTGCGCTTGAGATAGAACGGCAAAGTCTGCTCGTAGTTATAAACCGAATAGAACGGCACATCCGGCTTGATCTGCGGCGCGATTGCCTCCGCGATCAGATAGGCGGAACGCTCGCGCGCGATGGTGTTGTAACCGGATACGCCGATCTGCGTCGCGAGCAGCGTGGACAACGCCAGTGTCACGATGGCGCCTGCCTTGTTGCCGCGCCGCAGGCCATACAGCGCGGCCACCATACCGCCCACCCAGATCAGTATCGCCACCGTCAGCCATGTCGCATACTCACCGTACATCTCGGTCTGCACCGGCGTATCCGCAAAACGGTCGGTATTGACCACCACCAGCAACAGCGCGAGCAATACCGGCAGCAGCGGTGCGATCAGCCAGAAGGCGCGGCGCGCGTCCATCGCGGCGAGTTGTTTGCCCATCAGCAGCGCCAGGGCCGGGAACATCGGCAACAGATAGGACGGCAACTTGGAACTGGAGATGGTGAAAAAGAAGTAGATGAACACCGCCCACACCAGCAGGAATCGCTCCGGGCTGAATGTTCGCGCCTGTGCTGTGCTGCCGCGCCAGGTGCGCAACAGCGCATCGAACATCAGCAATGTCCACGGCAGCATGCCAAAGAGCAGCACCGGCACGAAATAGTGCCAAGGCTGGTAACGCCCGTGCACCTTGGTGGTGAAGCGTTCAAAGTGTTCGTGGATGAAGAAGAACTGGAAAAATTCCGGATTGGCGCGCATCACCAGCACGAACCACGGCGTGGCGACCAGCAGGAACACCAGCAGCCCGCTGACCCAGTGCATGCGCAGCCAGATCCTGACATCACGATTGAACAGCGAATACAGGAACAGCGCGGCACCCGGCAGGATCAGCCCCATCAGCCCTTTGCTCAACACCGCCAGCGCCATCGCCGCCCAGGCGAGCAGCATCCAATTTCGTCGTGGCGCGGTTGCCGATTCCTGTTGCGCCAGCAACAGCGCAAAAATACCGAGCGAGATAAAAAAAGTCACGCCCATATCGAGCGTATTGACGTGCGACATCAGTGCATACAGGCTGCTGCTGCCGAGGATCAGCGCGGCATAAATGCCCGCCTCGCGCCCGAACAGGCGCGCCCCGGTGAACCCGGCCAGCAGTACCCCCGCCAATCCGGTCAGCGCCGCCCACAGCCGCGAGGTCCATTGATGCTCGCCAAACACTTCGTAAGCAACGGCGGTCGCCCAGTATTGCAGCGGCGGCTTCTCGAAGTATTTCAGGTCGTTCAGACGCGGCGTGACCCAGTCCCCGCTGACCACCATCTCGCGCGGGATCTCGGCATAGCGTCCCTCGTCCGGCTTGATCAGCTTGCGATATTCGAGATTGCCGAACCAGATGACGACGACGGCCACAATGAGCAGCCACAAGGAACGGCGGGAGAAAGCAGAATTCATCTTGACCGGGTGAAGAAGAGAATGGGCTCGAATTTTAACCTAAAGTGCCTGGCGTGTTTCCTGTACCTCCACCATCGCCCCACCCTCGGCAAAAGTGACTTGCAGTTGGTCGCCCGCCGCAATGGTGGCGCTGCTGTGCACGAGGCGCCCTGCCGCGTCGCGCACCACACTGTAACCGCGTGCCAGAACCTGCTGTGGATCGAGATGCCGTACTTGCCGGTGCAAGGCAAGCAGGCGCGCATCCTGCCGCGCCAGATAAACCGTCATCGCCGAGTCCAGGCGGCGCGTGCCGACCGCCAGTCGCTCGCGCCTCTGCGCCACATCCGGCCGCAGGCGGTGCAGGCGTTGGCCGGTTGTCTGCCAGCGCCATTGTGCCTGTTGCAATGTACTGCCCTGGGCCAGCCGCAGGCGGCGCTGCAAGCCCTCCAGCTGATCGGCCTGCTGCCGGATGCGCTGTGCCGGGTGCACCAGCCGCCGTTGCAGATAATCCAGTTGTTGCATGCGTTGCTCGAACTGGCGCACGACAGCGTGTGCCATATGCCGGTACTGCCGCATCAGGTGCTGACGCAGTTCTTGCCGGTCTGGTACCACTGCCTGCGCGGCTGCGGTCGGCGTCGCCGCACGCAGGTCGGCGACAAAATCTGCGATGGTGAAATCGGTCTCGTGCCCCACGCCGCTCACCACCGGGATGGCACTGGCGACGATGGCACGTGCCACTGCTTCCTCATTGAATGCCCACAGATCCTCGATGCTGCCGCCGCCGCGACAGACAATCAGCACATCGCACTCGGCGCGCCGGTTCGCCGTCGCGATCGCCTGCGCGATCTTCTGCCCGGCCTCCACCCCCTGTACCGGCGTGGGATACAGCACTACCGGCACATTCGGCATGCGGTTCTCCAGTGTGCGCAACACGTCGCGCAGGGCGGCGGCCTGCGGCGAGGTCACGATACCAATTTGTTTTGGAAGTTGCGGCAGCTCGCGCTTGCGTGCGACATCGAACAGTCCCTCGCCTTCGAGTTTTTTCTTCAGTCGCTCGAACGCCTCGAACAGCGCCCCCAGCCCCGCCGGGCGCATTTTTTCCAGGGTTAGCTGGAAATCGCCGCGCGCCTCGTACAGGGTCGCCAGTGCCTGCACCTCGATCTGCATCCCGTTCGCCGGGCGGAAATCCAGATACTGGCTCTTGTGGCGGAACATCACACAGCGCACCTGTGCCGCCTCGTCCTTGAGCGAGAAATACCAGTGGCCGGAAGCCGCGCTGACGAAATTGGAAATCTCGCCGCGCACCCAGAGCAGCGGCAAACCGCCCTCGATCAGCTGCTTCGCGGCGAGATTCAGCTCGCGCACGCTTAACACGGTGCCCTTATCCAACATCGGATCAGCGCCCGCGCGCATCACCCCAGCGCAGCGGGGTACGGTCATCGCCGAGGTAATAGGTCGCCCCGGTCTTGTGCTCGACACAATAGCTCGGCGAAACGATGGTTTCCTCGAACACCATGCCGGAACTGATACGGGTGTATTCCAGCAGAATGCTGCGGATGACTTTGGCGTTATTGCAGATATATGAACCGCGTGTGATCCAGGCCGGCCCGATGATCTCCGCACCCGCCTCGATGCAAACGCCGGAGTCGATATAAACCGGGCCCTCGATCTTGACGTGATTCCAGTCGATGCGGGTGTTGATACCGACCCAGATGCCGGGTTTGATTTCCTTGCCTGGCATTTCCATGTCGGCGATCTCACCCCTGAGTACGCGCTGCAGGACAGTCCAGTAGTCGTCAACATGGCCGATATCGATCCAGTTGAAATGTCGTTTCTGCGCATAAAACGGCAACCCTTTTTCGGCCAGCATGGGAAATAGCTGACTGCCAATATCAAACACCTGGCCCGGCGGAATCAGATCGATAACTTCCGGCTCAAAAATGTAAATACCGGTACTGGCAAAACAGGAACGCGCATCTTCCGGTTTGGGTTTTTCCTGAAAAGAAAGAATCCGCCCCGCGCTGTCGGTCTCAACCACGCCGTAGTTGCCGACCTCGGCACGCGGCACTTCCAGCGTAATAACACTGGCCATCGCTTTCCTGGCCTTGTGCTCCTGAACTGCTGCCGCGATATCGAGATCGATCAGTGCGTCGCCACAGATCACAATCGTGGTAGTGTCGAAGAAACCGCCAAAGTCCTGGATCTTGCGCAGGCCCCCGGCCGACCCCAGCGACTTCGGCGTGATCTCGCCATACTCGTACACACCCTCGTAGGAGTAACCGATGTTCACCCCCCAGGTGCTGCCGTTACCGAAGTAGTTCTCGATCTTCCAGTGCTTGTAGGCGACATTGACCATGATCTCGTCAATCCCAAAACGCGCAAGATGCTCGACCAGATATTCCATCACCGGCTTGCCGAGAATGGGAATCATCGGCTTGGGCAAATCCTGCGTCAGCGGCCTGACACGCGTGCCCTGCCCGGCGGCAAGGATCATGCCTTTTATCTTGTTCAATTGACTGCCCCCTATGATTCGGTGTGGAACGATTTTACACGGATAGAATGCAAATGACCCGCCACTGTGGGCGGGTCATTTGGCGCTACGGCTAAAACTGGGGTGGCTGAACGGGCTCGAACCGTCGACAACTGGAATCACAATCCAGGGCTCTACCAACTGAGCTACAGCCACCATTGAAACGGCAAAGCGATTGGCGTGCCCGACAGGAATCGAACCTGTAACCCCCAGCTTAGAAGGCTGGTGCTCTATCCGGTTGAGCTACGGGCACAATTCTTTCGGCATCCGACAATACTTGTATTACATGAACCTGGTCGGGGTGGAGAGATTCGAACTCCCGACATCCTGGTCCCAAACCAGGCGCGCTACCAGGCTACGCTACACCCCGAGAGCGCGGCATTATACAGAGCAAGACTAAAAAATCAATTTTGGCCGCGTGATTTTGCCGATATTTGCTGCCGCGCCAGCATCAGGTAGTACACCATGGACCACAGGGTGAGAATGGCGGCGAGCCAGATCAGCACGGTGCCGACCTGGCGGGTGGAAACACCGAACAGGGATTCCTGATACAGCAGGAACAGGATCGCCAGCATCTGGAATACGGTCTTGATCTTGCCCAGCAGGGAGACGGCGACACTTTTGCTGTTGCCCAGCTGCGCCATCCACTCGCGCAGGGCGGAAATGGTGAGCTCGCGCCCGATAATGATGAAGGCGATGATCGCATCCACGTGCCCGAGCTGGAGCAGGATGATCAGCGCGGCAACCACCATCAGCTTGTCCGCGACTGGATCAAGAAATGCGCCAAACGCCGAACTCTGGTTCAGCGCGCGCGCCAGATAACCGTCCAGCCAGTCGGTGATCGAGGCCAGCCAGAAGATGAATGTGCCGAGCAGGTGTTTATGGTGCAGGTTAAGCGTTTCGTCCGACACATAAAACACGGCGATGAACACCGGGATCAGGAGGATGCGGAACCATGTCAGCAGGTTGGGGATGTTGGTCGGCATGTTTCAGTGCAGATGGTTGTATATTTTTTTTGCGAGCGACGGACTGATGCCGTCCACTCTTCCCAGTTCTTCCACGCTTGCCTGTTGCACGCCTTTCAAACCGCCGAAGCGGGTCAACAGATTGCGGCGGCGTTTTTCGCCTATGCCCTCGATTTCTTCCAGCGACGAGGCAGTGCGTGCCTTGCCGCGCCGCGCCCGGTGTCCGCTGATGGCAAAACGGTGCGCCTCGTCGCGCACCTGCTGGATCAGATGCAGGGCCGGGCTGTCGGGCGGCAATTGTAAAGGCTTTTCCGCGCCGGGTCGCAACAATTGCTCCATGCCCGGTTTGCGTTCCACTCCTTTCGCCACGCCAACCAGAGCGATGTCGGTCAGACCCAATTCTGTCATCACCTCCAGGGCAACGCCCAGCTGCCCGGCGCCGCCGTCGATCAGGATCAGGTCGGGCCGCTTGCCAATACCCTGCTGCAATTTCTGGTAACGGCGCAACAGCGCCTGGCGCATCGCCGCGTAATCGTCGCCCGGGGTAATGCCCGCGATGTTGTAGCGGCGATATTCCTGCGGCCGGATTTCAAGCTCGTCATACACCACACAGGACGCCACCGTCGCTTCGCCCATGGTGTGGCTAATGTCGAAACATTCGATCCGCTTGAGATCGGGCAAGTCCAGCGCCGCGCGCAAAGCATCAAGGCGCAAAGTCTGGCCGGCCTGCAAACCGGCCTGGCGCCGCAAGGCGAGCAAGGCATTGGCCTGCGCCATCTCCAGCCACTGCCGCCGTTCACCGCTGACGACATGGCGAATCTGCACTTTGTGCCCGGCCTGCTCGCTCAATAGTTCTGCCAGCGCGTCATCTTCAACCGCAAGGTTGGTGATGATCAGGGGGGGTGCGCGATGTTCCAGATAATGCTGCGCCAGAAAGGCTTGCAGTGCTTCGGTGCTGTCCTGCCCCTGCACGTTGCGCGGCAAGAACGGTTTATCGCCCAAGTGACGCCCGCCGCGCACCACTGCCAGATTCAGACACAGCGCGCCCTGCTCCCCGACCACGGCGACGATATCGGCATCGGTCGCGCGCCCGCTTTCCACGAACTGCTGCTGCTGCACGGTGTGCAGTGCCTGCAACTGGTCACGCAAGGCGGCGGCGTGTTCGTATTCCAGCTTCTCCGCCGCCTGTTCCATCGCCGCACGCAGGCGTTTTTCCACTTCGTCATGCTTTCCGTGCAGCAGCAGTCCCGCATTGCACACATCGGTCGCGTAATCTTCCGCGCTGATACTGCCCACGCACGGTGCGCTGCAGCGATGGATCTGGTGCAGCAGACAGGGTCGGGTGCGGTTGCTGAATACGCCGTCTTCGCAGGTCCGCAGCCTGAACACTTTCTGCAGCAGGTTAATGGTTTCCTTCGCCGCCTGCGCGTTGGGGTAAGGTCCGAAATACTGGTGGCGCTTGTCGGTCGTGCCGCGATAATAGGTCAGGCGCGGCGACGGGCCGCCGGTGAGCACGATGTAGGGATAGGACTTGTCGTCACGGAACAGAATGTTGTAGCGCGGCTTGAGCGATTTGATCAGGTTGTTTTCCAGCAGCAGGGCTTCGGCTTCGGAGCGCGTCACCGTCACCTCGATGCGCGCGATGTGCGACACCATCAACTGGATCCGCGGCGACAGGTTGCTTTTCTGGAAATAGGAGCCGACACGCTTCTTCAGCTGGTTCGCCTTGCCCACATACAGAACCTGCCCCGCCTCATCCAGCATGCGATACACGCCGGGCTGCAAGGGCAGCGAGGCGACAAAGGACTTGGGGGCGAAGGCTTCGTCCGGCATGTTCAGATCAGCGCCTGCAACCCGCTTGCGAACTCGGTGGCACCACCATTCGCGGGATGCCTGACTGCACCTGCGACCCTTACCCCCATCCCGGCGAGCAAACCTTCCGCCTTCTTGCCTACGGCGACGATCCTTGCCTGCGGGAACGCTGCGATCAGCATACGCATGGCCGGTTCGCCCAATGCGATCTCTCCAGGTGTCGGCGTCCTGTTCGACCAAAGGTTGTCTGCGCGATGCGGATGCAATTGCATCGCGTTCCACAGGATGGTGCGCTCGGCGATGCCCAGCCGATACAAGGTTTTCCAAACAATGGTGGCGGACGGCTCTGAGAACGGCAACCGCCGGGTCGACAAGCGCCTGGGCAGCGCTGCGATACGGGGAATCGCACCCTCACCCAACAAGCGCTCGCTGGTGAAGGCGATGCCGCTGTAACGGCAGCCTTGATAGCCGGGCGCCTCACCCGCAAGGATGAACGCCGGTTCGCAATCCAGATGCAGCGCCAGCCTCGCGAGCTTTTCCTGCGGGCCGTTGCCTGCGGCATCATGCGGACAATGGTCAGCCCACGGGTTGAACAATCCCGGCTTGCCGGAGGGCAAGGTGGCGGCCAGTCTGCGTGCCAGTGAATGGCTGGATGGGTTCATCTCTTCCCTGCTTGCGATCGTACTGTGGCAATGAAAAGCCCCGCACGCGGCGGGGCTTGAAGGATAGCACTATGGCGCTTATTCGGCGGCCGGCACCTCGGTTTCCGGACGCGGCTGCAGGGCTTTCATGCTCAAACGCATACGGCCTTTGTCATCCACTTCCAGCACCTTGACCTTGACCACTTGGCCTTCTTTCAGGTAATCGGACACGCTGGCGATACGCTCGTGCGAGATTTGCGAGATATGCAGCAAACCGTCCTTGCCCGGCAGAATATTGATCAGTGCGCCAAAATCCAGCAGCTTGACCACCGGACCCTCGTACACCTTGCCCACTTCGACCTCGGCCACGATGTCTTCGATACGTTTCTTCGCCATCTCGCCCGCCTCGCCGCTCACGCAGGAGATGGTGACATTGCCTTCGTCATCAATGTCGATGGTGGTGGCGGTCTCCTCGGTCAGCGCGCGGATCACCGCGCCGCCCTTGCCGATTACGTCGCGGATTTTGTCCGGGTTGATCTTCATCTTGATCATGCGCGGCGCGAAGTCGGAGACTTCCGGGCGCACCGACGGCATCGCCTGTTTCATGATGCCGAGGATGTGCATGCGTCCTTCCTTGGCCTGGCTCAATGCCACTTGCATGATCTCCTTGGTGATGCCGTTGATCTTGATGTCCATCTGCAAAGCGGTGATGCCCGTGTCGGAACCGGCCACCTTGAAATCCATATCACCCAGGTGATCTTCATCACCCAGGATATCGGTCAGCACCGCGAAACGTCCACCGTCCTTGATCAGCCCCATCGCGATACCGGCCACGTGGTTTTTCAGCGCCACCCCCGCATCCATCAGCGACAGGCAACCGCCGCACACCGATGCCATCGAGCTGGAACCGTTGGATTCGGTGATTTCGGAAACCACGCGCATCGCGTAACCGCACTCATCTTCGCCCGGCAACACGGCGACCAGCGCCCGCTTGGCCAAACGGCCATGGCCGATTTCACGGCGCTTGGGTGTGCCCACACGGCCCGTTTCGCCCGTGGCGTACGGCGGGAAGTTGTAATGCAGCATAAAACGATCGCTGAACTCGCCCTGCAGTGCATCAATCTTTTGCGCGTCGCGCATCGAACCAAGCGTGGCGATGACCAGCGCCTGTGTTTCGCCACGGGTAAACAACACCGAACCGTGCGTACGCGGCAGCACGCCGGTGCGGATGGTGATCGGTCGCACCGTGCGGGTGTCGCGGCCATCGATACGCGGCTCGCCGCCCAATATCTGACCGCGCACGATCTTCGCTTCCAGTGCGCTGAACAGTTCGCCAATCTCGTTCCTGGAGACATTCTCGAATTCGGGGGTCTCCAGCGCTGCGAACACCTTCGCGCGAATCGCTTCGACTTGATGCGTACGCGCCTGTTTTTCGCGTACCGCATAAGCGGCTTGCAGTTCGTTTTCCGCCAGCGCATTGATCCGGGCGATCAGCGCTTCGTTCTTCGGCGCGGGCGCCCAGTCCCAATCATCCTGGCCCGTCGCATCGGCCATCTCGTTGATCGCATTGATGACAGCCTGCATCTGTTCATGCCCGTACATCACCGCCCCCAGCATCACCTCTTCCGACAGTTCCTGCGCTTCGGATTCAACCATCAGCACCGCTTGCGAAGTACCCGCCACCACCAGATCCATCTGCGAAGTCGCCAACTCATCTTTGGTCGGATTGAGCAAATACTGGCCGTTGGCGTAACCCACGCGCGCCGCGCCGATCGGGCCGTCGAACGGGATGCCGGAGATGGCCAGTGCCGCAGAAGCACCGATCATGGCCGGAATATCGGCGTCGATCTGCGGATCGGATGACATCACGGTCGCCACGATCTGCACTTCGTTGTAAAAACTCTCCGGGAACAGCGGGCGCAGCGGACGGTCGATCAGGCGGCAAGTGAGGATCTCCTTTTCGCGCAACGGGCCTTCACGCTTTAAAAAACCACCGGGAATCTTGCCGGCTGCATAGGTCTTTTCAATATAGTCCACGGTCAGCGGGAAGAAATCCTGTTCCGGCTTGGCATCCTTGCGTCCCACCACAGTGACCAGCACCACGGTATCCCCCAGACTGACCATCACCGCAGCGCTGGCTTGTTTGGCGATCTCGCCAGTCTCGAATGTCAGCTGTTGATTGCCGTAACTCAGTGTTTTTTTATAGTGGCTCAAAATAGACCTCTCAATGAAGTGGTTGGGATGCGGGCTTAATTGCCGCGCCAAAACGAAGCGGGCCGCTAATGCGACCCGCCGGTAAACTTGTGTTACTTGCGCAGTTCCAGACGCTGGATCAGCGCTTGGTAGCCTGCTTCGTTCTTGCTCTTCAGATAATCCAGCAGCTTGCGCCGACGGCTGACCAGGCGCAGCAGGCCGCGACGGGAGTGGTGGTCTTTATTGTGCTCCTTGAAGTGATCCATCAGATAGTTGATACGGGCGGTCATCAGTGCGACTTGAACTTCGGGGGAGCCGGTATCGCCTTTGGCGCGTTGGTAGTCGGCCACGATTTGCGATCTTTGTGCGGCGGTAATAGACATTGACTTCTTCTCCAGTTAAAAGGTGCGGTAATAAAAAAGTGCGGCATTCTACACTTGAATAGGGCGCGCGCTCAAGCTGATTTCGGTACGGCTGCTGCGCGGGCGATGCCGGACAGCAGGCGACTGGGCGACAGCCTGCCCGTCGCCAGGTCGCCCAGTCCGATAAACTCCCGGCCGACATATAGTCTGCGTTTGCCATCGGGGTAGTCATCCGTCAGGCCCAGACGCTGTCCCTGCGCCAGTCGCCCCGCCTGAATCACATCCAGCTCCAGTTTCGGCAAATTCAATACCAGACTATCCAGCGGCAATAGGCAGGCATCGCGCTGCGCTTCGTCCATCGCCTCCAATTGCGGCAAAGTCCGTGCATCAGCCAGATTGAAATCACCAATCCCGCTGCGGCGCAAGCCGGTCAAATGTGCCCCGCAGCCCAGCGCTTCACCGATATCCTCCGCCAGCGTGCGCACATAAGTGCCCTTGCTGCACAACACATCAAGCACCAGTTCCTCCGCCTCCCGGCGCTGCAGGATCAGTTCCCGGATCACGACCGGACGGACTTCGCGTTCAACTGTCTCGCCCTTGCGGATGTATTCGTAGAGCGGTTTGCCCTGGTGCTTGAGGGCGCTGTACATGGGAGGCAACTGTTGTATCTCGCCGGTGAAGGCAGCCAACACCTGCCGCAGCTGATCCGCGGTAACTGCCACCGCGCGCTGTTCGACGATCTCCCCCTCGGCATCACCGGTACTGGTGCGCTGGCCGAGACGCACCGTCGCCAGATAGCGCTTGTCCGCATCCAGCAGGGCATGGGTGAACTTGGTTGCCTCACCGAAGCAGATCGGCAGCAATCCTGTGGCCAGCGGGTCGAGAGTGCCGGTATGACCGGCTTTCTCTGCCCGGAACAAGCGGCGGACTTTTTGCAGGGCGATGTTGGAGCTGAGCTGGAGCGGTTTGTCGAACAGTAGCACACCGTCCAGCGGCCTTTTGATGGGTGCCGCGCGTTCAGTTTTTGTTGTGGTCACTGGCAACGGCTTGATCGATCAGCTGCGACAGATGCGCGCCGCGTTCAATGGACGCATCGTACACAAAGTGCAGTTGCGGCGTGATGCGCAGCTTCATGGCATGCGCCAACTGGCTGCGCAGAAAACCGGCGGCCCGCTCCAGCCCCTGTTGCAGCAATGCGCTGTCACCCTCCAGTGAGGTGTAGAACACTTTGGCGTGTGCATAATCGTTGGTCACCTCAACGCCGGTCAGCGTGACTTTGCGCACACGCGGGTCTTTTACTGCCAGCCGCATCATTTCCGCCAGTTCGCGCAAAAGCTGCTCGGCGATGCGATCGGTGCGTGCGTAATCCTTTGCCATTACAACGCCCGTGCGACCTCGACGATCTCGAACACTTCCAGCATATCGCCCACCTCCAGGTCGTTGTAACCGCGCAGGGACAGGCCGCACTCGAAGTTGGACTTCACCTCCTTCGCATCATCCTTGAAGCGCTTCAGCGAATCCAGTTCACCGGTGTGGATTACCACGTTGTCGCGCAACACCCGCACACTGGAACCGCGCTTGATCAAGCCCTCGGTAACATAACAGCCCGCCACCGTGCCCACCTTGGAGATGTGATAGACCTGACGCACCTCGACCATGCCGATGATGCTTTCTTTTCTCTCCGGCGCCAGCATGCCCGACAAGGCGGCTTTGATCTCATCCACCATCGCATAGATGATGTTGTAGTAGCGAATCTCCACGCCCGACGCTTCGGCCAGACGGCGAGCCGCCACGTCCGCCCGTGAATTGAAACCGATGATGATGGCTTTGGAGGCCAGGGCAAGATTGACATCCGACTCTGTGATGCCACCCACGCCGCTGTGAATCAGACTGACCTTGACCTCATTGGTGGAAAGTTTCTGCAGTGACCCGGCGATCGCCTCGATTGAACCCTGTACATCCGCCTTGACGATCAGCGCCAAAGTACGCACTTCGCCTTCGCCCATCTGTTCGAACATATTTTCCAGTTTGGCAGCCTGCTGCTTGGCCAGTTTCACGTCACGGAATTTGCCCTGACGGAACAGCGCGATCTCGCGCGCCTTCTTTTCATCGGCCAGCACAAGGAAATCGGCGCCCGCCACCGGCACTTCGGACAAGCCCTGCACCTCGACCGGAATCGACGGGCCGGCCTCGGTGACCGGCTTGCCGTTCTCGTCCAACATAGCGCGCACCCGCCCGGAAACCGAACCGACCAGGACTGCATCACCGCGTTTCAATGTGCCGGACTGAACCAGCAAAGTTGCCACGGCACCCTTGCCCTTATCCAGCCGTGCTTCGACCACCACACCTTTGGCTGTCGTATTTTTTGCTGCTTTCAGCTCCAGCACCTCAGCTTGCAGCAACAGTCCTTCAAGCAATGCATCGATACCTTGTCCGGTCTTGGCCGATACTTCGACGAACATGCAATCGCCACCCCAATCTTCGGGCACAACGTTTTCCGCCACCAATTCCTGCCGTACCTTTTCCAAATTCGCATCAGGTTTGTCAACCTTGGTCACCGCGACCACGATCGGCACTCCTGCCGCACGGGCATGGTGAATCGCTTCCTTGGTTTGCGGCATGACGCCGTCGTCCGCCGCCACCACCAGAATCACAATATCGGTCGCCTGCGCACCGCGTGCACGCATCGCGGTAAAAGCCTCATGGCCCGGCGTATCAAGGAAGGTGATCATCCCGCGCGGAGTTTCCACGTGATAGGCGCCAATGTGCTGGGTGA
>DISA01000042.1:94116-95497 GCA_002421915.1 Gallionellaceae bacterium UBA6222
TCGACGTGACCCATGACGGTTACCACGGGCGCTCTCGTCTCCATCACCACATCTTCGTGCACGGCCGCCTCCAGCAGGAAAGCGTCCGGATCATCCGGCTTGGCCTGGACTGCCTTGTGCCCCATCTCTTCAACCAGGATCATCGCGGTTTCCTGATCCAGCACCTNNGGTTGATGGTGACCATCGAGCCCATTTTCATCAGGGTCTTGATAATCTCCGCCGCCTTGATTGACATTTTCTGTGCCAATTCAGCCACGCTGATGGTTTCCGGGACGGTCACTTCCTGCACGATCGGCTCGGTGGGTAAAGAGAAGGCGTGTTGTACCGCATCCGCCTTGCCATGCTTGTCATGCCGACCGGCGCGCAGAGAGCCGCCGCTGCGCGCACCGACACCGGCACGCGCATCGAGATTGCGTGAAGGCGGGCGTTTTTTATGTCCCGCCTCATCCCACGGGCTATCCTTGGCCGAACCCTTTTCACCCTTCTTGGAAGGCCGTGACACTTTGTCGCCTGGCTTGAGTGCCGGCTTGTGCAACGTTCCCTCCGGCACTTCGACCGGTGCCGACACCACAGGCTTGATTTCTTCGACTACCGGCTCCGGCTTCACTTCAACCACTGCCTTGCGCTTGCTGCGCGACTGCTTGGCTTCCACCTCGGCCGCCTGACGGGCAGCCAGTTCGGCCGCCATGCGCGCTTCTTCCTCACGCGCCTTCTGCTCCTGGGCGTCCAGCACCTTCTTGGACTTTGCCTTGACCGGTTTTTCTTCCGCCACCGGTGCCGGTGTAACTTCTGCCGGCTGACCCAACGGGGCGATCGTGCGTTTCTTTCGCACCTCAACCTGGATCGTGCGCGCCCTGCCGCTGCTGTCGGACTTCTTGATGGCAGTGGTTTCACGGCGGGTTACCGTAATCTTGCCCTTGCTCGCGCCATGCGCGCTGCGCAGATGCTCCAGCAGCTTGGCTTTGTCCTGCTCGGAGACCGGGTCGGAGTCTTTCTGCTTGCTGACACCGGCGGACTGCAATTGCTCGAGCAGCAGTTCCACCGGCAATCCAAGTTCCCCGGCGAATTGAGCTACGTTGATTTTTCCCATTACTTTCCTTCCGTCCAGCGGACGATTTTACTTATACGAACCAGGGCGCACGCGCCGTCATAATGAGCTGATTTGCGCGCTCACCATCCATGCCGGTGAGTTCGATCAGTTCATCCGTATCCAGGTCGGCCAGCGCATCCTGTGTGCCGATACCCTTGCCCGCCAAAATGCGCGCGGTCTCCTCATTCATCCCTTCAATCTTGAGCAAATCTTCGATGTTGTGCCCAACCTGCTCCTCATTGACGATTGCCGCAGTCAGCAACAGGTTGCGCGCGCGGCTGCGCAACTCGT
>DISA01000042.1:95508-95679 GCA_002421915.1 Gallionellaceae bacterium UBA6222
AACCTTCCTGCACCAGGATGTCGGCAACCTCTTCATCCACATCCAGCTTTGCCACAAACAGGTCACGCACCTTGGCGAACTCCTGCTCGTTCTTCTCGGCGGATTGCTCCACCGTCATCAGGTTGATCTCCCAGCCGGTCAATTCGCTGGCCAGACGCACGTTCTGCCCGC
>DISA01000048.1:0-41811 GCA_002421915.1 Gallionellaceae bacterium UBA6222
TTCCACGGCAACCGCTATTCCGAATCGTATATGGATGCGCTGCCCGATTTCGTCAGACTGGCCGAGGCGTATGGTCACGTAGGTCTGCGGATCGACAAGCCTGCCGACGTGGAAGGTGCGTTGCGGGAGGCTTTCGCGCGCAAGGATGATCTGGTCTTCCTCGACTTCCACACCGATCCCACCGAGAACGTGTTCCCCATGATTCCCGGCGGCAAGGGTTTGTCCGAAATCATCATGGCGGAGGACCTGTAATATGCGCCATATCATTTCCCTGCTGATGCAGAATGAGGCCGGTGCACTGTCGCGGGTGGCCGGGCTATTCTCGGCGCGCGGCTACAACATCGNNTCGCTCACCGTCGCGCCGACCGAAGACGAAACCATGTCGCGCATGACCATCGTGACCAGCGGTTCGGATGCAGTGATCGAGCAGATTAACAAACAGCTAAACAAACTGGTGGATGTGGTGGAGGTGATGGATCTGACCGACGGCGACCATATCGAGCGCGAGCTGATGTTGCTTAAGGTGCGGGCGGAGGGGGCCGATCGCGAAGAGCTCAAACGTATGGCCGATATCTTCCGCGGCCGCATCATCGACGTGACGGACAAGACTTACACCATCGAACTGACCGGGGCCGGCCACAAGCTGGATCACTTCCTGCAAGCAATTGAGCCCAAGCTGATCCTGGAAACGGTGCGCACCGGCGCGTCCGGCATCGGCCGTGGCGAGCGCATTTTGAAACTTTAAAGTATGTAGCTCGGGTTTTAACCCGACCTAATATTAAAGAGCTATTTTTTATTTTTTCGACGAGGCCAACATGAAAGTTTATTACGACAAAGACGCAGACCTGCCGCTGATCAAAGGCAAACAAGTGACCATCATCGGCTACGGTTCGCAAGGCCATGCCCATGCGCAGAATCTGCGCGACTCTGGCGTCAACGTGACGGTCGGCTTGCGCAAGAGCGGCGCCTCCTGGAAGAAGGCGGAAGCTGCCGGAATCAAGGTTGCCGAAGTGGCCGATGCCGTGAAGAATGCCGACGTGGTGATGATGCTGTTGCCGGACGAGAATATTCCCGATGTTTACAACAAGGAAGTTGCGCCCAATATCAAAGCGGGCGCCGCGCTGGCTTTTGCCCACGGCTTCAATGTGCATTACAACCAGGTTGTGCCGCGCGCCGATGTGGATGTGATCATGATCGCGCCGAAAGGGCCGGGCCATACCGTGCGTTCCGAATACCTGAAAGGCGGCGGCGTGCCGACGCTGATCGCGGTGTATCAGGACAAGTCCGGCAAGGCCAAGGAAATCGCGTTGTCTTACGCCGCGGCGAACGGCGGCACCAAGGGCGGTGTGATCGAGACCAATTTCCGCGAAGAAACCGAAACCGACTTGTTCGGCGAACAGGCCGTGTTGTGCGGTGGCGCTGTCGAACTGGTGAAGGCCGGTTTCGAGACGCTGACCGAAGCGGGTTACGCACCGGAGATGGCCTACTTCGAATGTCTGCACGAACTGAAACTGATCGTTGACCTGATGTACGAAGGCGGCATCGCNNCTGATCTACGAAGGCGGCATCGCCAACATGAATTACTCCATCTCCAATAATGCGGAATACGGTGAATACGTCACCGGTCATCGCGTGATTGCCGACCAGGCGCGCGCCGCGATGAAGGAATGCCTGAAGAACATCCAGAATGGCTCCTACGCCAAGCAGTTCATCCTGGAAGGCCGCACCAACTACCCGGAAATGACCGCACGCCGCCGCTTGAATGCCGAGCATCCGATCGAGGTGGTGGGGGGGCAGTTGCGATCCATGATGCCGTGGATTGGCAAGAACAAGCTGGTCGACCAATCCAAGAACTAAAAAACGGGAAGGGGGAAGGGGGAAGGGGGAAGGGTGAAAACCACCGCCGCTCCAAGCTTGTACCCTTCCCCCTCCTCCCTTTTTCCTTCCCGTGATTATGAACAACTATCCGCACCCCATCATCGCCCGCGAGGGCTGGCCATTTCTGGCAATCTCACTGGTTTTGGCCGCCGCTGCGACTGCGTGGTGTGCGACTTGGTCGATTCCGTTGTGGATCATCTTCCTGTTCGTGTTGCAATTCTTTCGTGATCCGGCGCGCACGATCCCGCAGGATGCGGATGCCGTGCTGTCTCCTGCCGACGGGCGGGTGATCAAGGTCGAACGCGCACAGGACCCCTACGCCCAGCGCGAGGCGATTTTGGTCAGCGTGTTTATGAACGTGTTCAATGTCCATTCCAACCGCAGCCCGGTCGATGGCAAGGTCGAGAAGATCCAGTATTTTCCCGGCAAGTTCGTCAATGCCGATCTGGACAAGGCATCCACCGAAAATGAGCGCAATGCGGTGGTGCTGACCACCCGCGACGGGCAAACCGTAACCTTTGTGCAAGTGGCCGGGCTGATCGCACGGCGTATCCTGTGTTACATCAGGGTGGGTGATGTGCTGACGCGCGGCCAGCGTTACGGGTTCATCCGCTTCGGTTCGCGGGTGGATACCTATCTGCCATTGAGTGCTACCGTCAAAGTCAGCATCGGTGATAAAGTGTCCGCCACTGAAACCATCCTGGCGCGACTCGGTTGATACTTCAATGAGCCCGATGAATCAACGCAGCAAAATAGATTTGCGGCGGCGCGGCATTTACCTGCTGCCGAATCTGCTTACCACGGCTGCCCTGTTCGCCGGGTTCTATGCCATTGTGCAATCGATGAACGGGCGCTACGAGATCGCTGCGGTGGCCATCTTCATTGCCATGGTGCTGGATGGGCTGGACGGGCGCGTGGCACGCATGACGCATACACAGAGCGAATTCGGCGCCGAGTATGACAGCCTGTCCGACATGGTGTCATTCGGCGTCGCACCCTCCATTCTCATCTACGAATGGGCGTTCCGTGATCTGGGCAAATGGGGCTGGTTCGCCGCCTTTATCTATTGCGCGGGTGCGGCGTTGCGTCTGGCGCGCTTCAACACCAACATCGATGTGATCGACAAGCGTTATTTTCAGGGATTGCCCAGCCCGGCCGCGGCAGCACTGGTGGCCGGATTCGTCTGGGTCATGGCGGACAACCGTTTTAGCGGCAACGATCTGCGCTGGTATGCCGCCGCGCTGACCGTGTTTGCCGGCTTGAGCATGGTCAGCAGCCTCAAATACTACAGCTTCAAGGCGATTAACATGCGCAAGAGCGTGCCGTTTATCGTCATCTTCCTGTTCGCCATCTTCTTCATCCTGGTGTCGGTCGATCCGCCGCTGCACCTGTTTCTGCTGTTCTTCGGCTATTGCCTGTCGGGCTACGTGATGACGTTGCTTGACCTGCGCAAGCCGAAATCGGCACCACCACCGAGCCAGCCCTAGTAGTTTTCAATCAACTACTCGCGCTGCCACAGCATTTCCTGCTGTCCCGCCGCGCGATTCAACACGCGGCAGAGTACGAACAACAAATCGGAAAGCCGATTCAGATAGTGCAGTCCTTCAGACGGGATTGTTGCGCTTTGCATTAGTTGCAAGTAATCGCGCTCGGTGCGGCGCGCCACGCTGCGCGCGACATGACAAAGTGCTGCGGCGCGGCTACCGCCGGGCAGGATAAACTCCTTCAGTGGCGGCAGTCCCGTGTTGTAATGCGCGATCGCCGCATCCAGCTGCACGAGTTTTTTCGCCGCAAAAGGTGCGCCGGGTACGGCAAGCACCCCGCCCAGATCGAACAGGTCGTTTTGGATGCGCAGCAGTTCCGCGCGCACTTCTTCCGGCAGGGTTTCGGCGAGTAGCACACCCAGTTGGCTGTTGAGTTCATCCACGCTGCCGATGACGGTGATGCGCGGGTGATTTTTTGGCAGGCGCGTGCCATCGGCCAGGCCGGTATTGCCATCGTCGCCGGTGCGGGTGGTAATCTTGCTTAATCTCATTGTTTCTCCAGACAGGAAAGATAGATTGTGGCATCGGGTGCGGTTTTGTTGCGTTGCGCCTGCCAGATCATCTCGCCGAGGCAATCCATCATGGCGTGCTGCGCCTCATGTTCCGATTCGTATTTTTGCGTGAGGCGCGCGAACTGTTCACGAATGCCGTGCGGCTGACCGATGGAAATCTGTTCCTCGATGGTCAGGTGCATCATCAGATGCAGGAAAGGATTGACCACAGTGCCGTCCGGCGCGTAGTCCCTATCCTGGTTGTTTTGCGCATCATCGAACAGCGGGTGGTATTCCGGGTGTTTATTTATCAACTGTACCGTGAGGTCTTCCAGCGGTGAGAGCAATTCACCCGCTGTGCGCTTGCGCCAGGACTCAAACAGAAAATTTCGCGCTTCGTCGCGGGTGGGTTGAAACATCAGAGCACCTTATTTTTGTATTCGCACAGATCGTTGATGATGCAGTCGCGGCACTTCGGCTTGCGCGCCTGACACACATAGCGTCCATGCAGGATCAGCCAATGATGGGCGTCAAGTTTGAATTCGTCGGGGACGAACTTCAATAGTTTTCTTTCAACCTCCAGCACATCTTTGCCGGGCGCGAGACCGGTGCGGTTGCTGATGCGGAAGATATGGGTATCGACCGCGATGGTGGGGTGGCCGAAGGCGGTGTTAAGGATCACGCTGGCAGTCTTGCGCCCCACACCGGGCAGGGCTTCCAATGCCTCGCGCGTTTGAGGCACTTCGCCGTGGTGCCGTTCGAGCAATAGGCGGCACATCTGGAGGATGTGTTTGCTCTTGGTTTGGTACAAGCCGATGCGCTGCACATATTCGCGCAAACCGTATTCGCCGAGATCAAGGAGCTTCTTTGGGGTATTGGCAACCGGGAACAATTCACGCGTGGCGAGGTTGACGCTTTTGTCCGTTGCCTGCGCCGAGAGGATCACCGCAACCAGCAACTCAAAGGGTGTGCGGTGTTCCAGCTCGGTGGTTGGGTGCGGATTCGCTGCTTGCAAGCGCAGAAAGATCTCGCGCCGCTTTGCCGCATTCATCCCTGCGCTGCCTCGGGCAGAGCGGCCGGCACCGGCTGGCTGCGTATTTTTTGCTCGGCGCGCAGGTTGAGCCAGTTCCTGGCGGCGATGATGAGGCCCAGCCCAATGAATGCGCCGGGTGGCAGGATGGCGAGCAGGAAGCCGTGGTAGTCGGGAATGACATGAATCACCCATGCTTTTGCACCATCGCCAAAGACCAGGTCAATGCCGGAGAGCAATGTGCCCTTGCCGATGATCTCGCGCATTCCACCCAGCGTAGCCAGCACGGCGGTCAGCCCCAACCCCATCATCAAACCATCCACCGCCGAGGGTAGTGCAGGATTTTTCGAGGCGAATGATTCCGCCCGCGCCAGCACGATGCAGTTGGTCACGATCAGCGGCACAAAAATGCCGAGCACGAGATACAGGTCGTACAGATAGGCGTTCATCAGATATTGCACCACCGTCACCAGCACCGCGATGATCAGCACGAATACCGGGATGCGGATCTCGTTTGGCACATAGCTGCGCACCGGTGCGATGGTGGTGTTGCTCAGGGTGATCACCAGCGTGGTCGCGAGTCCGAGGCTGATCGCGTTCACCAGCGTATTGCTCACCGCCAGTAGCGGACAAAGCCCCAGCAGCTGCACCAGCCCCGGATTTTGTTTCCACAAGCCGTTGTGGGCGATGGTTTTGAATTCACTCCAGTTCATGGCTTCGTTCCTTTGGGCTGGGCAGGCGGCAACAGTTCTGGCCGGTGCGCGTCAAAATACTGCAAGGCGAGATGGCCGGCTTTGACCACGGCACGCGGCGTGATGGTGGCACCGGACATACTGTCAAATTGGCCGCCGTCTTTCTTCACTTTCCAATCGGCATCATTGCCCCGCCGCTTGTCTTCGAACACGCGGATCCAGTCGCTCTTGGCGATATCGATGTAGTCGCCCAGCCCGGGTGTCTCCTTGTGATTGACCACGCGCACGCCGGACAGTGTGCCATCGTCGCGGATCGCCAGCACCATCTGGATATTGCCGCTGTAACCTTCGCGCGCAACCACTTCCAGCACCACCGCGACCGGATCACCGTTGCGACGCGCGATATGCGCCAGCGAAGGCTCATCCGTACCCAGCAGCGCATCTGCGGGTAAAGTCAGCGTGTCGCCCATGATGTCGTTGTCGTAGCTGTTCGCAGGCAACAACTGCGAGATCAGCTTGAGCTTGGCCGCCGCGACGGTCGCGCTGATGGTGTCGCGGGTCAGGTAGTAGGTGGTGGCCAGCACGGCCGTGCCAATGATGGAAAAAAACAACAGGTTGACAGCCGTTTCCAGAGTTGAGCGGACAATACGTTTCATTTTTTCGCATCCTTCTGGCCGAAGATTGCGGGTTGCGTATAAGCATCGATGATGGGCACGCACATATTCATCAGGATCGTGGCGAATGCAATACCATCCGGGAAGCCGCCGAATACCCGGATCATATAAGTGAGGATACCGGCGCCGGCGGCAAAAATGATCTTGCCTTTGGCGGTGGTTGGCGAGCTGATCGGATCGGTCAGAATGAAAAATGCGCCGATCATGGCAGCTCCCGAAAACCAGTGGAACAAGGGGGTTACATAATGGGCGGGATCAAACAGATGGAAAACACCCGCCATCGTGAACAGCGTGCCGAGGAAAACCAGCGGCAGATGCCAGGAAATGATCCGGGTGAACAAAAGATAGAGACCGCCGAGGGCAAAACCGGCTGCCACCATTTCACTGCCGTGCCCGGCCAGACGGCCGTAGATGGGCAGCTCGCGGATTTCTCCGACGGAATGGCCGAGATGCAATTGCGTTTTGAGCGTATCCAGCGGAGTGGACATGGTGACTGCATCCAGCGTCAATCCGGGCGGGAGCATATGGCGGAAAACGTAACTCATCTGCTCGGCGAACGACAGATGGACGCCGCCCAGCGCCTGCGGAGAAATCCAGTGCGTCATCTCGTGCGGGAAAGAAATGATGAGCACGGCATAACCGATCATGGCCGGATTGAAAGGGTTGCTGCCCAAGCCGCCGTAAAGCTGCTTGGCCACGACGATGGCAAAGGCGACCCCGACCACCACCAGCCACCACGGTGCCAGCGGCGGTACCGAAAGCGCCAGCAGCCAGGCGGTGAGCAACGCACTGTTGTCGGAGAGAAAGGGCCTGATCGGACGGGCGCGCAACTTGAGCATGACTGCCTCGGTCGCCAGTGCGGTGACTGAGGCCAGCGTGAGCGAAACCAGGATGGCCGGACCGAAATACCAGACATACAGGGCGATGCCCGGAATCAGCGCCAGCAGCACGCGCAGCATGATTTGTCTGACTGCAAGCGGGCGTGCAATGAACGGAGATGACGGCATGATTTTGGTTTTCCTCAACTCTGTTTCGGTGGTTCGTCATCCGCGCCGGAGTCGGCTGCGATCTTGTGAAGATGTGCCCGGCGTGCCTCGACGGCGGCGATCTCGGCCTGCTGTTCGGGCGTCAAGTGGTCGATATTCTTCGGCTGCGCAGCGGCAGCCTGCGCCTTGGCGCGTTCCAGCGCGGCATTGATGCGCATCTGCCGCGTGTCTTCATCCGATGCGGCAACGGGCGCCGGTGCTGCCCTGGCGGCATTCTCGCGTTCTTTTTGTGCCAGCCGCTCGGCCTTCTCCTGCTTCTCGCGTTCGATGCGCAACTGGCGGAATTCATGCCGCTCGCGCGCCAGATCGGCGGCGCGTTTTTCCTGATCGCGCGCGCGGATCTCACTTTTGGCGTAGCGGTAGTAATGCACCAGCGGAATATTGCTGGGACAGACGTAGGCGCAGGCACCGCACTCGATACAATCAAACAGATGGAATTCCTGCGCTTTGCCGAAATTGTTCGACTGGGAGAACCAGTACAGATCCTGCGGTTGTAATTCGGCCGGGCACACATCCGCACAGCGTGTGCAGCGGATGCAGGGCAGCGCAGGCGGCGGCGGCGGGAACAGCGCGTCGCTCGCCGCGATGATGCAGTTGCTGGCCTTGACCAGCGGCACTTCAGCGGCGGGCAGTTCCAGTCCCATCATGGGGCCGCCCATGATGTAGCGGTTGGTATCGGGCAGAGTCTGGCCCAATGCCAGCAGTTCGGAAAAACGGGTACCGATTAGTGCTTCGTAGTTGCGCGCTTGCACCACGTTTCCGGTCACTGTGATCACGCGGGTGAGCAGCGGCTCTCCGTCATCGCACGCGCGCTTGATGCCGTGCGCGGTCCCCACGTTGAAACATTGCACCCCGACATCGGTTGGCAATTTGCCGGATGGCACTTCCAGTCCGGTCAGCATCTTGATCAGGTGTTTTGCACTGCCGCCGGGGTAAATTGTCGGCACGGCAATCACCTCAAATGGCAGGCGGCTGCCATCCACCGCATGCTGTATCGCGGCGATGGCTTCCGGCTTGTTGTCCTCGATGCCGAACAGCACTTCCCGCGCATCCAGCGCATGGCGCAGAATCTCCGCTCCGCGCACGATCTCCGCCGCCCGTTCGCGCATCAGCATGTCATCGCAGGTGATCCAGGGTTCGCATTCGGCACCGTTCAGGATCAGGGTCTGCACCGGCAAGGTGTGGCGCAGCTTCATGTCGCTGGGGAAGGCGGCGCCGCCGAGGCCAACCACGCCCTGCGCGCGCAGGTGCGTCTGCAATTCGGCATTGCCCAGGTTGCGGTAATCCACTGCATGGCGTTCGCCCCACTCTTCCCTGCCATCCACCTGCAGGGTGATGCACAACTCGGGCAGAGAGGAGGGATGGGCAACAACCTGCATGTCGATGGCAGAGATGGTGCCGGAAGTCGGTGCATGGATGGCGGCAGAGAAACTGCCGCCCGGGGTGCCGATCAACTGCCCCTTCAGCACGCGCTCACCTGCCTGCACCGCGGGCTTTGCAATCTCGCCCGCATGCTGGTGCATGGAAATGATCAGCATCTCCGGCAACGGCGTGTGCGCAATCGGTAGCGTCGTCGATTGCGCCTTGTTGGCCGGCGGGTGGATGCCGCCGTGGAAGGTGAACAGCCGCCTCATTTTTGCGGCCTCAGCGGGATGACCGGATACTTCCATTTCCAGGTGTTGGGTTTTTCCGGAATCGGCTGCATGCTGATGCAATCCACCGGGCAGGGCGCGACGCACAGCTCGCAGCCGGTGCATTCGGCGGCGATGATGGTGTGCATCTGTTTGGCCGCGCCGGCAATCGCATCGACCGGGCACGCCTGGATGCACAGGGTGCAGCCGATGCAATCCTTTTCATCGATGAAGGCAACTGCCTTGGCTCGGGGCTGCCGGTCTGCACCAAACGGTTTTGGCTCCACGCCGAGCAGCTCCGCCAGTTTGCGGATGCCTTCCTCGCCACCCGGCGGGCACAGATTGATGTCTGCTTCACCTTTGGCGATGGCTTCGGCATAGGGTTTGCAGCCNNGATAGCCGCACTGACCGCATTGGGTTTGCGGCAACACCGCATCGATTTTTTCCACCAGCGGGTTGCCCTCGACGCGGAAGCGGATCGCCGCATAGCCGAGCACCACGCCCAGCACGACCGCGATGGCGACCATCACCCACAGCGCGGTGATCATTTCACCAGGCCCGAGAAGCCCATGAACGCCAGACTCATCAGCCCCGCAGTGACCATCGCGATCGCCGTGCCGCGAAAGNNTCGCGGATGCCGGCGAACAGCACCATCACCAAAGTGAAACCGATGGCGCCGCCGAAACCAAACAGCAGCGACTCGATGAAATCATGTTTGGCCTGCACATTGAGCAGGGGAATACCGAGCACCGCACAGTTGGTGGTGANNCGATGGCGGCAATCACCACGATGAATGAAAGGGTGGTGAGGTACGCCAGATCCGGGCCGAGCAGATAATGGCTGATCAGGTAGCTGGAGCCGGAAGCGATGGTCAGCACAAAGGTGGTCGCCGCACCCATGCTCAGTGATGTTTCCAGTTTTCTGGAAACGCCCATGAACGGGCACAGCCCGAGAATCTTGACCATTACGATGTTGTTGACGAACACCGTGCCGATCACAATCAGAAAGTATTCTGACATTGAGAAAATGTGCCGCCGGAGCGCGAAAAAAGAGGGGCGAATTATGCGCCCGTTCAGGGGCCGCTTCAACCACGGGCGGGCTATATCCATATAACCTGACCGCGTATAGGAGGCCTGTGCTAAAGTCTGGCCAAAAGGGAGGAAACGTGTCGCTTACCCCGCAACAGATTATTGACAAGCTAAAAATCAGCGGTCGGTTGCCCACCCCCAAGGGTGTGGCGCTGCAAGTTATCGAGCTGACCCGGCAGGACGGCGTTTCAAACCATGATCTGGTACGACTGATCGGTGTCGATCCGGCCTTGAGCCAGCGCGTGGTCAAGGCCGCCAATGCCCTGCTTGGCCATGTGTCGCGCCCGGTGGTGACGATTCATGATGCTGTTACGGTGTTGGGCTTGCGCGCGCTGCGTCAACTGGTGCTGGGCATTGCCCTGATCGCCGACTACCGCCATGGTCCCTGTGCCAATTTCGATTACATCCGTTTCTGGCAGCACTCGCTGCTGACCGCGCTCACCGCACGCCAATTGGCGCAACAAGCCAGGCTGATGGCGCCGGAAGAAGTATTTGTGCTGGGTTTGCTCGGGCAAATTGGTCAACTGGCACTGGCGACCGTCTATCCGCAAGCATTCAGCGATTTGCTGCGGCAGCACGAAGCCGAAGACAGCCTGCGCGAAGGCGAGCGTGCACAGTTCGGTTTCGATCACGCCGAAGTTGCGGCGGCACTGTTGGAAGATATGTCTTTTCCTGTGCTGTTTCAGGCATTGGCGCGCGACTATCGCACGCCGCAAAAAAGCGGGATGGCGGAAGGCACACGCGAATGGCGATTGTTGCACGCTCTCAGTCTGGCCGGACTGCTGGCCGATGTATGGCTGGCCGGTGATACGGCTTCGCCGCGCCAAATCGGGTCTGTGCATCGTGCGGCAGCAGAATTGGCTATCGAGGAAAACGAGTTGCTGAAATTGGCGACAAATTGTGCACACGAGGCGCAAGAGTGGTCCGGGTTGCTCGGTATGGGCAGCCTGCATTTGCCGGAGTTGGCTCCCTTGTTTGCCGCGCAGGAAACCCCGCCAGCCACCCTCGACCCTTTGCCGTACGTACCCGGTGTGCATGACTACAAGATGCGGGTGCTGGTGGTCGAGGATGATCGGGCCATCCGCAACCTGATGGAACAATGGTTGAGCGCGGCCGGCCATCGTGTCAGTGTGGCCGAAGACGGGATTGCGGCGCTGAAAATGGCCGAACTGCACCGGCCGCAAGTGGTGCTGACCGATTGGCATATGCCGCGCATGGATGGCATCGCGTTGAGCCGTGAATTGCGCCGCCTGCCGCAACACCGTGATGCTTACCTGATTGCGGTAACGGTTGAAACATCGCCGGATAAACTGATCGAAGCCTTTGAGGCGGGCGTGGACGATTATTTGCTGAAGCCGCTCGTGCCCAAACTGTTTTTTGCCCGTCTGTGCGCGGCGCAACGGGTGGTGCAGTTGCAGGAGGAACTGGCCTTCGAGCGCGAGCAACTGGTGCGCTTCTCGAATGAACTGTCGGCTGCCAACGAGCGTCTGCAACAGCAGGCGCTAACCGATGCCCTGACCGATCTCCCCAACCGCCGTTTTGCCATGGAGCGGCTGGAACAGGAGTGGGCGCTCACGCGGCGCGGCGATCGCACCCTGTCCTGCATGATGCTGGACATTGATCACTTCAAGGCCATCAACGACACTTACGGCCATCAACTGGGGGATGAGGCGCTGCAACAGGTCGCGGAGACCCTGCGCAAGACAGCGCGGACACAGGACGTGGTGTGCCGCTACGGCGGCGAGGAATTTCTGGTGATCTGCCCGGACAGCGCGGCGGAGGCGGCTTATCAGGCAGCGGAGCGCATGCGTCTCGCCGTGGAATCGCTGCGTGTACCCACAGCGAACGGCCATGTGCCGCTCACCATCAGTATCGGTGTGGCGCAGAAAGATGGGGTCATGACCGAGATGAGTGAACTGATCAACCGCGCCGACGACAATTTGTATACCGCCAAGACACAGGGGCGCAACCGCACGGTGTGCGGTGCCTAGCTGCCCATTCCCCACTCGCCTGCGACGAAAAACAAAAACGATGCCGCATGGCATGGCCTAAAATCACCGCACCCGCATCTTTGATCCTCGAGGTTTTGAATGGCACTTTCCTGGAACGAAATCCGCAATCGCGCAGTGGAATTCTCCAAACGCTGGGAAAACGAGACCTCGGAAGATGCCGAAGCCAAGCCGTTCTGGATTGAATTCCTCAACATCTTCGGCATCGACCGCAAGCGCGTCGCCAGCTTCGAGGAACCGGTCAAAAAGCTCGGCGACAAGCAAGGCTACATAGACCTGTTCTGGAAAGGCATGCTGCTGGTCGAGCACAAGTCGCGCGGCAAGGACTTGGATAAAGCCTACACCCAGGCGCTCGATTACTTCCCCGGCATCAAAGAACGCGACCTGCCGAAATACGTGCTGGTGTCCGACTTCGCCCGCTTCCGCCTGTACGACCTCGAAGCGCCCCCCTCACCCCAGCCCCTCTCCCCGCAAGCGGGGAGAGGGAGGAGCGCAGCGGAGGGTGAGGGGCAGTACGTCGAATTCAAACTCGCCGACCTGCACAAGCGCATCAAGCATTTCGCTTTTATCGCCGGCTATCGCACACAAACCATCGCGCCGCAAAACCCGGTCAACATCAAGGCCGCCGAGCGCATGGGCAAGCTGCACGATGCGCTCAGGGCAGCGGGCTACGAAGGCCATCCGCTCGAAGTGCTGCTGGTGCGCCTGCTGTTCTGTTTATTCGCCGAAGACACCGGCATCTTCCAGCCCGCCAGCGCGTTCCGCGCCTGGATTGAAGAGCGCACCGCGCCCGACGGTTCCGACCTCGGGCCGCAGCTCGCGCAACTGTTCCAGGTGCTCAACACCCCGGAAAACAAGCGCCCGAAAATGCTCGACGAGCAGAGCGCCGCCTTCCCCTACGTCAACGGCAAACTGTTCGAGGAAATGCTGCCCATCGCCTCGTTCGACCTCGCGATGCGCGAAGCGCTGCTCGACTGCTGCGCGCTCGACTGGAGTTCAATTTCACCCGCCATCTTCGGCGCGCTGTTCCAGAGCATCATGGATGCCAAGGCGCGGCGCAACATCGGCGCGCACTACACCTCCGAGGAGAACATCCTCAAGCTCATCCAGCCGCTGTTCCTCGATGCGCTATGGGAAGAATTCAACCGCGTCAAAGGCAACAAGAACAAGCTGTTCGAGTTCCACAAAAAACTGCGCACACTGACTTTTTTCGACCCGGCCTGCGGCTGCGGCAACTTTCTGGTGATCGCCTACCGCGAACTGCGCAAGCTGGAACTGGAAGTATTGCGTGTCGTGCACAAGGATACCGGATCGCGCTTCCTCGACATCCACCAGGAAATCAGCGTGGACGTGGACCAGTTCTACGGCATCGAGATCGAAGAGTTTCCGGCGCAGATCGCGCAGGTTGCCATGTGGCTGATGGACCACCAGATGAACGTGCGCGTGTCGGAAGAATTCGGCATGTACTTCGCGCGCATCCCGCTCAAGACCTCGCCGCACATCGTCAACGGCAACGCGCTCACGCTGGATTGGAACAATGTGCTGCCGGCTGAGCAATGCAGCTATGTGCTGGGTAATCCACCGTTCGTCGGCGCGAAATTCATGGACGATGCGCAGCGTGACGACGTGCAGCATGTGTTCGCGGACATCAAGAGCGGCGGCCTGCTCGACTTCGTCGCCGCCTGGTATGTGAAGGCGGCGCGCTACATGACTACCTCTCTCCCCGCTTGCGGGGAGAGGGTGCCGAAGGCGGGTGAGTGGAAAACTTACCGGCGCGATCCGGCACTTGAAGAAAAACTCAAAGCCTATGCGCGCGAATTACGCGCTGCCGCAACTGATGCCGAACAGCGCATCTGGTATCTGCTGCGCAACCGCAATTTTTTCGATTTCAAATTTCGCCGTCAACATCCTGTTGCGGGCTACATCCTCGACTTTTATTGCGCCGAAGCTGGCTTGGCTATCGAGCTGGATGGTGGTCAGCACAGCGAGCAGGTTGCCTATGATGCCAAGCGGGGTACAGTGTTACAGCAACATGGCATACACATGCTGCGTTTCTGGAATAACGATGTACTGAATAACAGTGAGGCGGTGCTGACGGAAATAGCCAATGCGCTACCCCTCACCCCAACCCTCTCCCCGCAAGCGGGGCGAGGGAGTACAAACGAAACCCTCTCCCCACAGGTGGGGAGAGGGCAGGGTGAGGAGAGTCGCATAAAAGCCGCCTTCGTCTCCACCAACTCCATCACCCAGGGCGAGCAGGCCGGTGTGCTGTGGAGCTGGCTGCTCGCGCAAGGCATCCATATTCACTTCGCCCACCGCACCTTCCAGTGGAGCAACGAGGCAAAAGGCATGGCGGCGGTGCATTGCGTCATCATCGGCTTCGGTGCGTTCGATGTGGAGAAAAAGACCATCTACGAATACGAGGACATACGCGGCGAAGCGCACGCCGTCGCCGCGCGCAACATCAACCCCTATCTGGTGGACGCACCGGATGTGGTGCTGGTCAACCGCCAGCACCCGATTTGCGCCGTGCCCGAGATCGGCATTGGCAACAAGCCGATTGATGGCGGTCATTACCTGTTCACACCGGAAGAAAAAGACGAATTTCTTTCACGCGAACCCAAGGCTGCAAAATGGTTCCGCCGCTGGATCGGTGCGGACGAATTCATCAATGGCCACGAGCGCTGGTGTTTGTGGCTGGGCGATTGCCCACCCGACGAATTGCGCAAAATGCCGGAAGCGATGAAGCGCGTCGAAGCGGTGCGCGAAGTACGCCTCGCCAGCAAGAGCCCGCCCACACAAAAACTCGCCGCCACCCCGACGCGATTTCATGTGGAAAATATTCCCGATGCGCCTTATCTGGTGATCCCGGAGGTTTCATCGGAACGGCGCAGGTTCATCCCCATCGGCTTCATGCAACCGGACACGTTGAGCAGCAATCTGGTCAAGGTCATTCCTCACGCCACGCTTTACCACTTCGGCATCCTGACCTCGACCATGCACATGGCCTGGGTGCGCTACACCTGCGGACGATTGGAAAGCCGTTACCGCTATTCGGCGGGCATCGTGTACAACAACTTCCCGTGGCCTGACGAGCTGACGGACAAACAACGCCCCGCCGTCGAAGCCGCCGCCCAAGTCGTGCTGGATGCCCGCGCGCAATTCCCGCAAAGCTCGCTCGCCGACCTCTACGACCCGCTCACCATGCCGCCCGCACTGGTCAAAGCCCACCAAGCCCTCGACCGCGCCGTGGACGCCTGCTACCGCAAGGCCGCGTTCGCCAGCGACGCGCAGCGCGTGGAGTTCCTGTTCGAGCGCTACCAGCAGCTCACCAGCCTGCTGCCAACGGAAAAGAAGGTGGCAAAACGTAAAACAAAGGCAGGCGTGCAGGTTTGATTGATGGCAACCACCCAGCTTCAGCATTATGTTCCAAAGTTCCTGCTTCGCAGATTTGGGAGCGGCAAGAAGGATAGGCTGCATGTCTTCGATAAACACACGGACGCAACGTTTGCTAGCTCAGCTGGAAAGCTGGCAGCTAAGAATAATTTTTATGACTTCGAGTTTATGGGTGAACCTGTCACCATTGAGCCAGTACTTGGTCGCGTTGAAAGCAAAGCTGGCAAACACATCGCACGCATAATTAAGGATGGCAGGCTGAACTTAAATGATCCCGAAGAACGAGGTGAGCTTGCTGCGTTTTTCGCGATTCAGATGGTGCGTACACCGGCTGTACAAGCTACACATAGCGATATATTTAACCGAATGGAAGCGTATTTGCGTGCCGAAGGTGCGCCACAAGAATTTTTTGCTCCAGACCACGCAGTGGGAGAGGGTAAAAATGCAGAGCGCGCACTGATGGCAAAAAATATCTGCAATGCGCCAAGTGATTATGGTGCCGCACTTATTGACAAAGACTGGCTATTGTTTAAAACAGATAACAAGCATCAATATCTGATTGGTGACCATCCGCTAACGATGCACAACATGGTCGAGAGGGAGGGCCGTGGCAATCTTGGCGTTGCAGTGGAAGGCATTGAGCTCTACTTCCCACTTTCACCTACTCTTGCACTTGCCATTTGGTGCCCGTCGCATCGCGAAACGCTCAAGAACAGCCTCCAGAGTATTGATCGTCTTGTAGGGGCATCCAACACGAAAAGAGATTGGGTCAAAGCCAAGAGTGATGTATTGGCAATTCTTGAGGCTCTTCAGACAGGCGAGCCATTACAATCAAACCCTGAGAATATTGAATTCTTCAATTCATTGCAGGTATCAACTGCCGAACGCTTTGTGTTCTCGTCCAACGATGACTTTTCCATCGCCAAGGAAATGATTCGAGCAAACCCGGAATTGCGGTATGGACGGCGTATGCATGAAGCAACAGGAAAATTCTAAACCCGCGTAAGGCGTAGGGTGCAATAACCAATAAGCATTGCGCCGGATGTTCAAGCCGTCACAATGCAAAAATCCGTGCCCTTGGCGATCGGGCGCACATGGTTTTTCTCGCGCTTCATTTCGACGATGCCGTAGTTCGACATGGTTTTGAGCGTCCGGGAAAGGTTGCCGGGTTTGCGTCCGGTCATTTCCGCCAGGGATGAGATGGATTCCGGCTGCGTTTCCCTGATTACTTTGAGCAGGGCACGGTTGTCGTCGCTCAGCACTTCGGACAGGGATTTCATCGAGGTGAACCAGATTTTTGGTTCACTTGGTTTGGGCTTGTATTTGCCACGGGCAATGGCGTAAATCCGCTCGCGGATTTTGTCCTGGGGCATGATGCCGATCACGATGGTTTTCATGTTTTCTCTACCTCCTTCAATATTCGATCCACGTCCGCGAAAAAATCCTGCAACAGTTGGTAAGCATCCTTGAATGCGTAAGGCGCGCCTTGGTCGGCAATATGGTGGTGCTTATGGTCGTAAGGCAAAACCTGCCCGGCATATTTGAAACCGCCGGACGGCTTGGCTGCATGGGCATTGTCATATCCCATGACCCGTTTTCCGCCCTGTTCATGTAGCGTCAAGGCATAACGTATGCCATGCGGTACGACAGGAGTGGCTTCAACATGCCATGCGTGAATCTCCACCCAATAGCCATATTCCTGTTGCACGACCTGCCCGGTCAATTCAAGCAGCGTCTCGATGCCATGAATGTTTTGCATGGGGCTAGTGTATCAATAGCTGATAAAGTTTGCCACTTCCTGTAGTTAAAAGGGGCTTGGCTCGAAATTGTTTATGTGGTTGCCAATCTCTTGCGCGCCGGGCTGGTAACCAGAATAGGTGATTATCCATCTTAGAATGCGGTACGGTTGTGGTGTGGCTATCGCATGCAGGGCACGCTCTTACAAGAAAGTCAGGTTACGTGCCTTTGACCGCCGCCGCGCACTCGGTCACCAGCGCCTGCCCGCGATAGATCAGGCCGCTGTAGATCTGCACCAGTGCCGCGCCGGCCTGTATTTTTTCCCGTGCATCTTCCCCGCGTAAAATGCCGCCCACGCCGATGATGGGCAGCGCGCCCTGCAATTCGGCAGCCAGCGCGCGGATGACGGCGGTGGATTTGTCGCGCACGGGCGCGCCGGAGAGTCCACCGGTTTCATTGCCATGCGGCAGGTGCTCCACCCCGTCGCGTGCCAGCGTGGTGTTGGTGGCAATGACGCCGTCGATGCGATGCTTGATGAGTAACGCGGCGATATTCTTGATTTGTTCTGCATCCAGGTCGGGCGCGATCTTCACCGCCAGCGGTACGTATTTGCCGTGCTGTTGCGCGAGTCTTTCCTGTTCTGCTTTCAGTTGTGCCAGCAGTGCAGCCAGTTCGTCGCCGCCCTGCAACTGGCGCAGGTTTTTGGTGTTGGGCGAAGAGATGTTGATCACGACGTAGCTGGCGTATGGATAAACTTTGTGCAGTCCGATGAGGTAATCGTCCGCCGCCTTTTCAATCGGGGTGTCGGCGTTCTTGCCGATATTGATGCCGAGCACGCCCTTGAATTTTGCGCGCTTCACGTTTTCAACCAGTGCATCCACACCACCGTTGTTGAAACCCATGCGGTTGATGATGGCCTGCGCATCGGGCAGGCGGAACAGGCGCGGGCGCGGGTTGCCCGGTTGCGCGCGCGGGGTGACGGTGCCGATCTCGATGAAGCCGAAGCCGAGCGCGCTCAGACCGTTGATGCATTCACCGTTCTTGTCCAGTCCGGCGGCGAGTCCGACCGGGTTGGGAAAGGTGATGCCCATCACCGTGCGCGGATCGGGCGCGGGCTGCGGGATCAGGCGCGACAGACCGAGACAGTACGCCGTGTTCAGAGTGGTCAGGGTGGCATCGTGCGCGGTTTCCGGATCGAGGGTGAACAGGGCGGGACGCAGGAGATGGTAGGGATTCATTTTTTGATGACGGGAATAGGGAAGGGTTTGCGCTTGAAGACTTCGCCGCGCGATTTGCCGCGCCAGAATTCGGCGATGACATCGCCCAGTTGCAGGCAGAGCAGGCCGAGCAGGACATAACCGAACTGGGTGAAGGCAACATTCGGCACTTGAATGATAAGCGTACCGCCGCCGAGGGTGAAGACGAAGGTCAGCAGGTTGCCGACGAGCACCCCGGACAAGGCTGCTCCGACCACACGCCCCCAGTCACCGTGGATGATGCCATCAAACACCGTGCTCTCGTGCCACAGCAATTGCAGCGCGACGAGCAGGGTGAGCGGGGCAGTCCACAGCAGCCAGAATGCGGATTCCGGCCAGACGCTGCCCACGGTCAGCCCGAGCAGTGCAAGCGGTAGCAGGGCGTGGGCGGCGGTGTGGCGCGACACCCATTGCAGCGCGGGCATGCCGGCCAGCAGCTTGAGCATACCGGCTTGTGCCATAAAGGCGGTGCGCAGCAACAGCACCAGCGGCGCGAGCAGCGCAAACAACAGGGTTTGCAGCAGGCCGCTGGTGAAATCGTGCGAGGCGGGCACCAGCCAGCTTTCGGCAAACAGATTGAGCCAGGCGAGCAGCCAGCCCAGCAATGCGCTCGCCGCCGCGACAGCCAGAAAATAATGGCGTTGCACGTGCAGCAGGCTGTGCCCGCCGCGCCGTCCCTGCCATGCGTCGGCCAGCCACAGCACAGCCAGCGCGGCCGCCAGTGTCAGGGTGAGCGGTGCCAATGGCACGAGGGGGAATGTGGCCCACTCCGGCAGCGCGGCGGCCAGCAGGCGCGCCAGCAAAGGCAGCACAATCAAACTGCAGAAAAAAAGCATCAGGCGCATCAACATTTCGTTTGCTCTTCGCTTAATGGCAACCACTCTCCGTTGCGCAAACCCTGCAAGGGAAGAAAGTGCGCCTTGTACGCCATTTTGCGCGAGGCGCGGATCCAGTAGCCGAGGTACAGGTAAGGAAGCTGCAATTTGCGGCACAGTTCGATTTGCCACAGGATGTTGAAGGTGCCGAAGCTGGCTTGCGCGATGCCCGGGTCGTAAAAGGTATAGACCGCGGACAAGCCGTCATCCAGCACATCAACCACGCTTACCATGCGCAACTCACCCGGCCTGTCATGAACGGGGTCGGAGGGCTCGCGGAACTCCACCAGCAGGCTGTCCACATGGCTTTGCAGCAAAAAATTGCGGTACTGCTCCGGCGTGTCCTCGGCCATGCTGCTGTTGCTGTGACGCGCCTGCTGGTAGCGTTCGTACAGCGCAAAATATTCCGTCTTGTCCTGTAGCGGCAGGATCTCGACGCGCAGATCGCGATGCCGCTTCCAGCTGCGGCGCTGCGCACGCGAGGGGCGGAATTCATCAACCATGACGCGTACCGGCACGCACTGCCGGCAGGTGTCGCAACGCGGACGATAAGTGAAGCTGCCGCTGCGGCGGAAGCCGTGATGTACCAGCTCGGTATAGACCTTGGGCGTGATCAGAAAAGCCGGAGTGGCGACCTGCGACCGTGCCTCCATCTGCGGCAGGTAACTGCACGGATAGGGGGCCGTCAGATAAAGCTGGAGCGTGGAGAGCGGGATGTCGTTGAGTAAACTCATGCGCATTTTCGATGAGGCAAGAGACGGGGGATAGTGTATCAATTTCCACGGATTCGACGGTGGTATCGAGTCTTGGGCAAAAAAACATTCGGATGGGTTATAGTCACCGGGGAAGCAAAAAACGAAGGAGTTCCATAATGGTAACTCCATCATGGTAAAGGAGAAAATCGCTTTGACTTCGCGCGCCTGCAAACGGACAGCATGCTTCATTTGAGCAGAGATTCCAGACGGGTGGTCTGGGCGGGAATACTGCTGGTGCCGGTATTCTGGCTGCTGGACGCGCTGGTGGATGTATACGTCTTCGGAGAGGGCGAGTTGTTCCATCACGGTCTGTTTGAGCTGGAACCGGTGGAGTTGTACATGCGCCTGCTGATATCTTTCCTCTTCATCGGCTTTGGCCTGTATGCGGCGTTCCTGCTGAATCGCGCCGAGAGGCTGGAAAGCCATTTGCGCGAAAGCAATGAGCAGCTTGTCTTGCTGAAGGAGCTGCTGGAGCAGCAAGTGTTGACCGATCCTCTCACCAATACTTTCAACCGGCGCAAATTCCACGATTCCCTCGCTACGGCCATCTCCAATGCAGAGCGGCATTCCCACCAGTTTGCGCTGTTGATGATCGATATCGACCGTTTCAAGCATATCAACGATACCTTCGGTCATCAGGCCGGTGATGAGGCGCTACGGGAAATCAGCAAATTGATCCACATATCCGTGCGCAATACCGACCTGCTGTTTCGCGTGGGCGGCGAGGAATTTTCCCTGCTGGCGATGGTGTCCGAGAAGGACGATGTATGGCTGCTTGCAGAAAAGTTGCGACAGGCGGTGGCATCGCACAGCTTCGACGGGATTGGCAAGATCACCGTCAGTATCGGGATTGCCTATTTCAGGGAAGGCGATACTCAGGAAAGTATCTATTTGCGTGCTGATGAGGCGATGTACCAAGCCAAACGCAGCGGGCGCAATTGCGTCGTGTCTTCACCAGGCGACATCTCCGAAACGCCAGGGAAAAGGGATGGCTGGCAGACCGGTAAGCATGCCGATTCGTTTGACGAATTCGCCACGGGAGATACTTCGCGCACCGAGTGAGGCCAGGTGCGGGGTGTGCATCTGGCAGTCGATCAGGCTGTGCGCACCGTGCCAACGCAGCCATTGCGCAGCCAGGTGGGCAAGGGCGATCTTGGAGGCATCCGTGCGGCGGCTGAACATCGATTCGCCGTAGAACATCGCGCCGATAGCGACCCCGTACAACCCGCCCGCCAATTCGCCATCCACCCACACTTCCACCGAATGGGCATGACCCAGACGGTGCAATTCCCCATATGCGGCGATCATCTCCTCGACGATCCAGGTGCCATTGTGCCCGTGGCGTGGTGCGGCGCAGGCGCGCATGACTTGTTCGAATGCGCTGTCGGTGCGGAGCCGGTAGCGGCCTTTGCGCAGGGTTTTTTTCAGCGAGTGTGAGCAGATGAATTCCGCCGGAAATAACACCATGCGCGGGTCGGGGCTCCACCACAGGACGGGGTCGCCGGGGCTGAACCAGGGGAAGATGCCGCGCCGGTAGGCCGCCAACAAGCGTGCCGGTGACAGGTCGCCGCCAACGGCGAGCAGGCCATTGGGGTGAGTGAGCGCTTGTTCAACGGGCGGGAAGGGCATGGCGACCAAGGATACGTGGCATGGCGGCAGGGTTCAATCCGGATCGTGCCCGGATCGTGCCCCGTCCCGGGGATTGGGAGGTGCGAACGGGATATAGACCTTTGGACATATAGGCAGCGAAGGCGAACTGTGATTATATTGTGGCCGGCAGGAAATATTGGGCGGGGAGGTCATTGTGGTTCTGGGGTTGTTTGGCAAGAAATCGGATCATCCTTTGGCGGAAATAAAATCCGCACAGACTTTGCTGGATGAAATTCCGAAGAGCGATTCACTCAAGGCATTGCAGGAGATCGGTGACTGGGTGGAGGCGATTCGTGAACAGGCAAACGATTTCCGCCCCGACCACCAGTGGGCGGTGTTGCGCCTGTACGATCAAGCGGCACAAGCGCATGTGCGCAAGTTGCTGCACGATTACTTTGCGCCACGACCGCTCTCCCAGTTCCAGGAAAATCGTCTGTGGGTATCGCTGGAAGAGTATTACTCACACAGTGATTTGTGCCACTTTGATGTGCTGACGCGCTATCGCGCCGGGGCGAAAGGGGCGACCTCAATCAGGGAAGATATTCCGCTGTTATGCGCGCGCGGCATTCAGGCGATCACCGGGCGTTTGAAACTGGCGGCGGCTCGCTACGCCATGGTCGACCCGGCATTGTGGAGGCGGCTGGCGGAATATTACACACTGGCCGAAGAGAATGATTGTCTGAATACGCCACTCACGCTGTATGTGGGCACGAACACCAGTGTGGCGCAGTCTTTCGCGGTGCTGGTGCTCTGGTATGGCAGCAGCGCGGGCAGCCTGAGCCCGCTGCAGGAACACATCTCGGAACGTCTTTTTTCCACATTGGGCGGCGGCATCTCCGTTGCCGGCACCTATGACGGAACGGGGTTGTTTGCCTTCGATCTGGCGCAGCCGACGCCGCCGATGCGTGCCACCGCCGGGGCAACCATCCATCCCGCTTTGCGTTTTGTGGCGGCAGACAGGTTGCGCCAGCAGCTGGCCGATCTGTTGAAGACTCTGGACAAGGGTATCCTGCCCGAGGAGCTGAATTTTTACGGGGCGAAATACGAGGTGGAACTGGTGCGCGATATCGCGCAGCGCCTGTTGCAAAGTCTCACCTTGCCACCGCCGACCCGGCGCAATCCGCGCCGCAAGATCAAGGTCAATCTGAAGGTGACCAACGGTTTCAGCAAGATGCTGGAACGTTCCGATGTCGGCTTGAGTTTCGGGGCTGAGGAAAGCGAGCTGTGGGAAATCGAGGATATCAGTGCCACCGGTTTCCGCAGCGTGATCCCCGCGGCACACGCAAACGGCATTCGCATCGGTTCGCTGCTGGGCAGCCAACCCGCCGGTGTTTCACATTGGGGCGCGGGCGTGGTGCGGCGCCTGAGCCGCGACCTCGAAGGTAATCTGCATGTCGGGATCGAGCTGTTGAGCCCGCGTATTGTCGGTGTGCCGTTGCTCGATTACGCCAACCCCGATGATGCCTCTGTACAGATCGGCATATATCTCAACCGTCCGAACGACACCAGCGGCGAGGCGTGGCTGTTGATGAAGCAGGACGCGTTCGTCCTCACGCGCAGTTTGAAAATGGAACTGGCCGGCAAGGAGTATCTGCTGCTGCCGCTGGCCCTGGTCGAGCAGGGCGAAGACTATGACCTGGCACGCTATCGCATGATGGCGCAGGAAGCGGGCAGCGAAGATTAGCGGGAGTAATTCTGTGGGTCGGGTTTCAACCCGGCGATTTTTCCAGACTTTCCGCAGTCTTTATCCGCCGTGTCAGCCAGTGCTCGATATCCCGGATTTCTTCCATGCACACACTGTGCGGCATCGCGTATTCATGCCAACTTACGGTACAACCCAGTTGCTGTAGATAAGCTGCGGACTGCCTGCCCAGGGTGTAGGGCACAACCGGATCTTGCAGGCCGTGTGCCATGAAAATAGGCGTGTCCAGCGCGTTGATGATGTCTGCACTGCGGGTGGTCTCCGCCAGCGGCAGATAGGTGGACAGCGCCATCATTCCGCCCAGTCTCGTGTGCGCATGCAAGCCGGTGTGCAGTGCAACAGCGCCTCCCTGCGAAAATCCCGCCACAAAGATCCGTTCCGGCGCGATGCCGCGCGCGATTTCGTGTGCGATCAGTTTTTCGATTTCATGGCGGGAGGCGGCGATCCCTGCGGCATCCTGTGCCGCGTCGATCTCGCTGCTGACAATGTCGTACCAGGCCGGCATTACGTAGCCGCCGTTGATCGTGACCGGGCGCTCCGGCGCGTGCGGAAAGATGAAGCGCACCGCCTGCGGCAAATGCAACTCCTGCGCGACGGGCACGAAATCATCGCCGCTGGCGCCCAGCCCGTGCAGCCAGATGACGCTGTAGCGGGGATCTGGCCCGCTGTCGAGGGTGATGTGGGGGAGAAGTTCGCTCATGTTTGATTCCGTAGGCGGTTTTGATTTACGGTGCCGGAATGATCCCACGCAGTAGCTGGAAGATTTCGCGATAAGACTTTGGCGGGGCGATCCGGACACGGCAGGGCGCAGCCCTCAGGTGCGGGGAGGGTCGCCAGACGCCGGGACGAGGACAGAGGGAGTTCATGGCACCGGAATGATCTCGCGCAGGAGCTGGAAAATTTCGCGATACGACTTCGGCGGCTTCTCCAGTTCCTTTTCCTTCAGCGCATTGCGGATCAGTGCGCGCAGGCGTTGTGCATCGGCTTGCGGATATTGTGCGAGCAGGGTGGTGAGGGCGGTGCTGTCTTCCAGCAGGCGGTCGCGCCACTGCTCGACCTGATGCAGCCAGGCGGTGTGCTCGCGCGAAGTTCCGTTCCAGGCATCCAGCTTGGCCAGGATGGGGCCGATCTCCACCTCGCGCATCAGTTTGCCGATGTATTGCATCTGGCGTTTCTGCGCGCCGAACTTGCTGATGCGTTTGTACTCCGCCAGCGCTTCCAGCAGGTTTTCCGGCAGTTCCAGTGCGCGCCATTTGTCCTTGGGCAACTCGGTCAGTTGCTTGCCGAGGTCGCGCAGGTCGTGCATCTGTTTTTTGACTTTGGTCTTGCTTGGGGGGAGTTCCTGCTCCAAGTTGTCGGTTGTATCGGGTCTGTTCATCATGGTTGTCGGTGGCTGTCTTGATGTTGGTATGATAGCGCCCCTGCCGTATCCGCCCGACTGAAAATTTTTATGCCCAGATCTGTGAAAAACACCGCGACCGCGCCGGAATCCTTGCGCCAACTGGCGGCCGACATCATCGCTTACGCGCGCAAACAGGGCGCATCGGCCAGTGTCGCCGAAGTATCCGCCGGGCTGGGGCAAACTGTCAGCGTGCGCCAGGGCGAAATCGAGACCATCGAATACAACCGTGACAAGGGCTTGGGCGTCACCGTCTATCTCGGTCAGCGCCACGGCCATGCCAGCACCTCGGATTTTTCGCGCCAGGCGATGCAGGATACGGTGCAGGCGGCACTGAACATCGCGCGCTTCACAGCGGAAGATGGGTGCGCCGGTCTGCCCGAAGCCGAGCTGCTGGCGCACGACTGGCCGGACCTGGATTTGTATCATCCGTGGCCGATCGATGTGGCGCAGGCGGTCGAGCTGGCACGCGACTGCGAGCGCGCCGCCTTCGCGGCCGACCGGCGCATCGTCAATTCCGAGGGTGCCAGCGTTAACGTCAACAGCGGCAGTTTTGTGCTGGCGAACAGCCTTGGTTTTAATGGGGGTTACACGTCCTCGCGTCACAGCGTGGGTTGCGCGGTGATTGCCGGTAAGGGCGAATCCATGCAGCGCGATTACTGGTACAGCACGGCGCGCCATCCGGCCGACATTCTCAAAGTGGAAGAAATCGGGCGCATCGCCGCCGAGCGCACCGTGCGCCGCTTAAAGGCGCGCAAATTGCCGACCATGCAGTGTCCGGTGCTGTTCGAGGCGCCGGCGGCGGCCAGCCTGTTCGGGCATTTTGTTGGTGCAGTCAGCGGTGGCAGCCTGTATCGCAAATCTTCATTCCTGCTCGACCGGCTGGATGAGCCGGTGTTCTCTCCCCTCGTGCAAGTGGAGGATGCGCCCGACATTGCACGCGGCCTTGGCAGCAGCCCGTTCGATAATGAAGGTGTGCGCTGCCGACGCCGTACCATCGTCGGGGATGGGGTGCTGCGCGGATATTTCCTGGGTACCTACAGCGCGCGCAAGCTGGGGATGCACAGCACCGGTAACGCGGGCGGCACCCACAATCTGCTGGTGCGTCCCGGCACGCAAAATTTCACCGGGCTGCTGCGCCAGATGGGGCGCGGTCTGCTGGTGACCGAACTGCTGGGACACGGGGTGAATGCGGTGACCGGCGACTACTCGCGCGGTGCGGCCGGTTTCTGGGTCGAGCACGGCGAAATCCAGTACCCGGTAGAAGAAATCACCATCGCCGGAAATTTGAAAGAAATGTACATGGGCATTGTCGCACTCGGCAACGATGTGCTGGTGCAGGGTTCGCGCCGCTGCGGTTCGGTGCTGATCGAGCGCATGTCGATTGCGGGGCAGGCGTAAATCGTTTTTCACGCCAAAGACGACTTGAGCGCACACGAATTGCCCGGCTGCCAATAACCGGATCGTGGTGACACGTCCTGATCCGCGGGCGTCTTGTTCTTGGGGGCGTGATAAAATGCGCGCCTTTTCCGTTCAACCTTAATTTTGGAAGGCATAACATGTTCTCGCGCAAAAACACCCTCGCCGTCGTCGATCCCGATCTGTGGGATGCGATTCAAAAAGAAAATGCCCGCCAGGAAGATCATATCGAACTGATCGCCTCGGAAAACTACACCAGTCCGGCGGTGATGGAAGCGCAGGGCAGCCAGCTCACCAACAAGTACGCCGAGGGGTATCCCGACAAGCGCTATTACGGCGGCTGCGAGTTCGTGGATATCGCGGAAAAGCTGGCGATCGAGCGCGCCAGGGCGCTGTTCGGTGCGGAATATGTCAACGTGCAACCGCACTCCGGTTCACAGGCGAACCAGGGTGTTTACGTCTCGGTGTTGAAACCCGGCGATACCATTCTCGGCATGAGTCTGGCGCACGGCGGCCATTTGACCCACGGGGCCTCGGTGAATATCAGCGGCAAGCTGTACCACGCCGTGCAGTACGGTCTGAATGACAAGGAAGAAATCGACTATGAACAGGTGCAGGCGCTGGCGAACGAGCACAAGCCGAAGATGATCGTGGCGGGGGCTTCCGCTTACTCGCTGGTGATCGACTGGAAACGCTTCCGTGCCATTGCCGACAGCGTCGGCGCCTATCTGTTCGCGGACATGGCGCACTACGCCGGACTGGTGGCGGCGGGCGTGTACCCCAGCCCGGTCGGCATCGCCGATTTCGTCACCACCACCACCCACAAGACCCTGCGCGGCCCGCGCGGCGGCATCATCATGGCCAAGGCGGAACACGAGAAGGCATTGAGTTCCGCGATCTTCCCCGGCATCCAGGGCGGCCCGCTGATGCACGTTATTGCGGCCAAGGCGGTGGCCTTCAAGGAGGCGGCGGGCAATGAATTCAAGGAATGTCAGAAGCAGGTTGTGGACAACGCGCGGGTGATGGCCAAAGTGTTGCAGGAACGCGGCCTGCGCATTGTCTCCGGCCGCACCGACAGCCACATGTTCCTGGTCGATCTGCAAGCCAAGCACATCACCGGCAAGGAGGCCGAGGCGGCGCTGGGTCGCGCCCACATCACGGTGAACAAGAATTCCATCCCGAACGATCCGCAAAAACCGTTCGTCACCAGCGGCATCCGCATCGGCACGCCGGCGATGACCACGCGCGGCTTCAAGGAGCTGGAAGCCGAGAAGCTGGCCCATCTGGTGGCCGACGTGCTGGACGCGCCGAATGACGACGCGGTGATCGCGCGTGTGGCGGGTGAAGTGAAAAAACTGACCACCACCTTCCCGGTGTACGGAGCCTAATGTGAGAAGGGAGAAGAGGGAAGGGAGAAGGGTAAACGCAGCACCGCGCCCTTCCCCATTCTCCCTTTACCCTTCCCGATCATTATGAAATGTCCCTTCTGCAAAGGTAACGATACCCAGGTGATCGATACGCGCGAGAGCGACGAGGGCGACAGCATTCGCCGCCGCCGCCGTTGCCTGTCGTGCGACAAGCGCTTCACCACGTACGAGATGGTGGAATTGCGTATGCCGCAAGTGGTCAAGCAGAACGGCATGCGCAGCGAGTTCGACACGGACAAATTGCGCACCAGTTTCACCCGCGCATTGCACAAGCGACCAGTGCCGACCGAGCTGGTCGATGCGGCCATTGATCATGTTACGCAAAAGGTGTTTGCGTTCGGCGAGCGCGAGATCGGTTCGCGCCAGATCGGCGAGCTGGTGATGAAGGAATTGCTGAAGCTGGACAAGGTCGCCTACATCCGCTTCGCTTCGGTCTATAAGAGTTTCCAGGACGTGGACGATTTCACGGATGCGGTGGATGCGGTGCGCAAACCGTCGGCGCGCCGGCGCAAGGGCGTTTGACTTCGTTCCGGCAGTTGGTCACGCGGAGGCGCGTGAGTGCGCGGAGAAGTTCGGAGAAACTATGATCGACACCTTGTCCGGACTGTTTCGCAGTGGCATTGAATTTACGCCGCGTGCTCCGCGCCTCCGCGTGAGACTGATTTTTGGGAGTTGAACATGCTTGTTGCTGCCGACAGTGAGTGGATGGCGCGGGCGCTGCAACTGGCAGCGCAGGGGCTGAACACGACCACGCCCAATCCGCGTGTCGGCTGTGTGCTGGTCAAGGGTAATAAAGTCGTCGATGAAGGTTGGCATGTGCGTGCCGGTGAGCCGCATGCCGAAGTGCATGCCTTGCGTGCAGCAGGAAAAAATGCGCGCGGTGCGACGGCCTATGTCACGCTGGAGCCTTGCAGTCATCACGGACGTACTCCGCCCTGTGCGGAGGCACTGATTGAAGCGGGAGTGGTGCGCGTGGTATGCGCCATGCAGGATCCCAATCCGCGGGTGGCCGGGCAAGGTATCGCCCGTTTGCGCGCAGCCGGTATCGCAGTCGAAAGCGGACTGATGGAAACCTCCGCGCGCGAACTGAATGTCGGTTTCGTCTCGCGCATGACGCGCGGTTTGCCCTGGGTGCGCAGCAAGATCGCCGCCAGTTTGGACGGTCGCACCGCGCTGGCGAACGGGACCAGTCAATGGATCACGGGTGAAGCAGCCCGGCAGGATGTGCAGCACTGGCGCGCGCGTTCCTGTGCGGTGCTGACCGGTGTCGGCACCGTGCTGGCAGATGATCCGCAACTGAATGTGCGCGAGATCGCAGTCGGGCGGCAGCCGTTGCGCGTGGTGCTGGATAGTGCGCTGCGCATGTCGCCCGCCGCCCGCATGTTGCAGGGCGGGCAGACGCTGATCTACACCGTTTCGGCCGATACGCTGAAACGCGATGTGCTGACTGTGCGCGGGGCGGAAGTCGTGGTGCTGCCTGATGCCGCCGGGCAAGTTGACTTGCCGACAGTGCTGCGCGACTTGGCGCGGCGCGGCATCAACGAAGTGCTGGTGGAGGCGGGCAAGACGCTGAACGGCGCGCTGTTGCGCGCCGGGCTGGTGGATGAATTGGTGCTGTATCTGGCGCCACAATTGCTGGGTGATGCGGCGCGCGGGCTGGCGGATTTGGGCGAGTTGACACAATTGGATCAGCGCGTGGCACTGGCCTGGCAGGATGTGCGTCACGTGGGCGGAGATTTGCGAATCACTGTGAGGATTAAGCATGTTTAGCGGAATCATAGCGGATACGGGGCTGATTAAATCGGCACAAAACCGCGAGGGCGGCCTGCGTTTAACGGTGGCGACTGAAGTGCTCGGCATGGACGATGTGCAACTGGGTGACAGCATCGCGGTGAACGGCGTTTGTCTGACAGTGGTGGAGATCGACGGCAACGATTTCAGCGTGGAGGTTTCGCGCGAGACGCTGGACTGCACCACAGGGCTGGAGCGGCAGGGCGCGCACATCAATCTGGAAAAGGCGCTGCGCCTGTGCGACCGGCTGGGCGGGCATCTGGTGAGCGGTCATGTGGATGGCGTGGGCGAGGTGGTGGCGTTCAACGACATCGGCGAAAGCTGGCGGCTGGTGGTGCGCGCGCCGCAGGTGCTGGCCAAATATATCGCGGTGAAAGGCTCCATCACCATCAACGGCGTGAGCCTGACGGTGAACCGGGTGGCAGGATGCGAGTTCGAGGTGAACCTGATCCCGCACACACTGGAAGTGACGACATTGAACGAGTTGGAAAAAGGGGCGCGCGTAAATCTGGAGATCGACCTGATTGCGCGCTATGTGGAACGCATGATGCAGGCAGAGAAAGAGCAAAACCCATGACAGACGTTGCACCGATCAAAGAGATCATCGAAGAGATACGCGCCGGCCGTATGGTCGTGCTGGTGGACGAGGAGGACCGCGAGAACGAGGGCGATCTGGTCTTTGCTGCCGAATTCGCCACGCCGGAGATGGTCAATTTCATGGCCAGATACGGACGCGGGCTGGTCTGTCTGACGCTGACCCAGGCGCATTGCAAGCAACTGGACCTGCCGTTGATGGTGCGCGAGAACGGGCTGCCGCTGGCGACCAATTTCACCCTCAGCATCGAAGCGGCGAGCGGTGTCACCACCGGCATTTCGGCAGCTGACCGCGCACGCACCATTCTGGCGGCGGCGAACAGGGATGCCAGGCCGGGCGACATTGTGCAGCCGGGCCACATCTTCCCGCTGATGGCGCGCGACGGCGGCGTGCTGGTGCGCGCCGGCCATACCGAAGCGGGCTGCGACCTGGCGCAACTGGCGGGCGTGACGCCCGCCGCCGTCATCTGCGAGATATTGAAGGAAGACGGCGAGATGGCGCGTCTGCCCGATTTAATCCCGTTTGCCAAACAGCATGGTCTGAAGATCGGCACCATTGCCGACCTGATCGAATACCGTTCGCACAACGAAACCCTGGTCGAGCGCATTGGCCAGCGCACGCTGCAAACCGCCTACGGTGAATTTGAGTTGTTCGTTTATACCGACAAGAGCACGCAGCGCACCCATCTTGCGCTGGTACATGGCGAGGTACGAGCGGAATTCGAAACGCTGGTGCGCGTGCATGAGCCGTTGTCGGTGCTGGATTTCATGGAGCAGGCCAGTTTTCAGCAGGGCACCAGCGTGCATGAGGCGATGCAGAAGATCAGTGCGGCATCCAGCGGCGTGCTGGTGCTGATGCATCAGGATGAGACTGCACAGACTTTGCGCGCCCGCGCTTTGGATACCCAGGCCGACCATCATGCAACAAAATGGGACCCCAAGAGTTACGGTATCGGCGCGCAGATCTTGCGCGATGTCGGTGTCGGCAAGATGTGCCTGATCGCTACCCCGCGCAAGATGCCGAGCATGACCGGCTTCGGGTTGGAGATCACCGGATATTGTTCGGCGAAATATGAAAGTTCTGTCAAGGATAAAAAATGAGAGAGATCACCAGGAATTTGAATGGTTACGGCATGCGCATCGGTATCGTGCAGAGCCGTTTCAATCCGGTTGTGTGCGAAGGATTGTTGGCCGCCTGCCGTGCCCAACTGCTCAAGAGCGGTGTGGCGGACGATGACATCGTGCTGGCCACTGTGCCCGGCGCGCTGGAGATTCCGCTGGCGCTGTGGGAGATGGCGGATAGCCACGATTACGATGCGCTGATCGCGCTGGGCGCGGTGATCCGCGGCGACACCTATCATTTTGAAATCGTCTCCAACGAATCCGCGCGCGGCGTGGGTGAAGTGCAACTGGCGACCGGCATCCCCATCGCCAATGCGATCCTCACCACCGACACCGATGCACAGGCCGAGTCGCGCATGAGCGTGAAAGGTGCCGAAGCCGCGCTGGTCGCCATTGAGATGGTCAATCTGGCGCGCGACCTGGCATGACCGCAATCAAGAAACCCGCGGCCAGTCCGCGCCACCGTGCGCGCGAACTGGCCTTGCAGGGTATTTACGAATGGCGCCTGTCGGGCAGCAGTGCGACCGAAATCGGGCGCAGCACGGGTGACGACAAAAGCTTGGGCCGCTACGACACCGGGTTGTACCAGCAGTTGCTGCGCGGCACCATCGCGCAACACGAGGCGCTGGGCACACTGGTCGCACCGCATCTGGATCGCCCGCTGGACGAATTGAGCCCGATCGAGTTCTCGGTGCTGCTACTGGGTGCCTACGAACTTACGCAACAGCCGGAAGTGCCCTATCGGGTGATCATCAACGAAGCGGTCGAGCTGGCCAAGACCTTCGGCGGCAGCGACGGGTACAAATTCGTCAACGGCGTGCTGGACAAGCTGGCGGCGCAGGTGCGCGCGGCTGAGGTGGGTGCGTAATCTGCGGGCAAGGGTTTTTAATAAAAATCATGTCCGAATTCGATCTTATCCAGCGCTATTTCACCCGTTCCGCATCAAGTGCGGTATTGGGTGTGGGCGATGATGCTGCGCTGGTCGGGGTCGGCGCGGGCAATGAGCTGGCGATCTCCAGTGACATGCTGGTGTGCGGCACGCACTTCACGGCGGATGCCGACCCTTTTCTGCTCGGCCACAAGACGCTGGCGGTGAACCTGTCCGATCTGGCGGCGATGGGCGCGGTGCCGCGCTGGGCGACGCTGGCGCTGGCGCTGCCCGATGCCGATGAAGACTGGCTGCAAAAGTTCAGTGCCGGTTTCTTCGCGCTGGCCGGCGCACACGGTGTCGAACTCATCGGCGGCGACACCACGCGCGGGCCGCTCGCTTTGTGCGTCACCATCCTCGGCGAAGTGCCGCGCGGCCGCGCCTTGCGCCGCGACGGCGCGCTGGCCGGCGACGACATCTGGGTGTCGGGCACGCTGGGCAAGGCCGCGCTCGGACTGGCAGATGAGCAAGGCCGCCACACGTTATACGATCAGGTGCGCGATGACTGTCTCAAGGCGCTGCATCAGCCGCAACCGCGTGTCGCGCTCGGCCTGGCTTTGCGCGGCATCGCCCGCAGCGCGATCGACATTTCCGACGGCCTTCTTGCCGATCTGGGACATATCCTGCAACGCTCGGCAGTCGGCGCCGAGCTGGAGATCGAAACCTTGCCCATCGTCGGGACGGGCGTGGAAAAAAAATTGGCGCAACAGTGTGCGCTGGCGGGCGGCGACGATTATGAGCTGTGCTTCACCGCGCCCGCGACCGCGCGCGACACATTGGTCGCACTGGCCGAACAACTCCAATTGTCGCTCACGCGCATCGGGCAGATTCATGCCGGGCACGGCTGTGTGGTGCGCGATGCCGCAGGCAAGGAAATGAAAATCGAAAAGGCGGGCTATGACCACTTCGCATGACGGGCTGATTGTGCAACCAAACTGGCGCTTCCTGTTCAGCCATCCGGCGCATCTGCTGTCGTTCGGTTTCGGCAGCGGGCTGGCGCGCAAGGCACCCGGCACTTTCGGCACGCTGGTGGCCTTCCCGTTCTACTGGTATCTGGCGCCGCGCCTGTCGGACATGCTGTTCCTGCTGGTGATCATCTGGGCATTCGCCATCGGCGTGTGGGTATGCAACATCACCGGCAAGGCGCTCGGCGTGGCGGATTACGGCGGCATCGTGTGGGACGAAGTGGTCGCCTTCCTGCTGGTGCTGTTCTTCACCCCGAACGAGCCGGCGTGGCAACTGCTGGCGTTCGCGCTGTTCCGTTTCTTCGACATCGTCAAGCCGCCGCCGATCCGCTATTTCGACAAAAACTGGCACGGCGGTCTTGGCGTCATGTTCGACGACCTGCTGGCAGCCGGCTACGCGCTGCTCTGTCTGGCAATCATCAAAAGCGTGCTGACATGAGGCTGTGGTGTGCGCTGTTGTGTTGCCTCGCGTGGGCGGCACAGGCGGAAGTGTTCGAGGCAAAAGTTATTGCTGTACTGGACGGGGACACCGTGCTGGTATTGCGCGAACGGCAAAAGATCAAGGTGCGGCTGGCCGATATCGATGCGCCGGAAAAGGGACAGCCTTACGGCAAACAGTCGCGCGATTCCCTCCGCGCGCTGGTGCACAAGCAAACGGTGCGGGTCGAAAGCCGGGCGGTCGACCAGTACGCGCGCGTCATCGGCTACCTGAGCAAAGATGGTCTCGACGTGAATCGGGAACAGGTGCGGCGCGGCATGGCGTGGGAGTACTCGCACTACCATGCCGACAAGGCCTATCTTGCGTTGCAGAGCGAAGCGCAACAGGCGAAGCGCGGCTTGTGGGCGGATGCCGGACCGCAGGCTCCCTGGCTGTGGCGGCGCGAGCATCCCCTGGACGGCCGCAGGCAGACAAAACCATGATCGACACGAAACAGAACCTGTCCGCCATTGCCCGGCGCCGTCTCGCGCGCGTGCAACAACTGTCTGAAATCGAGTATCCGGCCGATCTGCCGGTGGTCGCGCGGCGCGATGAACTGGCGCAGGCCATCGGCAAGCATCAAGTGATCATCGTCTGCGGCGAGACCGGCTCCGGCAAGACCACGCAGCTGCCCAAGATATGTCTGGGCCTGGGGCGCGGTGTGCTCGGTGTCATCGGTCACACACAACCGAGAAGGGTGGCGGCACGTTCGGTGGCGGCGCGCATCGCGCAAGAGCTGAAATCCGAACTGGGCGGGCTGGTCGGCTACAAGGTGCGCTTCAACGACAAGGTGTCGCCAGACACCTGCGTCAAGCTGATGACTGACGGCATCCTGCTGGCCGAGATTCATCACGACCCGCTGCTGAGAAATTACGACACGATCATCATCGACGAGGCACACGAGCGCTCGCTCAACATCGACTTCCTGCTCGGTTATCTGAAACGGTTGTTGCCGCGCCGCCCCGACCTGAAACTCATCATCACCTCGGCCACGCTGGATGCGGAAAGATTCGCGAAGCACTTCGCGCTCCCCTCGCCCGCAAGCGGGAGAGGGGCCGTGGGAGAGGGCAGTGTGCCTGCGCCGGTGCTGCAAGTTTCCGGCCGCACTTATCCGGTCGAGGTGCGCTACCGCCCGCCGCAACAGAACGAGGAAGGCGACACGCAGGACGTGCCGCAGGCGGTCTGTAGTGCACTGGACGAGCTTTCCATCGGCGGTCTGAAAGGCGATGTGCTGGTGTTCCTACCCGGTGAGCGCGAGATACGCGACACCGCAGAGGCGCTGCGCAAGCACCAACACAAGGGTATCGAGATATTGCCCCTGTTCTCGCGCCTGTCCACCGCCGAGCAGGACCGCGTGTTCAAACCCGCATCCGGCATGCGCCGCGTGGTGCTGGCCACTAATGTGGCCGAGACCTCGCTCACCGTGCCCAACATCGGCTATGTGATCGACAGCGGTCTGGCACGCATCAACCGCTACAGCGTGCGACAGAAGGTGGAGCAGTTGCGCGTGGAGAACATCGCGCAAGCGGCGGCCAACCAGCGCACCGGCCGCTGCGGGCGGGTGATGAGCGGCGTGTGCATCCGCCTGTACGACGAAGCGGATTTCATCCAGCGTCCGCCCTATACCGATGCCGAGATATTCCGCGTGTCGCTGGCCACCGTCATCCTGCGTATGAGCGCGCTGGGACTGGGTGAGGTGGAGGCTTTCCCTTTCATTGAACCGCCCGGTTCGCGCGCCATCGCCGACGGCTACCAGTTGTTACAGGAGCTGAATGCCATCAACGACCAGCGCCAGCTTACACCGCTTGGTCACGAACTGGCCAAACTGCCGCTCGATCCGAAAGTCGCACGCCTGCTGCTGGCGGGGCGGCAGTATCACTGCCTGAACGAGATCCTCATCATCGCCGGCGCGCTCGCGTTGCAGGACCCGCGCGACCGCCCGGGGGAGCGGCGCGAGGCGGCAGATGCGGCGCACCAGCGCTTCAACGACGAGCGCTCTGATTTTCTCGCCTACCTGAAATTGTGGGCGTGGTTCCAGGAGGGCATCAAGCACAAGAAGAGCAACAAACTGTGGGCGACCGAGTGCCGCGACAAGTTCCTGTCACCGCTGCGCCTGCGCGAATGGCACGAGCTGCACCAGCAGTTGCATGCGCAGATGAGCGAGATGGGCATGCGCTTCAACGAGCAGCCCGCCACCTACGAGCAGATCCACAAAGCCCTGCTCACCGGCCTGCTCGGCAACATCGGCACGCGCGCGGTGAACGAGCCGCATTATCTCGGCCCGCGCGAGATCAAATTCTTCCTCGCGTCAAATTCGGTTCTAGCGAAGAAGGGCGCGAAGTGGGTGGTCGCGGCCGAGATCGTGGAGACGACCAAGCTGTTCGCGCGCTGCGTGGCGCGCATCGAGCCCGAGTGGCTGGAGGAAGTCGGTGCGCACCTGATCAAGCGCAGCTATTACGACGCGCACTGGGAGAAGAAGGCGGCACAGGTGGCGGCGTGGGAGCGCAGCACGCTGTACGGCCTGCTCATCAATCCGAAGAAGCGCGTGCATTACGGGCCGATGAACCCGGAAGAATCGCGCGCGGCGTTCATCCGCGAGGCGCTGGTGAACGGCGAGTTCAACACCCAGGCGCCGTTCTTTGCGCACAACCAGAAGCTGATCGCCGACATCGAGGCGCTGGAGCACAAGTCGCGCCGCCCCGACGTGCTGGTGGACGACGAGCTGATCTTCGCGTTCTACGACCAGCGCATTCCGGCGGGTATGCACAATGGCGCGGCATTCGAGCACTGGCGCAAGGAGGCGGAACGGGAACAACCGAAACTGCTATTTCTGAAAAAAGACGACCTGATGCGGCACGAGGCGGCCGGCATCACCACCGAGCAGTTTCCGCCGCAGCTGCTGATGAACAACGTGAGCTACGCGCTGGCATACAACTTCGCACCCGGCAAGAGCGACGACGGCGTCACGCTAACCGTGCCGCAGGCGCTGATCAATCAGGTGCAGCCCGCGCGCTGCGAGTGGCTGGTGCCGGGCGTTCTGGCGGAGAAGGTCGCGCAGTTGCTGAAGTCGCTGCCGCAAAAGATGCGCCGCCATTGCGTGCCGGTACCGGAGTTTTCTGCGTCCTTTTGCTTGGCAGTGAAGCCTTCAGATACGCCGCTGTTGCAGGCATTAGCGCGTTACCTGCGCGAGCAGAAACAGATCGACGTGCCGCTGGACGCCTTCCGTCTTGAACAACTGCCGCCGCATCTGCTGATGAATTTCCGCGTGGTGGACGAGCATGGTCGCCAACTGGGCATGGGCAGGAACTTCCTGCAGTTGCGCGGTGACTGGGCACCCAAAGCGACACTGGCTGCCAGTGTGCCCGCGAAACAGGTGCAGGCTACGGTCACCAGCGACAAGGAACGCTACACCACTTGGACCTTCGGCGACTTCGCCGAGACCACGCAAGTGCCGCGCGCCGGACAACAGGTGACGGTGTTCAACGCGCTGCACGACGAAGGCGACGCGGTGACGCTGCAGGCTTTCGATACCGCAGACGAAGCGCATGCCATACATCGCGCCGGACTGCGCCGTCTGTTCATGCTGACGCTGAAAGAGCAGGTGAAGTTCCTGGAGAAGAACCTGCCCGACCTGCAAAAGATGGCGATGTTGTTTTTGCTCTTTGGCAGCCAGCAGGACTTGCAGCAGCAGATCCTTTCTGTGACCTTCGATCGTTGCTGTCTGAACGATCCGTTGCCGGACAGCGAAAAGACATTCAATGCGCACTGCAAGGACGCCAAGTCGCGCCTTAATCTGGTGGGGCAGGAGATCGCGCGTCTGGTCGGTACGGTGTTGACCGAACATCAGGCATTGCAGAAAACCTTACCAGCATTTAAATCCCACGGACAGGTCACGCAAGACATCCGCCAGCAGATGGAATCATTGCTCGGCAAAGGCTGGATCGCCCGCACCCCCTACGAGCGCATGCAGCACATGCCGCGCTACTTGAAGGCGGTCAGCGTGCGTCTGGAAAAATTACGCGCCAACCCGGCGCGCGATGCGCAGCTTATGGCGCAGATGCAGCCCCTATTGCAACAATGGCAGCGCAGGCTGTCCGCGTTGCAGGGTGAGCGCGACGAGCGGCTGGAGAATTTCGGCTGGATGTTGCAGGAGTTGCGCGTATCGCTGTTTGCGCAGGAGTTGAAGACGCCGGTGATCGTATCGGTAAAGCGTTTGGAGAGGATGCTGGCGGAGATGAACCGGTAAACATGGCGACATAAATCTACTGCGCGGCCGCATGGCTACGTTGCGCGGTGCCCGGAATCCTCATGTACTACTGTGTGCATTCCGGTTTCTCCGCTCCGGGCGCCTTGCCATGCAACTGCTCGCTACGGTTTCTGTCGCTATGTATAGAATGCGCGGAGAAAATCATTGCGCAGTATGGGGTGTTTGGAAATGTCAGTGAAAAAAGTGGATGTGTTGCTGGTCGGGGCGGGGGTGATGAGTGCGACGCTGGGCAAGTTGCTGGCGCAGCTCGACCCGTCGTTGAAGATAATGATGGTCGAGCGGCAGGCCAGAGTGGCCAACGAAAGCTCGCACGGGTTGAACAACGCCGGCACCGGGCACGCCGGTTATTGCGAACTGAATTACACGCCGGAGATGCCGGATGGCAGCGTCAATATCGACCGCGCGCTGGAGATCAACGCGGCGTTCGAGATGTCCCTGCAGTTCTGGTCGTATCTGGTGGAGCAGGGCTTGTTGCCGACGCCGGAAAAGTTCATCAATCCGGTGTATCACCAGAGCTTCGTGCGGGGCGCGGAGAATGTTGCCTTCCTGCGCAAACGCTATCAGGCGCTGCACAAACATCATCTGTTCGAGGAGATGGAGTACAGCGAGAACCATGCGGTCCTGAACGAATGGATGCCATTGGTGATGCGTCACCGCGATGCCGGGGAAAAAGTCGCCGCGACCCAGGTCAAACACGGTACCGACATCGACTTCGGATTTCTGACCCGCAAACTGGTCAAAGCACTGCTGAAGTTGCCCAATTTCGAATTAAAACTGAGCCATACCATCATGAGTATGAAACAACACGATGACGGGCGCTGGCATGTGCGGGTGAAAGACAACCACGGCGACAAGACCAGGACGATCGATGCGGGATTCGTGTTTCTCGGCGCGGGCGGTGGCGCACTGCCCCTGCTGCAAAAATCCGGCATTCCGGAAGCGAAGGGTTATGGCGGCTTCCCCATCAGCGGCCAATGGCTGATCTGTCACGACCCCAAGATCGTGCGCCAGCACACGACCAAGGTATATGGCCGCGCTGCCGTGGGTGCACCGCCGATGTCGGTGCCGCATCTGGACGCGCGCATCATTGGCGGAGAATCGGTCTTGCTGTTCGGTCCGTTCGCCAGCATCACCACCAAATTCCTCAAGGAAGGCTCGGTGCTCGATCTGTTCTCGTCGCTGAAATCCGCCAATCTGAAACCGATGTTGTCGGTGGCGCGCGACAACATGGATCTCACGCGTTATCTGGTGAGTGAAGCGTTCAAATCGCACAAAGAACGGGTCGTCTCCCTGCGTGAGTTTTATGCGGAAGCAACCGAGCATCAGTGGCAATTGGCGGCGGCGGGCCAGCGTGTGCAGATCATCAAAGGTTGCGATAAGAAAGGCGGCAAACTGGAATTCGGTACGGAGATTGTTACTTCCCGGGATCACACGCTGGCCACACTACTGGGTGCTTCACCCGGCGCTTCGACCTCAGTGCAGGCGATGATTGAGGTGATCGAGCGTTGTTTCAAGCCGCGCATGAAATCTGCCGAGTGGAAAGACAAGCTGAAAGAGATGGTTCCATCTTACGGCGAAGCGCTGGATGAGAACGTGCCCTTGCTGCATGAAGTCCGCCGCCACACCCTGTGCACGCTGAAGCTGAATCAACAGCAACGCCAGGCATGAAGGCGGTCACCGCACTTTGATTCGGGGACTATAATCTCCCGCGAATGGGCGCTTAACGATAGTCGAGGTCAGCATGGACAAGCAAATACGCGAGGCGGCATTGCAATACCACCGCCAGCCTCCGGCGGGCAAGATCACTGTCAGTGCCAGCAAACCGCTGCATACCGCGCGGGATCTGGCCTTGGCTTACTCTCCGGGAGTGGCGGCGGCCTGTGAACTGATCGTGGCGGACCCGTCCGAAGTGCGCAACATGACGGCGCGCGGCAATCTGGTGGCAGTCATCAGCAACGGCACGGCGGTGCTGGGACTGGGCAACATCGGCCCGCTGGCGGCGAAACCGGTGATGGAAGGCAAAGCGGTGCTGTTCAAGAAGTTTGCCGGTATCGACGTGTTCGATATCGAGATCGCGGAGAACGATCCGGACAAACTGGTGGATATCATCGCCGCGCTGGAGCCTACCTTTGGCGGCATCAACCTGGAAGACATCAAGGCCCCGGAATGCTTCGAGGTCGAGCGCCAGTTGAAGGAGCGTCTGTCGATCCCGGTGATGCATGACGACCAGCACGGAACCGCCATCGTGGTGGCCGCCGCGATGGTCAACGCGCTGCGCGTGGTGGGTAAGGATATTTCAAAGGTCCGCCTGGTGGCCTCGGGCGCGGGCGCTGCCGCCCTGGCCTGCCTGAACCTGCTGGTCTCGGTCGGCATTCAGCGCGAGAACATCTGGGTCACCGACATCAAGGGCGTGGTCTACAAGGGCCGTAACGAACTGATGGACCCCTACAAGGAAATCTTCGCCCAGGAAACCGACGCCCGCACCCTGGACGACGTCATCGGCGACGCCGACATCTTCCTGGGACTGTCGGCGCCGCGCGTGCTGACTCCGGAAATGGTCGCCCGCATGGCGCCCAAGCCCATCGTCTTCGCCCTGGCCAACCCGACCCCGGAAATCCTGCCCGAGGAAGTGAAGTCGGTACGTCCCGACGCGGTGATCGCCACCGGGCGTTCGGATTATCCCAACCAGGTCAACAACGTCCTGGTGTTCCCCTACATCTTCCGGGGCGCCCTGGATGTCGGCGCCACCCAGATCAACGAGGACATGAAACTGGCCGCCACCTATGCGCTGGCCGAGCTGGCGATGGCCGAATCGGACGAGCGGGTCCGCGCCGCCTATGGCGAGCAGCCGTTGTCCTTCGGACCGGAATACCTGATTCCCAAGCCGTTCGATTCGCGCTTGATCTTGAAGATCGCGCCGGCGGTGGCGCGGGCGGCGATGAACTCGGGCGTGGCCCGCCGTCCCATCATCGACTTCGAATCCTATCACGAGACCCTGTCGCAGTTCGTGTTCCGCTCTGGACTGGTGATGAAGCCGGTGTTCGACCNNCGCGACGTCGTGGTCAAGCGCATCCGCGACCTGGACCTGCGCCTGCGCATCGATACCGACTTCGACCTGTGCGATCCCAACGACGACCCGCGCTACAACGATTATTGGCGTCTGTACCACCAGATCCAGGAACGCAAGGGTGTCAGCCCCGAATATGCCCGTACCGTGGTGCGCACCCGCAACACCGTGATCGGCGCCCTGATGGTCCGCCGGCGCGAGGCCGACGCCATGATCTGCGGCACCATCGGGCGGTACACCAAACAACTGGCGCACATCAACGACGTGATCGGCCTGAAGCCGGGCGTCAAGCGTCCGGCGGCGATGAACCTGCTGATCATGCCGCAGGGAACCTTCTTCATCTGCGACACCTATGTCACGCCGGAACCCAACGCCGAAGAGATCGTCGAGGCGACGATGCTGGCGGCCGAGGAAGTGCGCCGTTTCGGCATCGAGCCCAAGGTGGCGCTGCTGTCGCATTCCAGCTTCGGTTCGCGCGGCACAGATTCGGCGGTGAAGATGCGGGCGGCGCTGTCGATCCTGCACGAACGCGCCCCCTATCTGGAGGTCGAGGGCGAGATGCACGCCGACGCCGCGCTGTCGGAAGAAATCCGCGAACGGATTTTCCCAAACTCGCGCTTGAAGGGACAGGCCAATCTGCTCATCATGCCGAACCTGGACGCGGCGAACATTTCGTTCAACCTGTTGAAGGTCCTCGGCGAAGGCCTGTCGGTCGGACCGATCCTGATGGGTGCCGCGTTGCCGGCCCATATTCTGACGCCTTCGGCGACCGTGCGGAACATCATCAACGTGACCGCATTGGCCGCTGTGGACGCTCAGATGAGCGCCCATCAGCGGGGATAGAGTGCAGGAATACGGCCAAGACACGAAACCGGTTCAGCTTGAGGTCGAAGACGATCT